>CALXQM010000023.1 GCA_944390765.1 uncultured Alphaproteobacteria bacterium | reverse complement strand
AATATTGATTTTTCAATATAAAATAAAGCTTATTTTTCATTGTTTTTTAAGCAATTGTAAAAAAATATATAAATATTCAATTAAATCAAATGGTTATTTTAAGCAATTTAATTGTATCACAATTTTTAATCTTTTAGAAACTGTTCCTTTGGTAGAGCAATTAAACAATGGCTTTAGCTTACCAGCATTAGTGTCCCAATATGTTTTCTTATTTTTAAAACACCAAAATTCCATTTCTTCAAAAAATTCGATAACTCTATATCTTATCAAACTATCATAAATTCCTGCTTTAACCCAAATTTTTAGTTGTTTTTTAAATGTCTTTTCTTGAATTTTATCTAATAATCATTATCTATGCTTTTCCACTTGTGAAGTGTAACACATCAACTTAATTTTGTTTTATGCATATTTACACTTTTAGTATATTGTAAAATTTAATTTATTCTACGATATTCAATAGATTCAGCGATATGTTCTTCAGCAATAGTTTCACTTTCTGCTAAATCAGCGATGGTACGAGATAATTTTAGAATTCTATAAAATCCCCTTGCGGAAATTTGAGCTTTATCGATAAAAGCAAATAGAATTTTTCTTGCGGAATCTGATAAGTATTTTTCTAAATCATTTCCTTGAGCATTTGCATTTGTTTTTCCTTCTCCATATCTTTCACTTTGAATTTTTCTTGCTTTTATTACTCTTTCTCGAATAATTTTGCTCGTTTCTAATTCTGATTTGTTTTGACAGTAATCTTTTATTTTTACTTCAGGGACATCAATATATATATCTATCCTATCTAATAGCGGACCTGAAATTTTTCTTAAATATTCTTGACCGCAACGTGGAGCCTTAGAACATTCTTTTGACTGAATACCAAGATAACCACAACGACAAGGATTCATTGCAGCGACTAATTGGATTTTTGCTGGGTAAGTAACATGATTGTTTGCTCTTGCAATAGTTATATTACCATTTTCAAGAGGTTGTCTAAGTGATTCTAATGCCGCACGTGAAAATTCAGGTAATTCATCTAAAAATAAAACTCCATTATGAGCTAACGAAATTTCACCAGGCTTTGCATTATTTCCTCCACCGACTAATGCTGGTAATGATGCAGAATGATGAGGCGCTCTATATGGTCTTTGTAAAATTAATCCATAATCATTCATTTGTCCCGCTAGACTGTGGATCATTGTTACCTCTAAAGATTCTTGTGAATTCATTGGTGGAAGAATACTAGGGATTCTCGATGCAAGCATAGATTTACCAACTCCAGGAGGGCCTAGCATTAAAATATTATGATTTCCTGCAGCCGCTAATTCTATTGCTCTTTTGGCAAGTAATTGCCCTTTGATTTCACTAAAACAACCAAATGATGTTGTTTCAAATTGGTTTATTTTATTTCTATCAATATTAATTTTCGGTAACAATTGTTGTCCTTTAAAATGATTTAATAAAGATATTAAATTTTTCGGGGCTAATATTAAATTATCGCCTGCCCATATTGCTTCTTGTGCACATGACTCAGGGCAAACAAACATTCTATCATATTTTTTTGCAAATATAGCTGCTGGTAATACTCCTAGAACTTTAGAAATCTCTCCTGTTAGCGAAAGTTCTCCAACCGCAACTACGTTCATGATATCTTCTTGTGATATTATATCCATTGCTACAAGTAATGCCAAAGCAATAGGAAGATCGTAGTGACTTCCTTCTTTTTGAACATCAGCTGGAGCAAGATTAACAGTTATCCTTTTAGATGGTAGAGCAATGCCCATAGAATATAAACTAGATCTAATTCTTTCTCTAGATTCAGCTACAGTTTTATCAGGTAACCCGACAATACTAAAAGATGGAATACCATTTAACACCTGAGCCTGAACATCTACTTCTACAGTTGAAACTCCGAAAAAAGCAACTGTTTTTACACAAGCATACATCAGTTATCCTTGTTACCATTATTATTTATTTTAATATATGATACAACTTTTTTTACACCTGATGTCGTTCTTGCATGATTTAATACGACATCTCTTTCATAAACCGACATAGCGGTTCCACAAATGTAAACAACACCATTTACTGTTGTTAAATCATAATTTAAAGAAGATACATTTCCATCAAAAGTTAACGCGCTTGAAATTCTTGTCGTAATTGCAGCATCTTCCGCAAAGGTTCCTATTTTCGCTTGAGGTTCAACTTTGGTTTCGTCATAAACATCGTCTGACTTTACAGATTTTACTATTTCCATGGCAGTATCACATTGTGATTGATCATCAAAACTACCTATAACAACAACGATACCATGTTTTACTGCCAATTCAATTCTATCGAACAATTTTGGATCTTTTCTATAAAGTGCTGTCTCTATTTTTTTCTTTAAATATGCATCTGAAATTTGCCCAGTTGCTCCTTCTTTATCTCTAACTGTGGCGGTTCCGACGACAGCAGTTCCACCGACAATAAGAGTCACTGGATCGCATCCACAACATAAAAAAAAGGCAGGAATTATTGCTAATTGTTTTAACATATTATCACCATTTGTTTATATGCTGATATTATATAACATTTTACATCACTCATACTATATCATTTTATTAATGGATGGAAATTCATTTAAAGGATTCTTTTCTTCATTTTTCTGATGAAATATTTTATATAATTCTGATATGGTATTTAGTACAGAAACTCCGCTGTCCATATTCAATTTTAATAATTCTTGAAAACTTTTTTTTCCAATTTCATAAGCTATTTTTACTAATGTAGATGCAGGACTTTGAGGTTGTTTTTTTTCTAAAAAAACAGCAATTTCATTAAGAGCGTTGTATGCTTGTTCTATTGTTGGAGTAGATTCAGAAGAAGTTTTAGTGTTTCCTTGATTTATAACAGATTCTTCTATAATTTTATTCACTTCATCCGTTTTTATATCTAATACTTTAGTATTATTTATATGTCTAGTGCCTTGCTTATTTTTTATTTCTATATTTTTTTCAGTAATTCTTTGTATATCTTCTAAAATATCAAAAAGTTGCTTAAAACTAGGGGATTCATTGTTACACTTTTCATCTAAAAAATTACGAATATTTCGTAATAGTTGTAATGAAATTTGTATTTGTTGTTTAGTTTCTTGGAATATTTCTATAGGCGTTGCAGCAATTTGTTTGCCAATATTTTTTAACGATATACCTTTATAGTTTTTGACTTGTAAATTATGTCTAGCGGCCATCCAATCTGATAAAGAATATGATATAGGTTCATCTCTATTAGTTAAAGGAATTAATACTATACGTTCCGGAAATTTATCAGCTAAAAATAATATGGGGGATAAACGATATGAATAATTATTATTTTGTTTATCTATATTAGGAAAAATATTATCCCAAAATTTTTCACATAATTTTTGAATAAGTTCTAAACCTTCGTTTAATCCTGTAAATCCTTTTTCTGCAATAAGTGATTCTGTTAGCCAAATTGCTATCTGTAGATCCTTTGTTTTTGTTTTTAATAACTCATAACATAACTTATATACTTCAGGCCAATTTGCTTTTTTTATTTCTGTTTGCCATATGCCTTGGGAAAGCTGGGCGTCATCCTCTCTACGAAGTTCTTTAATTTGATCATAAACGTCATCATAAAGCAAATAAGTTCCACAGATATTTTCCTTAGATATTGGTAATAATAATTCATTAATATTCATATTAAGCACCTTATTGATCAAAAGATATATTATTTACAACAGGATTATTTATCATATTGTTATTAATATTTTGTGGAGTAGTAGATTGATTGTATAAATCAGGACAAATTTTAGGGAATTTTGGCCATAATAATGGTTCAAGTTTATCACCATCTCTTTTCAAAGGGGTAATTTTGAATACCATTTTTGAAGTTAGAGAGCTATTATTTTCGTTTTTTGCAACTATCGGAACTTCAAATTGTAAGGTGATACCGTTTGGGTATTCGATATTTTTATCCATTTTGTGTTCTTCTATAAGTTTGAACATAGCCCAATGTCCATTATAGGAAAATATCGCTTTATTTCCTTCTACTTTTAAAATCCCCGCTGATTTTGTACTATCCGGAGTTTCATCAGCGGAAGCAACCCAACCGAATGATACGTTTATCTTATCATCATTGAAAAAAGCAATATTAGCATTATCCTTTACTTGTACATTATTTATAGTCATGATTCTATCTATTACAGCCGATGTCATGACTTCCATGTTAGCAAAAGGTCTAAGCAAAACATTAAAGCATATTGGACATTTATTTGGATCAGAGCTTTTAGTTTGTTGAACCCAGAGCTTTAGAAATGGAATTACAGAAGATAGTGATTTTATAAAATCAAAGACTTCGTTATTAATACCCTTCTTATCTTTATTTGTTTCTAATATCTTATAATTATCAGAAGGTATATTTTCATAAATAGAAATAAATTCTTCAATATCTGAAACATTAGTTTCATTATCTGATATTCCAAAAGGAAATCTATTTGCTAAGTTTTTATTGAAAAATTGATGAATTTCGTTATAAGCAGCTACGGCCTTATCATATCGTACTATATCTGCTCGTGAAATTAATGATTTTGCTACATTGGAACGTTTAGATAAGAAGTAATCACTATCATTTTGAGACATATCTTGAATTTCTCCTTTTTCGTCAAAATTATTTAACGAAACTTGAGATAAATTCTCTGTAATAAATCCTTCTAATGCAGCTATAGAATTTCCTGGTTTCTGATTTTCATAATCATCCACATTGGAAATAATTTCTTTCCATTTATTTATCAATCTTTTATCTCTAATTTTATCAAAAATACTTGGAATTGTTAATAATTCTACAACAGGAGCAGCAAGATCTTTTGCTAAAAATTTTATTCTTTCAAATTGGGCACTTAGATATTGTTTTACAGATTCTTTATTATTCATACTCATAAATTTTGGATTGCCACTACCATTCCAATCATCGAATAATGCTTCATTAGTAGAATATGGTTTTTCTAAGTTGAAAAGTGCATCAATTTTTTCTAATAATAAGGTATATTGTGAAATAATTAATTGAGAAAATCCAAAGTCACGTTGATTATCTTCATATACGATTTCATCTAAAATTTTTATAATTTTTGGTAATGTAATTGAAACATTTCGAATGTTAATTGCCTGTTTTTTATATGAAGATTCTAATAATGTTCTAGATGTTCCCATAGGTAAATCATCTAAAATTTCAGCATTTCCTAACATTGCTTTAATTGTAGAGTAAAAGCATTTTTTTGCTATAGTTTTATGTAAATCAAAATGGTTTGCTAGCATACCATCAGGCAAGTTATCTGAAAATTCATTATATTTATCAACTAAATCAGAAAGCTCTTTTAGCCTTTTTATATCCCATATTAACATTTTATCAATAGGAATATCAGAAGAATAATGCTCTCCTGGTATCACACATATAAAAGGCATACTTAATAAAGTTTTTATTTCTTGTTTTAATTGTAAAAATCCCTCAGATGGTTTTAGTTCATTTAACAATTTACCTGTGATATTAGATTTATATTCTGATAATTCATTTTTATATTTAAAAAATTCTGAATTTGCTGAATTTTGTAGCTCTCTTAAATTATAAGAACTCATGATATTCGTATTTTGTATTTTCTGAATTAACTGAATATATTCGGATGATGGTTGAAAGGTCTCTTTATAAATCCAGTTAAAATTTTTATTGTTGAAAATATCTTCAACTAATTCTAGTTTATTATAAAGTTTTGCTAAATCCTGTACATTATATTTTACCTGGATATTTTTCCCCGCATTGTAGAATCTATCAATATCAGATGAAACATTCGCTAAAATTTTTTCTACTATAGGATCTAATGCATCTTTAACGAAATTAGAAAATAAAGTTTTAATACTGTTCTCTATATTATTTTGAAAATTCGCTAAATCAAATTTAGGAGGCATAATTTTTTTATTTGGCACATGGCTTCTCATTTCTTCTGCGATTTCAAATTTATCTTTAAATAATGATTCTGTAATATTCACAACACTATTGCTATCTTCAAGAGAACGTAATGAATTATAATCTTTACTTATTTTTTGTATATTTTGTATACGTTCAACTATATCTTTAAGGTTTTTAAAACTATCAAAATTATTTATATCAAAAATATCCTGTTTATGAGTAACACTTTTTGCTTTGGTTGAAGATGCTATCAAAATATTTTTTGTATTGAAATTTAAATCTATATACATAGCTTTTACAACTACAGAATCAAAAACTAATTCCATTGTCGATTTTATATTGTTTCCTATGTTCGATACCCAAGATTGAGGAACAAAAAATGAGAAAAAATCTCCTTTTTTTACCACCGGCATATTTTGCAGAAGAGAAGATGCTTGATTATTTATTAAAATTTGATCCTCAGATTTTTGTAAAGTATTTTCTAAATATTGAATTTTTTGTAAAGATTTTTTAACTGTATTCAAGTCATAGTAGTATTTATTAATACTTTCTTTAATATTATTGTTACCAATAAACCATCCAACTGATAAAGCCAAAGTAGAACCAGCAAAAATAGCTTTATTTCTATATTCATTTTTACTCATGCCTATAGTATTTGAAGATATAGGATAAGCAATATTATATTCTTTAAAAATTTTGTCTTTGAATAAATCATGAGCAAAACATAAATCATCATTATGGAGATGATTCAAACTGGCATCCACATTAACTCCTGGAGTAAGTGCTGACGCTTGAATCAATCCAGCATTGAAAATAATTTGTTTTTTTTGTTTACCGACAAAATAAACTCCACGGAAAATTAATCCATCTTGAGGATTATGAGTTCTGAACATTGATATAAGATAATTAGATAAGTTTGGTTTTATTTTTTCAAAATAATTTTCAAATAAAACAGCTTTTTCTAAATTTTCATTAACATTTCTTTTTCTAGAAAAATAAAAAATAGCTTTTCTGATACCAGAATCTATCGTATCGAATATTTCGTTAATCCATTCAGTTGAAAAAGAAGTGTTAATTGAATAAGGACATGACCATCCGAAAATTTGTTGTTTTGAATTACTATGTTGCAGGTGAACAAATTCTTGGAACCCCGGAATTAAGTCAGTTTTTGTTACGATTATATATATCGGAAGACGAAAGTTAATGTCCCTTTGTAATTGGAAGATCCGTTCAAATGTGTCTTGAGCCTGTTTTGTAATATTTATGCTTTCATCAGTTAAGTAATTAGCTGGTAGTGTTATGATAATTCCATCCAATGGTCGCCGTGGTTTAATAAAAACAAATAGATCACTAATAAATGACCAGAATTTAGTTTTATCTTCTGTTTCATCCACATAAGGAAATTCAAATACTGTTCCCTGTTTAAATAGTTTCCAAGTAGAATTTATCTCTTCATCGTTCGAAGAAAGATTTTCAAAATTTAAATTATTTAGTAATGTAGTTTTTCCGCTGTGATGCGGACCGACTAACATAAAACATGGAAGTTTATACCTCCATCTAATGTCATATGTACTATTTTTTATTATTTCTAATACTCGGAAAAAAGATTTTGTTAATGAACCTGCATTTAAAACACCCCATAAGGTTAAAATTTCTCCTAATCTTCCAGAGATAATAGGCAAATCTTCGTGTTTTATTTTTTCAGGTAGAATATTTGTTTCTTTTTTATTTAATATATCATCTCGTGTTATAGGTTGAATAGGTTTTGATGATTTTTTAGGTTGTGTATTGATATAAATAACACAAATTATAAAGGTAATAATAATGAGAATTATAGCTATAGCAATTAATCCAAATGAGATAGGAGTAATTAATTCTTTTGGTATATAAGATAATTTATTAGCTAGAAATTCTCTAAATACCTGCATATTATTAAGTCCTTAAAATTATAGATGAAATTTCCATTAATATTTCATTTAACGGTCGAGTTTCTAAAATCCATGCTATAGAACTTACTACTAGAAACATAAATATAAAAAATGCACAAATATAATTTATTATGTAAATATCTGGCAGAAATTGTCTATGAATTGTTGGTAATGTTTTAGAATATTCTTGATGGAACATCCGATGTTCGACCATTGTTATCGATTTGTCATATTTTTCTACAAAAGTGAGTAATTGTCTTCTATAATTATTTATTTCATGACTAGCATCGTTTAATCCTCGATATTTTCCTTCAAAATCCAGGAGTAATGTTTTCATATATATTTCAGCAATAATTAAATTTTCTATGTTATCTTTAGATACTAATTCCTGTATATTAGAGAAAATTTTTTCTCCTGCAATTTGTGTTCCGAAAAAATGTTTTTCTAACATATTGTTTTCCCAATAATCTTTTCCTTCCCAGGAAATATTTAAAAATACTTCATCTGCTAGGGAAGCCATAATATAAACAACTTCTCTTACTTTTTTCTCAAATGAAATACTTTTTTGTACATCTAAAATATCTTTAAGTATTTTACTTAAATTTTTATGAATAGTTTTAAAATCAAATTGAGAATCATTATTTAATATATGCTTTTTATAATTAAATACTTCAACAGCAAAATTTCCGAAAACTAAAATTAAATTATTTATATTTAAGGTATTATCTTTCTGCATACAAAATTATTTCCTCTGGAATAATATCAAAATAACTACTGGATAAATATAATTTCTCATTTGGTTTTATATATGATGTATGCGCTTTGATAGCTATAGATATCATGCCGACAGGTTGTGTAATATATTCACTTCTTTCTAATATTCGGCGTTCAGCTCCTAATACTCTTTTATCTTTTATAAGAGTGAACGTTGATGTACTGGCGATTTGTAATCCATTTATCCATGAAAGCATATCGTCATTAGATACAGCAAAAGGCTTTCTAATACCTATTACTATTTCATCATTTTTTAACCACTCAGGTATTATATTTAATGAAAATACGTTATCATCTTTCTGAAATTTAATTACATCATATTTTTGTTTTAGATGTTGCAATAACTCAATAGAATAATCGTATAATTGTTCAAAACAATTATAGATGTCATTATGGTTATAAACAGGAAGTTTATAAACCAATCCAGCGGGATTAATTGCGATAATACTTGCTATAGAATTTAAAAAGCATTTAAAAATTTCAAAAGGATGCAAGCCTTCAGTTTTTATTATTGATTCTAAAGGTAAAGCTGCTTGAATCAACAGCCTTAAATTTGCCATAGATTCTTCAACACTATTTTGAGTAAAATTTTCTTTTCTTTCTGCAAAGTATGAGATTTTTTCTCGAATTGACTCTACAATATCTCTACACATACTAGATATTTGAGAATGTTCGGATAAAGTCAAAAAAGGCGCTATAAAATTTGTACTGACAATGCCTCTCTCTGTAGATTTTTCTGCCTCAAAAATTGGAAAGCTTTGATATCTGCCGTCTACTTGTGATTCATCTAATAATTTTAAATTGGGTTTTAAAATAGGGATGTTTATTTCATTTTCTCCGATGTTCTCATCCTTTATATCGAGAATTTCTGAAGAATAATATCTAGCAAGACCTCCCGTTAATGCGTTTTCTCCACAATGTCTAGAAGGTATCGATAAATATATTTTTATTGCTTTTGAATTAGTTTGAAAATATGAATTTAGGTTTAATTCCAATGGGTTATCCTTTGTTGCATCAAAATTAAAGAAAAGGCCATCCTGAAAAAATCCTTTTGCTTTTAAAACACGAACTAATCCTGATGATAGTGAAGATGCATCCATTTTTAATTCAAATAATCCATAATGAAAGGGTGAAAAAGACAGTCCCAAATGCTCTGCTATCATTTGATTATAATTATTTAATTGTTGAAAGTGCTGGGGAGAAATTAACATTCCTTCGTGCCACTGTATTAATGATTCTTTTCCATCCATTATCAAAAACCATCGTTTAACATTTTTAAAATAAATTAGGAATAGTTAATGAAAAGTTTAAATTTTTAATAATTTAATAAAATATTAGAAAGTCTGGTCAGTGTGTGATATCGTATAACGAAAAGAATATTAAATTAGGTGTTTTATGTCTGCATATCAATATATATATGTAATGAAGGGAGTTTCAAAAACTTATCCTGGAGGAAAACAAATATTAAAAGAAACTTGGTTATCATTTTTTCCAGATGCTAAGATAGGAATTATAGGAAATAATGGAGCAGGGAAATCTACTTTATTGAAAATAATGGCAGGTATAGAACATGATTTTAATGGAGAAGCATGGTTAGCGAATGGTGCTACCGTTGGTTATTTGCCTCAAGAGCCAGAATTAGACAAAGAAAAAACAGTTTATGAAAATATTATCGGCGGATTAACTAAGCAAAAACAATTATTAGATGAATTTGATGCGATTTCTACTAAATTTTCTGAAGAAATTAGTTCTGATGAAATGGATAAATTAATTGTTCGCCAGGGTGAACTGCAAGAGCAAATAGATGCACTGAATTTATGGGATTTAAATAGAATGATTGAAATTGCAATGGATGCTTTGCGTTGTCCTCCTTCGGACGAAGTAGTTAAAAATTTATCCGGCGGAGAAAAAAGGAGGGTGGCACTTTGTAAGTTATTGCTACAAAAACCTGATCTATTACTACTTGATGAACCTACAAATCATTTAGATGCAGAATCTGTAGCTTGGTTAGAAAAACATTTACAAGATTATAAAGGAGCAGTTGTTTTAGTGACCCATGATAGATATTTCTTAGATAATGTTGCCGGGTGGATTCTAGAATTAGATAGAGGAAATACTTATCCATTTGAAGGTAATTATTCTGCTTGGTTAGAAGAAAAACAAAAAAGACTTTCTCAAGAAGATAAAAAAGAAGAAGGAAGGCAAAAGATTTTATCTAGAGAGTTGGAATGGGTCAGACAGTCACATAAGGCTAGACAAGCTAAAAGTAAAGCTAGATTAGAAGCTTATAAAGACTTATTGGCTCAGGAAAGTGATAAATCTTATAATACATCTATTTTATATATCCCATCTGGCCAGAGGTTAGGTGATATAGTCATTAAAGCAGATAATATAAGCAAATCATTTGGAGATAAATTATTAATTGATAATCTTTCTTTTGAAATTGTACCGGGAAGTATTGTTGGTGTTATCGGTTCAAATGGGGCAGGAAAATCTACTTTATTTAAAATGATTATAGGAAATGAACCTGTTGATACTGGTACTATAAAAATAGGAGAAACTGTACAATTAGCTTATGTCGATCAAAATAGAGATAATTTAAATTCAAATAAAACAGTGTGGGAAGAAATTTCTGATTCTTTAGATGAAATTGAATTAGGTCAAAAATGTATCCCTAGCAGAGCATATGTTTCATATTTTGGTTTTAAAGGAGTTGATCAGCAAAAATATATTCATCAGTTATCTGGTGGAGAAAGGAACAGAGTTCATTTAGCGAAAATGTTAAAGTCTGGAGCAAATGTTTTATTACTTGATGAACCTACAAATGATTTGGATATTGATACTTTAAGAAATTTAGAAAATGCATTATTAAATTTTGCTGGATGCGCTATAGTTATCAGCCATGACCGTTGGTTCTTAGATAGAATATCTACACATATTTTAGCCTTTGAAGGAGAAAGCCATGTTGAATGGTTCCAAGGTAATTTTTCTTCATATGAAGAAGATAAACGTAAAAGATTAGGAATTACAGAAATAATTCCTCACCGTATTAAATATAAAAAATTAATACATTAAGGAGAATAAATGAATATTCATAATAATATAATAGATATTTCTGAGCAATATGATACGTTATTCGTTGATGTATATGGTGTTCTATTTAATGGAATAAATTTATATGAAGGGGTTGCAGAAACATTACTTGAATTAAAGAAATTGGGCAAAAAAATTGTTATTCTTTCTAATACCACTCAATTGTCATCGGAAGCTATTATCGGATATTCCGAAAGAGGTATATTTGAAGGAGTTCATTATGACTATTTTATAACATCTGGGGAGTTTTTGCATAACGCTTTACTTTCAAATAAAGTATATTTTGAAAATATATTAGGGCATAAACTTCTAACAGTAAAATGTTTGTTTATGGGAAATCCTAGCGTCTTTAGCAATACCGGTTTGTTGAAAACAGATGATTGTGCGCAGGCTGATTTAATATATGTAGCGACTCCACGGGCGAGTTACGGCTCTGTTAGGGTAGATTGTCTCCAAGATGAGAATAATAATGCTGTTCTAATTTCTGAATATATTGATTTTGACTGGTCAAAGCTATCGGATGATAAAGGTAGAAGAGGTTTAACAGAATTTCATTTGTGTTTATCTGAGTTATCATCTTTAGGTAGTACATTGTTGATAGCTAATCCTGATATTTTTGCAATGAGTGGTATAGATGGAGGGAGATATCCTATTATTACTCAAGGAAGTATTGGATTATATTATGAGAAAAAATTTGGTGGTAAAGTTATACGTTTTGGGAAACCTTATGCAGAAATTTTTGAATTTGCTAAAGAAACTACAAATTCTAATTCCGATAAAATTTTAATGATAGGGGATACATTATGGACGGATATTCTTGGTGCTCATAACGCCAGAATAGATTCCGCTCTGGTTATGACTGGAGTTACATCACGAGTAATTCCAAGTATGACAGAAGAAAATAATGAAGAAGAATTAAAGAAATTGTGTTTAATTGGTCATAAAATGACAGGTAAAATAAATAAGTTTCCAACATATTTGCTAAGACATTTTTATAAATAAAGTTTAATATTATGGCATTTAAGTTATTAGATACATTTAAAAAGAAAAGTTTGATTGCTGAATTAGAATTATGTTCTGTAGTTATGGAAAATAAAGAATTTCCATGGATTTTATTAATTCCTCGTGTAGAAAATGTTGTTCAAATTAATCAATTATCTATAGAACAACAAATACAATTAATGAAAGAAATTAATTTATGTTCTAATATTATGGAAGAATTATTTGACTGTGATCGATTAAATGTTGCTGCGATAGGAAATAAAACACCGCAATTACATATTCATATTATCTGTAGAACTATTAATGATTCTTTGTGGCCTGAAACAATTTGGGGTAAACAAATGAAAAAGTTAACTGATAATGAAAATGATCAGAGAGCTCAAAAATTGAAATATGCTTTTAAATTAAACAGAACTACGCATAAAATATTGTTCTAAATTGCTTTAATTTGTGTTCTTAAATTTTTTCATCAGTTGCTACTACTTTTTACTCAACTTCTTATTCCAAAGATTGGTTTTTTAAAAATTATGCATTAAGAAAAAATGATATGCCTTTAGTTGAACAGATTGTTGATTTATATATAAATGGGAATAAAATTTACATATTTATAGATGGAAATCCAATAGAAAAATACACTTATGGTGCAATACATGGTAACGTTTGGCAATTTGATGTGTTTACTCATTTTACAAATTTTCTATTAAGAGATAGGAAAATTTTCAATGCAAAAAATATATTAATACCATTAAAAGAGCTTGAAAAAGCAAATAGTCATTGTGTAGTTATGTGTCCATTTTATACTAATGATAAGAATAAACTTTATTTAATAAAAAATGGGTTCATTCTGATAGGAAACGCATTTTCGATGGAAATATATAAACATAAATAAAATAACAATGGATTCTTACACTCGTTGTACTCGCTCAGAATAACTCGTAGAGAGAATGATCCTTTTGTCATTGCAAGTGATATTTTTCGTCATTGCGAAGAACAGAGTAACATGATGATCAATAAGATGATATAGAGGGTAGTATCATGAGAGTATGCAAGTAGATTCTCACGCTAACTACGTTCGCTCAGAATGACGCAAAGGGGTAGTGAGTGTATTCGCTAGAATGACGAAAATGAGGGATGTTTTAGTTCAGAGTGATGCTATGCGTCGTCATTGCGAGGAGTGAAACGACGTGGCAATCCATAATGATTATTAGTTAAAAGTCAAGAAAAGACATTTAAAAAACAACTAAAAAATTGGGTTAAAGCAGGAATTTATGATAATTTGATAAAATAATATTAAAAAAATCTATAAACCGATTCTTTCCTATTGCAAAATTTTTGTTAATAATCGTATATCTTCTTCTAAACTTGCATCATCTCGCATAGTCTCTGTTATTTTTCTAACAGCATGTAGTACTGTTGTATGATCTTTTCCTCCAAAATTCTTGCCTATCTCCGGTAAAGACATAGTGGTTAGTTTTTTAGCTAAGTACATGGCAACTTGCCTTGGTAAAGCTATCTGCCGAGAGCGTTTTGATGAAAACATATCACTAAATTTTATTGAATAATGAGCCGCTACTTTTTTTTGAATCTCTTCAATTGTTACACGTCTTTCACTTGAACGTAACAGATCTGATAATACCTCTCTGGCACTGTCAATAGTAACTTCTCTGCCAATAAATACTGCATTTGCAATAATCCGGTTTAATGCTCCTTCTAGTTCTCTTATATTAGAGGTAACCTTGTGTGCAATAAATTCTAAAACTTTATCTGGAATAATAACGGAGGTATTTGCAGCTTTTGATTGTAAAATTCCCAACCTTAATTCATATGTAGTCGGATGAATATCTGCAACTAGTCCCCAGCCTAGACGAGATTTTAATCGCTCTTCCATTCCATCTAAATCTGATGGAGATTTATCTGCGGATACTATTACCTGTCTATTATTATCTACTAATGCATTGAAAGTATGGAAAAATTCTTCTTGTGTAGAGTCTTTCCCGCATATAAATTGAATATCATCTATCATTAAGACGTCAACAGATCTAAATTGCTCTTTAAAAGCCATAGTATCTTTATATCTTACAGAACGAATAAATTGATACATAAATTTTTCTGCAGACATATAAGCAATTGTTCTTTTGGGATTTTTCGCTTTAATACTCCAAGCAATAGCATGCATCAGGTGTGTTTTACCTAAGCCAACACCACCATATAGAAATAAAGGATTAAAAACAACGTCATCAGATTCTGCAACTCTTAAGGCTGCAGCATAGGCTAACTCATTAGGTTTCCCAACAACGAATTTATCGAATGTTAAATTCGGATCTAGAGGTATACCAAATGTATCATCATCTGAAGTTACAATTTCTTCATTTATTGAATTAGTTTGTATATTAGAGGGTTTATTTGATTCTAACACTTTTAATTCTACAGATTTTACTTGTGGACATTTTTCAACACATATCTGTATAATTTGTGTGAGATAATTATTAGTTACCCAATCTTTAAAAAAAACACTCGGAGCTATTAAATACAACGTATTCTCTTCTAACTTTTCGGGATGCAACGGAGAAATTAAATTATTAATTACTGCATCCCCAAAAATATTACGTAGATCCTCACAAACTGAACTCCAAATATCGTCTAATATCCGATGTTCTATGTTTGCCATAATCTATTTTGTTGTTGAAGCTTTCAATAACTTATTTAATCTAGAAATTTTCCTGCTAGCCGTATTTTTATTTAATACTCCCCTGGAAACTCCTTTGCTTAATTCTGATTGTGCGGCAATAAAATTTATTTCAGCCTCTTTACTACCAATAGACGCAATAAATTTCTTGATAAAAGTTCTTATACGACTAATTCTATCTCTATTTCTAATAGTTCTAACTTTTGTTTGCCTTATTCTTTTCAAAGCAGATTTATGATCAGCCATTTTACTCCTATGATTTCATCTAATTTAATAATGCCAAAAAATTATATTAACCTCTAATATAAAAATTATCAAAACATTTTGATATATTCTCTATTAAAAGTCTATCAGAAAATATCGGATGTTCAATAATATTTTCATTTTTATCTCTACATTTTTGTAGAGCTACAGTTTTAACGCCCATGGAAGCGAGTTCTTTCAAGGTTTTTACAATAGATTCCTGTGGAATACTTTCATGTAATGTCATTCTAACTTCAAATTGGACACCAGATGCTATTACCATTCTTAAGCTTTTTAATGCTACTTCACCACTGCCTTCAATATTGGTAATAAGTGCATAATCTTTAAATTCATGCTTAATATCAAAACCCACCCAATCTAAAAGCGGTAAAATTTTTGCTAATTTATCAGGATACGCTCCAGCTGTATGTATGCCAATTTTATATCCGATATTTTTAACATCATTAATTGCTAATAATAAAGCCTCTCCTTGAATCAATGGTTCTCCACCACTAAATACTACAGCCTCCACAAAATTTTTTCTTGTATTCAGTAATCTTAAAACATCTTCCCAAGGTAATGATTCTGTAGGAGCCATTGTTTGCAAATGCGGATTATGACAATATATACATCTCCAAGGACAACCTTGAAGGAATATTACACTTGCAATGTACCCTGGATAATCGACTGTTGTAAGTGAGACTATTCCTCCAATTAAAAGTTGATCAGTCATTCGACTAATTACAACCTCCGCAACAAGTTACACTTTCACTGAAATGTAATCTTTCCTCGTGTTCACCTTGTTTCCCAACATTAAAGAAAGAAGTAGGACGATAATAACCCATCACTCTTGTCCAGATTTCGCATTTTTGTCTTTCTTCTTCTTTAAGTTTAACTCCATCAATAGTAATATCTTGATTCATACTTACCCCTATTATTATACATTCAGTCTAATCCATCCTAACTAAAAATCAAGAGACTTGTTTTATTTTAGCTTTCTTTTTTGCTGCAATTTCTATATCACATTTAGGACAGAATTTTTGTTCTCCTGCCAAATATCCATGAACAGGACAAATTGAAAATGTTGGGGTAATTGAAAAATATGGTAATTTAAAATTTTCAACAACTTTTTTCACTAATTTTTTACATACTTCTGCGTTGGAAATTTTTTCATTCATATATAAATGAAACACAGTCCCTCCTGTATATTTTCTTTGTAAATCATCCTGTAATTTTAGTGCTTCAAAAGCATCCTCGGTAAAACCTACAGGAAGCTGACTAGAATTTGTATAATAAGGTTTTTGTGCTGTACCTGCATGTAAAATGCCAGGATATCTTTTAATATCTTCTTTTGCAAACCTATAAGTTGCTCCTTCTCCAGGAGTAGCCTCAAGATTATACATATTTCCTGTTTCGCCTTGAAATTCAATTAATTTTTCACGAGCTTTGTCTAAAATTCTTAGAGCCATATTTTGTCCATACTCTGTTGTGATGTCATGTTGGTCATTGGTGAAATTCCGTATCATTTCATTTATTCCATTTACTCCTATTGTTGAGAAATGATTCCTTAAACGACCTAAATATCTTTTTGTAAATGGATATAATCCATTATCCATATACATTTGGATAACTTTTCTTTTAATCTCTAGACTTTTTTTTGCGTATTCCATTAATTCATATAAACGAGCTACTAAAGCATCCTCATTTCCTTTAAATAAATATCCTAAACGAGCACAATTTATAGTTACAACTCCTATAGAACCCGTTTGTTCAGCTGAACCAAACAAACTGTTCCCTCGTTTCAACAATTCTCTTAAATCCAATTGTAATCGGCAACACATTGAACGAATTGAGGCAGGATCTAAATCAGAATTTACATAGTTCTGGAAATAAGGCAATCCATATTTAGCAGTCATTTCAAATAGTAAATTTGCATTTTCACTATTCCAAGGAAAACTCTTAGTAATATTATATGTTGGAATTGGAAATGTAAAAACACGCCCCTTACTATCTCCCGCTGACATAACTTCCATAAAAGCTTTATTTATCATATCCATTTCTTTTTGTAGATCACCATAAGAAAAGTCTACTTCTTTCCCGCCAATTAATGGAATTTTATCTTTTAAATCATCTGGACAAACCCAATCAAAAGTTAAATTAGTAAATGGTGTTTGAGTTCCCCAACGTGAAGGTACATTAAGATTATATATCATTTCTTGGATATTTTGTTTTACTTCCTTATAAGGCAGATTATCTATTTTAACAAAAGGCGCTAAATATGTGTCGAATGAACTGAATGCTTGAGCTCCTGCCCATTCATTTTGTAATGTTCCAAGAAAGTTAACAATTTGCCCGACAGCGCTACTTAAATGTTTAGGTGGGCATGATTCAGCCTTGCCCGGAACACCATTAAATCCTTCATTTAAAAGAGTACGTAACGACCAACCGGCACAATATCCACTAAGCATATCCAAATCATGGATATGCATATCTCCATTACGATGTGCCATAGATATATATTCTGGATAAACTTTGTTTAACCAATAATTAGCAACTACTTTTCCTGAAATATTTAATATCATTCCGCCAAGAGAATAACCTTGATTAGCATTCGCATTAACTCTCCAATCAAGTTTATCTAAATATTCATTTACAGCCATAACTACATCAATCATATTTTTTTTATCTTTTCTTAGTTCTCCCCTTTTTGATCTATAGAGAATGTATGCTCTAGCTGTTTTGAAATAATTTTCATTAATTAATACTTGTTCTACAATATCTTGAATTTTTTCTATATCTGGGATTTCCTGTTCAGAACGATGTTGCAAAATCTTTACAACATTAAATGCTAAATGACGAGCCTCTTTTTCATCAAATTCGCCTGTTTCTATACCGGCTGCTTTGATAGCATTTACAATTTTCTCTTCATTAAATTTGACCTTAGCACCGTTCCTTTTCAGAACAAAATTTAACTCATTTTTTGATAGATTATCTAATCTTGTAGTCACTATTGTTCTCCCAAATTTATATGATTTATCTTCTATCAGATATAATAATAGTTCCCAAAAAACTCAATATCATTTTATAAAATATAGTTAATAATTTTACTTGACATATTGTTTTTAAAGGAAAATTTTTAAAATTCAAATTAGATAATTTAAGTAGAACTCATCTCCTTTTGTTATTATGAATATTACTTGTTATTATAGGTTCTTATCTTTATTTTAAAGCGTTCATAATATTAATTTTTTTGAAGAGTTTTTTAAATTTTCTAGAATTTCTATAAATTAAGTTATTAAACAGAAGTATGCAATTATATAAGAAAAGGCGAAAGTATTTTTATGAATTGAAAGATGACACCGACCAATGGGCGTATTATTTTAAGAAAGCCAAACATATTAGTCCTAAAAAATCCGAAAAAATTGGAAAAATATTATCTTGAGGAACAATTTTTCGAGGTATTTAAAGTTCTTGAAAGTCTGATTATACTGAAACTTAACTGTTAGAATACACCCATTATGAACTAAAAGAGGAAGAAATCAAAATGCGTATCTCTGATGCTAAAAATATAGGTAAGGCTGAAGGATTAGTCGAAGGCGAAAAAATTGTTGGTGAAAAAAAACTGTAGAAATGACAAGGAAAATGTTGAAAGATGGATTATCAATTGAAATGGTTTCTAAGTATTCAGTCCTGTATATAGGAGACATAGATGAATTTAGATAAATAGATATTTATTTACGAATAAATTTTCATAATGTACTATAAAATTATTAATTATTTTGTTATCCTATGTTAGGAAATGGTTAGATAGAGTGATAAATGGGAAAAATATTAATCTGTTTTCTTTTACTTTTTTCAAATTTTGTAATAAGTATGAATGAATACAAGTTTTTTGAAAATTTATCAAACTCTCGTGAAAGGAAAGAGGCATCTATTAGTTCATTATGTATTTCTAATATTCAAACAGATGATCAAATAGTTGAAAGTATTATTGCTCAATATAGCGAAGATAAGATTATAGATTCTATAAAAAACTTAGCTAAAACCCATATTCATGCAGTTCAATATTTCCCTCATATGTTAGAGCTTTTTTGTAATAAATATAAGAAAGATATCGATACAGCATTATCAGAGATAAATGGACTATTAAATATATGTGAAAATCTAAATTTAGATGCTTCCCAGATGTGCCAGATTTTTACTGAAATGTTGCAGGCTATCACAGAAGAAGATGATATATCAATTTTTTTTGAATCTTTAGATGCTTTTAAATTTATTTATGAAACAGATGATTTTATTCAGGGGAAATTATTAGAACTTATTACATATATAAATAATGATTTTACAATAGAAAAATATAATATAATAAATATATTGTTTCCATTTATTGTTAATGAAGAATTATTAAAAACTAAATGTTTTAATAATTTTAATCCATATATATTTACATTTGAATTATTGAAAGTTTTTTCACAAAGACTAGAGAAAAAAGAAGATATATCGGAATTAGGACATTGTTTTTTTTATAATTTTTACCAATATGAAGAGGAAGAAAATATTTTTCAATATACTACACGACTTATCCCGCAAGCGCTTGAGACTCTTATTTCTCAATATAAAACTATAAATCAAGCAGTTGATATTATTATAGCATTGTTAAAAAAAGATTATGAAATGTTGGAACAACTTGGTGAATTTATGGGATTTGATCCAACTTTAAGTTTAAACGAAACTGCATATAATAAAGAAAATTTGATTATTGCTCTGCTTGCTAAAAGAGTTAATCGTGCAGGAGAGGTTCGTTATTTATTTAGTGTGGCTAGAAAAAGAATTAATGAAATAGTATGTGGCAATTTGGAATTTGAAAGATTTGTAGCTTCAGTTTTCCAAAATCTTTTTTTAGTACTCGGATCAAACAAATGCGATGATCATTTAAAAACTATACAAGCAATAAAAGTGGCAATAAATATTTTAAATGATAAAATTGTCCCATATAGAATAGTATTGTATCCAGAGGAGGAGGACAGAAATGATTATTTACTTGAAGTATTTGATGATATATCGTCTGATAATCCTCCTGATGATGAAGATGTCGCGAGTGATATAGAAGATATTATATCAGAACGCGAAGCTATTCCTGTATATGCATATGATATTATAGGAAGGTTGTTAATAAAATTAAAAGAATTAAATTATAAAAGTTCTATACAAATTTTTAGCGGATTTTATCCAAATTTAGAAGAAATACCCGCATTTCTGAAGGAATCATTTATTGAACCAATAGCATATCAAATGTTTTGGTTACATAAGTCTTTCATTATGTTAGGTAATTTGGATGATGATTTGATTATTAAAACAGTTCAAGAGTCTGATGGTAGAAGTGATGTTCTTATTAATAAATTAAGGGAAATAATAGGAGAGTAGAGATGAAAGTAATAGTGAAATTAATAATATTATTGAGCTATGCGATAGTGGGAGGGATGGTAACCGAAGATCGAAGTTATAATCAAGAAATAAAAACCTCAATAGCTAATGGAAAAG
>CALXQM010000022.1 GCA_944390765.1 uncultured Alphaproteobacteria bacterium | reverse complement strand
AATATTGATTTTTCAATATAAAATAAAGCTTATTTTTCATTGTTTTTTAAGCAATTGTAAAAAAATATATAAATATTCAATTAAATCAAATGGTTATTTTAAGCAATTTAATTGTATCACAATTTTTGTGGATATCTTAGTGAATTATCTGTAACAACAAGTAGTTGAACTATTTGCTTTAAAATTAAGCAACTTTATTCGGGCTGAAAGCCCGAATGGCGTAAACAAAAGATTTTTTATAAAAATCTTTTTAAAAATTAAAAAAATAACTAATTAAATTATATGAAAATTAAAGATAATTTTTAAATTAATTAATAAAGAGGGGGGGGAGACCCCCTAAATTAATTTTCAAAAACTGCTTTTTGAATCAATTTGCAAAAAAGAGGATGGGAAAAAATCGCTTTTCCAAGAAAAAAGAACAATCTCTAAAAAATAAAACGGATTTAAACAGCATTTAGAATAGAGAAAATGCTTTTATAGGTAAAAGAATTACCTAAAAACAAATTTCGATGTTCTAAACGGCATTTCTGCGCGTTTTTGAAGATTAGTGAAAAAATCTTCTATTTAAGTTCGAGTTCATGATATTCTGGAAAAGAAAGAAGTATTTTATGTAGGAGTTTTTATCTTATTCTATTCGAAAAAAACTTGAAAATTAAAAGTTTTTCGAGTAGAATATAAAATTATAAAGTGAAATCAATTAAATAACAGAAAAATGGAATATATTAATAGACCTGTTTTTTTAGAAAGACTGATAAAAGAAAAAGACCTTGATATAGTAAAAGTTATTACTGGCATTAGAAGAGCAGGGAAATCGGTACTTTTGTTTAAAATTTTTTATCAGTATTTATTGAATCAAGGAATTAAAGAAGAACAGATTATAAAAATAGATTTGGAGACTTATAAAAATAAAAAATATAGAGAGGCTGATAAACTTTATAAATATATTGTTGAACAAATAAGAAATAAAAACAAAAGACACTATGTCTTTTTAGATGAAATCCAATTAGTTCCCCAATTTGAAGATGTCGTAAATGGACTAAGAATTGATGAAAACTGTGATGTTTATGTGACAGGTTCTAATGCTCAAATGTTGTCCAAGGATATTAATACGAAATTCAGGGGACGAAGTACTGAAATAAGGGTATATCCTTTATCTTTTGCAGAATATAAATCCTATAAAAATACATTTAATACTTATGACGATAGGATATTATTAAATGAGTATTTAATGGAGGGTGGATTACCGTATGTTGTTCAGTTGAATTCCGCAGAACAAAAATATCGATATTTGAATGATATTTGTGAGCTTACTCTTTTTAGAGATATTATTGATAGATACAATGTCAGAAATGAAAATTTGTTAAAGGCAGTATTCGATCTCCTCTGCTCTCAAATCGGTTCTTATGTAAGTGCAAATAAGATAACAAACACTTTAAAAAGTAATGGGTACCCTAATGTAACGTCTGATACTGTAGGGAATTATTTAGAATATTTTTGTAATGCTTTCTTAATGCATAAAGTGCAAAGATATGATATTAAAGGCAAAGCGTATTTAAAGACCTTAAATAAATACTACGTTACAGATTTAGGAATTCGAAACAGTAGACTTAATTATAGACAGCTTGAAATTACGCATTCTATTGAAAATCTGGTATATCTTGAATTGCTCCGCAGAGGATATGTTGTAGACATTGGTAAAAATGATAACAAAGAAATAGATTTTGTTGCTAAGTCAGGATCAGAAACATATTATATACAAGTATCATACACAGTTATCGATAAATCCTCAAGACAAAGAGAAATTGCGGCATTTAATAAGCTGTATGATGGCTATAAGAAAATTATTATTACCATGGATGATAAGCCATATACAGTTCTAGAAAATGGATATAAACTTCTTAACTTAATTGAGTTTTTTAATGATGAAAATATACTTAAATTTATATAGTTAAGTTTTTGTTCTTGATTTCTTGTTCTACCTCTAGAAGGCATAATATCCTCCTATCTTTTTTTCACTAAAAATTTATCACTATCGGTAGCTTGCTCTGCGTTAAAAAAAATTACCGAGGACTATAACTTTATCACTATTATCATTAGTGATAGTTTCAGGTTTTATATAATTAACTAAAAATTGAAATAATTGAGGGCTGGTTTTAATTTTTTTGTTTTTTAGAGCATTATCCGCAATGAAGTCCAAAATTTTAAACAATTTTTCATCAATTATTTTTTCTTCATCGAAGTAGGCATAATTTTTTTGCAAGGCTAGAGCTGCGGCTTTTCCATATACTCCGTGATAATTATCTATAGTAGCTATATTAGAGCTTGCTAGATGTTTTTTGATATCTTCTACAAGAGCTTTAATTTGAGCTTTAGTTGCTTTTTTTTCGTTAAGAGCTTTAAGTAGCTCTAATTCAGGCGAAAGAGCCATTTTTTGAAAGTTTGGTTTTTTCATAATTTCCTTCTATTTTGAACCACAGTTAAATTTTATTAAAATAAAAATAAAAATGCAAAAAATAACGGCGAGAAGAGAATTTAGTTTTTTATGGCTTTCTAAGAGCAAGAGGAAAGTTATAGTTGCGGCTAGAGGCTGTGGTAAGACATATGCTGTATGTCAATATATTTTAGAAAAGTTGTTAAAGTCAGAAAAAAGTAACTTTAGAGTAGCGTTTTTTTCTGCAACATTAGAGCAAGCAAAAAAAACGGTAGAGCCTATTATGAGGGAGCTTTTAGCGGATTTCCCTAAGATATACAAATTCAACACAAATGAAGGTATATATCGATTTTATTTAGGAGAGGGAGATGTGAGAGAGCTTTTGCTTTTATCATATGAGAAGGAAGATAGAAATAGAGGGATTCATCCTCAAATGATAGTGTTAGACGAATGTGCTAGCATGCCTGCGTCGATGTTTGGAAACATTATCTTGCCTATGTTAACCGGAAGTGATGGAGAAATGATAGCTATAGGTACCCCGCAAGGGCACAACAAATTTCATGAATTGTTTCAATTGGGCGCAAATCCTGATTATCCAGAGTGGGAATCATATATGATTAAAGCGTCTGATTGTGAAGTATTTTCATCTGAATATCTTTGGCAACAGAGGAACAACTTAACGTCGGCAGAATATGCGCAAGAGTACGAATGTGATTTTAATGCTAATGTTCTATTAGGTTCTGTTTATGGGGAGTTTATAGATAGGTTCGTTTTAGCGCACAAAAACATACACGATACTTATACATGGGATCCAAACAAGCAAGTATATATATCATGGGACTTAGGTTGGAGTGATGCGACAGCATTATGGTTTTTTCAAAAGCATAATGGGATTATTAATTTCATTGATTATTACGAAAATAGTGGAAAAGACATGACTTTCTATGCTGATTATATAGGGAAGAAGCCGTATAGTTATAAAACGATGATACTTCCCCATGATGGTGCCCACGGAAACGTACGGGGAGCGTCGGTAGTTGAGACATTAAATTCTTTTGGATATCGATGTGAAGTGTTGCCGAGGAGATCAGAGCAGGAAGGTATAGAAGAAGCACGAAAATTATTAATGACGTGCAGGTTCGATAGAAGTACTTGTTCAGAAGCTTTGCAGAAATTAAAAACGTTTAAATTTAAAATTGATCGAAAAACAGGATTAAAGACAAATGAAACGGTGCATGATGAGAGCAGTCACTGTGCAGATGCATTTAGATATGCAGCGATGTCACGAGACATTTGGATTCAACCTAATTTTTCGAATAAAATAGTTATTAGAGCAGATTATAGCGTTTTGAATTAATAGGAGGAAAAATGAGTTTATTATCTGGTATTGCTGGATTAGCGGGGAAGATTTTGCCTGCAGTAGGAAGTATAGTTGGGAAACTGCCAATAGTTGGAGACATCGTGAGTGGGATAGGTTCTATTTTTGGAGGAAACAAAAAACCACAGCAACAGCAATCTCAAATGGAACAGCAAGGGCAACAGATGTACAATCAAGGACAGCAGATGTTCCAGCAAGGTCAACAGATGTGGGACACAGGACGACAAATGTTTGGTGGAATGCGTGACGCCTGGAGACGTGGAGACTATGGCGGAGCAATTGGTCAATTTGGCGCAGGCATGGGAAGACTAGGTCAAATGGGTCAACAAATGTATGGTATGGGACGTGATATGGTAGGCATGGGACGTGGTATGTTTAATCAAGGTCGTCAAATGCTGATGAGACGTCGTGGTGGTGGCTATGGAGGCTATTAATGGGAGCAGTAAAAAAAATAGTCACAGCACCATTTAAGTTGGTTGGCAACATTGTAGGTGGTTTGTTTGGGAAAAAGAAGAACGAATCTAAACCCGCAACACAGCCAGCACAACCGGTACAGCAAGTGCAACCTATCCAACAACCTCAACAGCCCGGAGGTATGGGAAATTGGACACGTCCAGTGGCGAGACCAGCTGTTATGCCTCCGGACTATGGCGGAGGCATGGGAAGTCCTATGCCTGGAATGCGTAGACCAAGACCAAGGTACTAATGGATTTATCTGATATTTTAAGTTTAGGTTCTTTTGGCTTAACTTTGTTCTCTAATATATCTCAAAGAAATGAGTATAGAAGACAAGAGAACTCTTATTTGCAACAAGCAGAGCTAAATAAGCGGATAGGTCAACTGAACGCGGAAGTTGCTGAAAGAACTGGAACTGAAACAATGTACGCTATAGTGAATCAAACAAAGAAAATGCTTGGTTCAAATATAGTTGCTTGGAGCAATAGAGGAGTTGAATTGGATGGATCTCCAATGCTTGTACTTGGAGAAATAGCAACTATGGGACAAGCGGAAGCACAGAATGCTTATTTTAACGCTCAGGTTCAAAAGATTAACTATCAATTAAATGCAAATCAAGCGGTGAGTAGTGCAATGAATAGTGCTGAACAAGCTAAATATGGAGCATTTTCATCAATGATTCAATCGGCAATGACAGTCAAAAGAGGTTTAGATCTTGCTAAATCAATGATGGCTAGCTCGAATCTAAATAGTATGAATGTGAATTCTAGCAATTCTACTATTGGTTCTTTGAAAGAAGGAATGATGAAATGAGACGTAGTATTGTTCCAGAAAATGAAGTATTGGCAGAAGCAGTTCGAGGAACCGCTCAAGCTCATTCAGGATTGCCAAAAACTGGTGTATATATACCTAACTATCGAGGTGTGAATCAATCATTATACAATGCAGGTGGGCAAGGGCGTATTAGTTTTCTGGGCTCGTTAGCAGCTATGGGCTCTAAATACATGGAAGAGCAACAGCAGCTATACGATAACATGGAAATATCGCAATCTATTGCTAATATAGACAATAGTTATCGTAGTGAATCAGAACAATTTTTGAGTTCCAATCCAAGTGCTCAAGGATATACAGAATATATTACGGGAAAGTATGATGAATTGACGTCAGTTGCTATATCTCAAGCATCAAATGCAAATGTTAAAAACAAGTTGCAACAAATATTCATAGCAAGAAAAGGTGATATTGCAAATAATGCTTTTCAAACTGAAAAACAAATATATACTGGTTATGCAATTAATACTGTAGAATCCCACTTAAACTCGACAATTAATGCTTTAACTTTAAATCCTTCTCAAGTATCGAGTTTAAGTGTTGAATACAACCAACAGGTTGATACAATGAGAAATATTCTTTCTGGAGCAGATTTTAAAAAATTTCAGAAAGAAAAACAAGAATTGTTTTTGTATTCTTATGGATTAGGCTTAATTAAGAATAATCCTCGTGATGCTGTATCTTTAGTTGCGGGTACGGAATTTCAGAATGGATTATCCCCGCAAAGGTTTAGTCATTTGCAACAGCAGGCAGAATTAGAACTAAAACATCAGGCATACAAAGCAAAAGAATCTCAAGCGATGTATCAAAGAGCGTTAGCGACGGAGCATTTATCTACATTTCATAAAATGCAGGTAGGGATAGATTTAGGTAGTGTATCTGAAGGCGATATAATTGCCTCTGATTTAGAAGATGTTTATAAACATAAACTTTTAAAACAATTAAATAGTTATCATTCTCGAAAAGTGCAAGATAATAATACGAATATATTAATTGATGAATGTATTAAAAATAATCAAGATAATGTCTCTATATCGAATAAAGACAAAATAAATTATTTAAATCAATATTTTCAAAATGAAGATGAAAAGCGTATAGCCTCAGGAGAAAAGCCTCAAACTCTTTGTGAAAAGGTACATTTTTTGCAAGAGCACCAAATAGTTTTTAATAAAAATTATAATCCTCTAAAAAATGAGTTATACGAAAATATCGTTCAATCAAATGAATCAGAAAAAATAATGGATGCTTGTGTTGCTTTATCTGGAACAGATATTCCAGCCATTCAAGGCATGGATCAAGACTGTATAGATTTTGCGAATTTAGCTGTCACTTCATTTTCTGGAAATAAAAAATTAGATGAAATTAAGAAACTAAGAGATATTTATTTTTTTAAGGATAAAAATCCTTCGTTTATCAAGGAATTTAAGGAGTTGAATACTGGTACCTTCAATACAAATTATGGTTCAGATGAAGACAAATTAAGAAAAGTTTTTCAACAAATTTATGATTCAAATATAGCTAATGTTAGCGAGCATAGAGATAGAAGATTAGGTTTTTTATGGCGCCTGGATTTTGATTCGTCAGACAAACAACTATTAAATCAATTAATAGGAGACACTTTTAAGAGAGCTTTTATTCGTACGGGTTCAGAGGTTCAAGCGCAATCAATTGCAGCAAGACAAGTGGGAAATTTGGTTAAATATAATCAAAATACTAAAAGGTATGAAATTAATCCTCCAACCCCTGAAAATACAGGATTATCCTACGAAAAAATCCAAGAATATATAAATTCTTTTTTAAAGAAAATAGCGAAAGAGAACAATATACAAGCTAATGGGAATATTTTAATAATTCCAGATTTAGAGGGCAAACTTAAAGATAGGGAGATTTATTTAGAATCAGTTGATTTAACTTCTCCAAGGTATAGTCTTTATTATTTAGAAGATGAAGATAATCCATCCTCAAGAGAGTATCTATATGATACAGATGGCACTAAGTATATTCTTAAAATAGGTGTATAATGGCTGAATATACTCTTACTGATTTGGAAGATGAGGAATTTCAGTCGCCTGAGGGGCATGATGATTTAAAACCTGACCCTAAACCAGAATATTATTATAATACCGCTGAGGTTGCAGGGGCGTCGTTTCGTCAAAGTAACAGTTTGTATCAATTAAAAAAGGCTTATGATTTAAATAGATTTCGTCCTGATTTCACTCCTGGAATTAAAGCAGTTTTAGCGATAAAAGAAAAGGATCCGGACTTTCATTTAGATGAGCAATTGGATTCAGACAATATTCCTAATGAAGAACGTAGTTTTTTCTCAGGAGTTAGGAATCGTGAACAATATACAACCGCGATTAATTATTATCGCGAAGACAAACGCGATAAAGAAATTTTAGAAAATACAAGTACTGCGAGAGAATTAGCGATAGGATTGGCAACAGGTTTAGCTGATCCAATTAATTGGATACCTGTTGGTAGGGTCTTGAAGTTTGGAACAGGTGTTGTTAGAGCAGCTGTTGAAGGTTCAGTTATTAGTGGTGTCAATTATACGGCAAGAGCTGCCGCTAATAATGATTTTGAGTATACAGACTTAGCTTTAAATACAGTTGCGGGAGGTATTTCAGGTGCTATATTAGCTGGTACAGCTAAATCAATATCATCTGTATTTAAATGCACTACAGAAGCTATAAAAGATAGTTTGATTTTTAAATTTGATAGATGGTTTGAATTAGATGGAGATAACTTAACGGAAGTATCACAATGTCTTTTAGGTACTGTGAAACGAAAAGCCTCTAGATTAATTTGGGAAATATTTAATGCTACTCCTCAATTTCAGATGATGAACTCAGGAGATGGATTTTTATCTAAATTAGCGCCGCAACTTTTTAGGAACAGAATATATAGTTTCAATGGAGATACGTTAGTAGAACGTTCAGTTGAAGAAAATCTTAATCTATTCTTTGGCAATCAGTTGAAGTTAAGTGAAAAGGTTAATGCATTAAGAACAAAATGGGTTGAATTAAAAAAAGGAACAGAAAAAGAATTCAATTTAGCGGTTAGCAAGGCAATAGTTAACGACCAAGTACCTTTAGATTCAGAGATTTCTGAAAGCGTTCAGTCTATTTTGGATTTTAATGAAAAAATTTTGAGTGAAGCTAAAAAATATAATGTATTACCTGAATATTTTGGCACAAGTGGTGTTAAGACAAAGGGGAACAGATTAGCTGTTAATCAAGAAATAGCTAATATGAGTGATCAGGAATTTAAAAACTCTCTAATTTTAAATAATGTTGAATTATCAAATGAAACAGCACAGAGACATTTATATCGAAGATATAATATAGATAATATTTATGAGAATATAGATAAGTTAAGAACTCTAATTAACAGAGAAATACAAATTAATAGCAAAAATATAACGGATAAAGACTTAGAAGATGTTGTTGATTCAATTATTGCGAAGGTCACTGATAACAATATTGGGAGTGATGCTTTAGGAAAAGCATTAATCAAACAAAGAGAAGTCGCAATACATGATGATGTATTATTGGATTTAGGTGTTATAGATATAGATCCAGTTATTAACCATGTTGGAAAGATGCGAGAAGTCGTAGTTGAAACTGAATTGAACAGAGTTGCTGTACGTAATGGTTTTCAATCGTGGGACGAATTAAAAAATTCTTATGAAGAGAAAGCTATAAGAGATATTGGTCATACCGTGTCTAAAGGTAGAGCACCTGCTGAAACCAAGAGGGAAGTATATAATTATAATCTATCACTACTGAATGATGTTGAATCATTATTGAAAGGTACATTCACTGCTAAAGGATTGTTTGCAAATAATCGAGTATTGAAATGGATTGCTGATTCTAGAGGGGTTCAATTTGCGTCAATGGCAGGACAGTTATTCTTATCTATGATACCTGATACAGCTATGACTGTATTAAGAAATGGTTTAGGGCGAACCTTTCAAAGATTATTTTTGCCTCAATCTACATTGAGAAAAACTGATAAAAAGACATTAGAATCATGGTTGAATTTTCTAGACAGGGCGATTCAAAAGAATAGATTTAGAGATTTAGGGTATGTTCCTAACAATAATACTTTGGGTGATTGGATTGCAACACAGACATCTAAATGGACTGGCATTGATTATCTAAATCAAACCCTAAAAGAAACAGTTGCAGAAGAAGTATATAGCAATGTTATACATGCTTGTTTGGAAAATGATAGAAAATTATTAAATAAGATGGGTATAACATCGAAGCAAAGAAAAGCATTAGTTAAATTATGGAATAGTCATGGCGCAGATTATAAAAACATATATTATATAGATCCTATACATATTGAAGATGAAGAACTTAATAAACAACTAATATCCTCAATACAAACAGTTGTAGATCAAACTATCTTAACTCCAGGTGCTGGAGATGTACCTAGGTTTTTAAGAAGTGGTATAGGCTCTGCTATATACATGTTTAAGAGTTATCCGTTCATGGTATATGACCATATATTTAGACCTTTAATGAGTGGAGATATAGCCAAAAGCAGATTTGCTCAAGCGGTTGCTATTTCATTGACTTTAAGTGGACTAAGAAGTTATATTAAAGATGCAATTAATGATAAAGAAACAGATCCTACATCACCTGATTTTTGGAAAGAAGTTGTATCTTATTCATTTTTAGACAACTATATAGTTGATGCAATTTTCACTGGAGCAGAAGTACTTAAGTATGGAGATCCTGTTAATACATTTCCAGCAATAAGTTGGTTTAAAAATATATTTAGAGTTGTTAGAGATATATTAATTCCTGATAGAAGTGTTAACTGGCGTCAATTTAGAAATAGTGTTCCTGGGTTGAATTTTTGGTGGGCGAGACCTTTCACTAATCCAATATTTCCAAATAAAAAGAAAAAACGGAAACTGACTGGCATGTATGGAGATATATTATGACAATAGAAGTTCGTGAAGAAGAAGCTAAAATCACTTATAAATTAACAGAAATCAATGTTGATGATGTTTTTAACATTAATTTTCAGTATGGAGATGATGATGAAAACATAAGAGTGTCAATACGCTTTCAAGACGGTACCTCTCAAATACTTGTATTAGATACTGATTATAGAGTTGAAAGTTCAGATGGTACTAATGGTGTTTTTGGAACGATTGTTATTTTAGAAGAATATTCTGAACTATTAAATTTATGCATTTATCGCGACGTTCCCTTATCGCAAGAAACTAAATTTGATTCTCAAACAGTATTTGCTGATACAACTGAACAGGCATTAGACAAATTAACCATGATATGCCAAGACAACATGTTTGAAAATAGAACTATTAGGGTGCCAAAAGATGAAGTTTTAGCTGATAACGCGTTATTAATGGCGTCGGCAACTGAACGTGCAAACAAATTTTTTAAATGCGACCAGCAAGGTTATTTAACATTTGTAGATAACATAGAGTCGGCGGAGAACGCTTTGCGCCAAAGCTCAGGAGAGCCTTCAAATCCAACTTTTGAATTAAAGCTTGTTGATAGACGAGGGAAAGTTCTTGCTTTTAATGATAATGATGACGGCGATGTTGAGTTCATAGATAGAAGTGCTTTTACAACCGAAATAATAGATAATCTAAATGACAGTTCAACCGACAAAGCTCTATCGGCTAACATGGGAAAGACTTTAAATGATATGAAGGCGGATAAGACTGAATTAGATACAAAACAGGATAAAATTAATGATGGTACTCAAGCTAAAATTAATGAAAAAAATGAAATTGAATTAAACCAAATAGTTGTACCAGAATTTAAAAGTACAACTATAAAAAGCAATTATACCCAATCTGTAGTCATAGATAATGTATATTATACTGCGGATAAAAGTGAATTAGCCTATACAACAGATGGTCTATCCTGGAATTATCGCAATATGCCTTCAGTTGGAGAAACCAGTTGGGGCGTATCTGGAAAAACAGGTTTTATGTTCGCTTTAGAAGGGAAAAAATTAGCATATTCAAATAATAATGGTGAAGATTGGACATTATCAGAAACAGAATTGCCAATGAAACTGCGTTATCCTATCATAACTTGGTCGGAAACAGAGCAAATATGGTTAGCATTTTCTGGTGATAATGCCCATGGAGAAAAAGCTATTTGGTCTTCTGATGGTCTTAACTGGAATTTATGTACTAACTTTTTCGATCAAGCATTTTCGATTTGCGAGAAAAATGGAATATGGGTTGGGAATACAGGTGAATTTATGACATATAAATGTACAGGTTCACCTAAGACAGGTACATGGGAACCTGTAGAATTTATGTCAATTAATTTGTGCTCTGATGAGGATGGTTTTGCGGCATTTGGTGCTAATTCGGAAAAAACAGGTTTTTTCAAATCAATTGATGGAACACAATGGACTTGCGTTAATCCAATAGATCAGGAAACGGCTAAACAAGAATATTATATGAGCACGAGTTTGCTGTATCATAATGGAATATATACATTTCCATTGGCAATGATTAAAGGATTTGGATATACAAAAGATTTGAAAAATATTTTGTATTCTGGACCAGAAACTATCGCTAGTACAATGTATATGATTTATCCTAGTGCTTGTGGTGTAGTCAATGATATTTTTATATGTCCAATAGGAGGAGATCTTTTAGAAGCTTGGACTATTCAAATAAATGAACAAAATTTTGCCCTTCCTAAAGTAGTATTTAGTGGAAAATATTCTGATTTAGTACAAAAGTTAACATTTGAAGGAGATAATATAGAATATAATGAGGCGTCAGAAACCGTTAAGGTACAAAAATTTAATGAAATTAAATTAACTATTGAAGAAATTAAAGAAGTGACATCTTTATTAGATGGCGCTGCTATTGATGGTCCATATGCTGAAAATGATGAATATTGTTTTTGGAAAATTACAGGTCATAAAATTTTAAGATATGACAGAACTTTTAAAACATTTGATATTAAAAACCTGCCTGAGCTAACGGAAGAAGAATATGAATATGTATCTATAGCGTCTAAAAATAATATAGTTATGGCTTTGACTAATAACACATTATATCAATCTTCTGATAATGGAGAGAGCTGGAATAAAGTATCTGGTTTCACTTATTCATCAGAAGTTGTAGGAGCGCCTTGTCGTAGTATAATCTGGACAGGTCAAGTATGGTGTGTGACGTGTGATCAAGAATATTGTATCATATCTAATGATGGTATTAGTTGGAATAATTCTAGTATAGGTATACATGGGTATTGGCGGAATGCCTACAAAATAGGAAACCGTGTCATTTTAACTGATTTTAACGGAGAGAAATTAGCATATTCAAATGATTTAAGTTGTTCTAGTTTTAGTTATGAAGAAGGGGAAAGTTCGGATACTTATCCTAGCTATTTAACTTGCAATAATAATAACTATTACAAGGCTTTATATGTTTCTGGAAGTTATATATGGCTTAGTTTGGATGGTATTAACTATGAAAAAAAGCATATTAATAATGCTGTAAATGGTGCTCAAATTGCTATATATAAAGGAATGTATTTTGTGTCTGACTGGAATGGATGGTTTTTTTATTCTATTGACAGCACATTTTCAACATATGTCAGAAATACAGATTATAATAGCGTAGCGGCATCTGGTATATATTTTTTCATTATAGATGATGAATTATACTTTTCTGATGATACAACTTTAAGGAAAGTTAATATAAGTGATATTATTCTGCCAATAGACTCTAATAAGCAAGCTAGAATAACAAATGATAATTTTATAGAAATATATCCTGCGACTACAGAACAATTAGGAATTGTACAACCAGATGGTACAACTATAACTGTAGATAATGGAGTCATTTCTGCGGTTAATGGAGGAACATATACTTTACCGCCTGCAACAGCATCTACACTAGGTGGAATTAAGGTTGGAACTGGATTATCAGTGACAGAGGATGGAACGTTATCTGTGGCAGGAGAGGCTCAGTTTGGCAAGATATTCTGCGATGGAAGCATATCTAATAACACATGGACTAGCATTACATATGGCAATGGTATGTATGTCTCAGTTAGCAATTCTAATGCAACAGCCTGGAGCACAGATGGCAAGACATTCACTGATGGGTCTATATCAGACGGGACGTGGTATAGCATCACATATGGGAATAACATGTTTGTTGCGATAAATAATTCTGATGGCAAAACAGCCTGGAGCACAGATGGCAAGACATTCACTGATGGTTCTATATCATCTTGGGGATGGCGTAGCATTACATATGGGAATGGTATGTTTGTTGCCGTTAGCGGTGATGGCAAAACAGCCTGGAGTACAGACGGCAAGACATTCACTGACGGGTCTATATCATACGGGATGTGGTATAGCATCACATATGGGAATAACATGTTTGTGGCCGTTAGCAGTGATGGCAAAACAGCCTGGAGCACAGATGGCAAGACATTCACTGATGGTTCTATATCAGCTAAAAATTGGTTTGGTATCACATATGGGAATGGTATGTTTGTGGCCGTTAGCAATAATGGCAAAACAGCCTGGAGCACAGATGGCAAGGCATTCAATGATGGTTCTATATCAGATGGAGCGTGGCAGAGTATTGCATATGGGAATAACATGTTTGTCGCTGTAGGTTATTATGGCAAAACAGCTTGGAGTGCTAATGTTTTGTCTCAAAGTGTGGAAATTAAAATTGGAAGTGGATTAGTTCTGTCAGAAGATGGGACGTTATCTGTAGATGTATCTACTCTTAAGACGTTATTAAATAGCTAAATAACGGTATTTGGTATTTGTATTGTTGATACTTTATAATGTTCGTATATAGAAGGCAAAAGCATGTACGGACAAGAGCAGATTGACTATATCAATGGAATATTGAATCATCCGTCTGTTGCTAATAATAAACGCACACAAGCCCTCAGGAATAATCTTAATACAATAGTTCAAAACAGCTCAAATCTCGATAATATTAGAACCGAGAGAGTTCAACGTAGGTATGGTCAAGGCTTTGGCCTTAGAATTTATTTAAACAATCGAATACATACTAGAGTCCAATACAATAGGAATATTAATGAATATGATAATCCATATGCCGATCGTGGCGCATATGAAGATTATAATAGACATACCCCTTATACTGCTGAAGTATTATTTCAACAAAAATTATCAAATCTTAGAAATCAATATGCACAGCAAGTGACACAAGGTTTAAACAATTTAATTAGTTCTGTAGAATTTATTCACCTAAAAAATAAATATGATAATGCAATTAAAGTTGAAAAGTTCCAAAAGGATATAACAAATAGAAATAATAGACTCACAATTCAAGCTTTTAAGCAAAATATTCAAGACAGAAAAGATACAATTAATAGAATACACAAAATATCATCATTATTCAGACAAAGACCTCAACCACAAAGACTCACTGTGAATTCCAAACCAGAAGCGTTAGTTAATGCAGTCAATAAGTTGCAAAAATCATTGCAAGGAAAAGCTATGAGTACTGCGCCTATAGCAAGAGGTCATGACGATTTTTTCCATAATATCTTAATGAGGAACGACAATGCCTAAACTTATCAAGTATCGTTCTAGACATGGTTTTAATATGAATTGGTATGATATAACCGATTATAATGAAGCTATGGCAGTTGAGCCTGGCTTTTTCTATTATTTAGAAGGACAAGAAGGTTCATTCACTTTAATTGATGGAAAACAAATTTTAGGTATATTGTTATGTCGTGATTTACATCCTCAAAATTGTGAAATATGCCTATATATGGCAACTGAACTTGTTAAAAATTTCAATAAAGATATATACCAAATAATGAAAGATTTTATCGCAGAGTTAAAGACGAATTATCGAAGAGTATCTGCAACTTATAGGCTAGGCAAGCCAAAATTAGATAAGCTAATGAAACATTTAGGTTTTAAATGGGATGGTATATTGCCTGCGTATTATTTAAATGGAGATCATGCAGTAGTATGGTCGATTATTAGGGAGAGATAAATGGGAGGCAGTTTTAATCCTGTTAATATAGTTACTTCGCCTTTCAAAGCGGCAGGTAGAGTTTTTAAACATGTAGCACCGGTTATAGCACCGATAGTTGGTTTTGGTTTAGGTGGCCCCGCGGGAGCAGCTCTGGGTGGTGCAGCGGCTGGAGCTATGAGAGGAGGCTTTAGAGGTGCAGTCGCAGGAGGTTTAGGTGCTGGTCTGGGAGGATATGCTGGGAATGCATTAGGAGCTTGGCTCGGCAAAGGAGTTGGTCCAACACTTGGAACATTTGGCTTAAGAGAGGGCATAGGCTCTAGTATTAGCGCTATGGCTAATATGTATGGTGGTACTATAGGTGGGGGTTTAGGAGCAATGTATGGCTCTCAAGCTGGGCAATCATTTAATCCAGTTATAGCAACTGCAAGTCCTCCAATTGTTTCAGTTCCAACTTTTGAGCAATTGAGACAAGAGGCTCAAATGAAAACAGAAGAGGCAATGCAACAATCAGGAATAGCGGATATTTTAAATGCTAATTTGACTCGAAATTTAGCAAAATATAAGACGATTTATAATCGCGAGAGATTTGTACCGATTCGAGATGTTGTTAAAAAAAGAAAAGGTAGAATATGAGCCAAAATTTTGTTGGAATGTTGTTAAATCAATATTTCAAACCAGAGCAGATTATCAAAAAATATCAAAATGTGAAAACATCTCGTAGTGCTTGGGAAGTTAAATGGCAAGCTATACAAGATCAAATATTTCCTGATTATCGCGATTATATGAACAAAGTGAAAACAGGAGCACCTGCCAGTAGCAAGATTAAGAATCATTCCTCAGTTATTTCAGGGAAAATAAATAAAGTTGTCTCTCTACTTAGTTCTCAAGCATGCGATCCTTCAGTTCAATGGTTAAATTTAACATTTGGTGAAGAAAGCTTAAATAACAATTATGATGCAAGAACTTGGTTATTCTCTTGCAAAGAAATGTTGTACAACTTATTTAGCAGTCCAGATTCTAATTTCTACAGCTCAACATATTCATTTCATCTGGATTGGTTTACTTTAGGTACGGCGTGTCGCGAAATTATTCTAAGAAAAGATAATGGCAAGATTCAATTTAATACAGTATCTATGCAGGATATGTACATTGAGACATCTGGATACGGTGATATTGATACCTATTATCGCAGACTGATGTTAACTGCGAAACAAGCTATGTCCTTGTGGGGCGAGAATCTTCATCCTTCAATGATTAGATATGCTGCGCAGGAAGATACTACAGCATTAAAAAAGAAATGGGAATTTGTAGAATATGTTATTCCTAATCCATTAAAAGAGAAAATACCTAGTGTTAATTATGCCTCATGTACAATAGATAGAACGAATAAACATATTGTAGATATAGGCTTACATGCATACAGTCCGTATGTTGTTTCGAGGTTTTTCATAACTCCAGGAGAAATATATGGGCGTTCTTATGTATGGAATAGCATGCCTGATATTATTGCTATCAATAGATTAAGCAAACGTATATTGCAGGGTATAGACTTTTCTACTCTGCCAATAACATTAGTCAAAGATATAACATCACTTCCAGTAGGACAGATAACACCTGGAGCGTTTGTGCAAGGATTAGACGCCAATGGTAGACCTACATTTCAACAAATGCAATTTGGTGGCAATGTTTCTGTTGGTTTAGAGTACTTGAATATTAAGCTAAATGATTTAGAAGAAGGTTTAGTTGCGCGGGATATTTTTCCAGCGGAATCAACAAATATGACGGCAACAGAGGTCAATGAGAGGAAGATTCAAGCATTTAGCCGAATTAGACCGCTATTAGTGATGTTGGAAAATGAAGATTTAAACAAAACAGTTTTGAGAACTTTAAAATTGCTGGAACAAATAGGGCAATTGCCGGCTTTCCCATACGATTCATTAGGAATAGATCCGCAACAATTGCCAGATCCAATTGGAACATTGCGTGTGACATTTTCTGGACAGATGGCTAAAATGCAAAGGACACAACAAATTGTTGATAGTGATTTGTTGGTACAGAAAACAATACAGTGTGCTCAAACAGATCCATCTGTATTAGATAGAGTTAACTTGGATCAATTAATTGCGATGGACGCTCGGATATATGGTGTTAATCCAGAAGTTATTAATTCAGATGAAGTTGTACAACAGATCAGAGAGGCTAGAGCGCAACAACAGCAAGCAGAGCAACAAGCACAAACTGAAGCTGCAATGTTGGATAATTTTATAAAATTGAAAGAGGCTGGAATAGATGAAGGCGGAGCAAGCACATAAAAAATTAATAGCAAGAAAAGCTGCAATAGAGAGGCTAATCAAATCAGATGACGGACAAGAATTAATTAATTATTTGGCGGATATTTGTTTAAACAATCTAGGTGCTCCGTGCAAGGACGCTTTAGAGTATGCTTATAATGAAGGCAAACGAAGTGTATTTTTAGCTGTAATGCAAATGGCTGAAAAGGATTTAGGGAATTTTATTTATAATATAGTTAGGGAAGAGGAGACATTCTAATGGATGAGAACATTGCAAATATTAGTGAAGGCACTGCAAATAATAGCTATCAAGGAAATGTTAGTGGTAATTTCCAAAATGGAAATAACCAAGTTAGTTATGATATTGGTGATTGGAGAGCGAATTTGCCTCCTGAATATCAACAAACAGCGTCCAAGTTCAATAGCCCGGAAGCTCTTCTTAAAGCATATATGGGGGCAGAAAGTTTAATTGGGAAGAAGGTAGCTGACTTTTCTCAATATGATTGGCAGACATATGCAACAATGATGCAGGAGCAAACTGGTATACCTGCTGATGTCTCTGGCTATAATATACAAACTGATATGCAAATGAATAGCTTATCAGATGAAGAAGTTGATAATATTAAAGATTTTACATATAACCTTGGACTAACTAATGAACAAGCGCAGGGTTTGTATAATTATTGCAATGAAATGACAGCGCGCCAAGATGAAGCAATGGTTAATCAGGCAGTTGATGGTTTCCAGACATTAGCGCAAATGTGGGGAAATGCCTATCAATCTAAACTACAGGCAGTAGATACTTGTGTTAATAGTTTATTGCCTCAATTGACAGGATTATCGGCAGATCAAATTAAGCAAGAGTTAGATGGTGTATGGATGTCACCGCCTTTGATGAATTTGCTAGCGACGATAGGAGAACTTTCTATGGATAGTGGTTCTAGAGGATATAATAATTTAACGCCAATGGATGCGTCACTACGTCTTGAACAAATGAAAGCTGATCCAGAAACACAAAGAATTCTAACAAATCCGCACGACCCTAGATATAAATCAGTGCAATCAGAGTTCAGAACCCTCATTGCTATGAAAAATGGGGAAGGGTATTAATATAAGGGAGGGGACAATTTGTCCCCTTGCCTTATCTTAAACTAGAACACAAAATTATTTTTCCTATTTGGTGAAAATGATACAATATTGCAACATTGCAACAGTTAAAAAATTATTAAAATATAAAAGATGAAAAACAATAAATAAGAATATTAGAATTATACGTATAGAAATTTAGGAGATAAATATGAAAAAGTTTGGCTTAATAGCATTAGCAGGAGTATGTGCATTAAACGTACGTGCTGAAAATCTATCAGACAAAGTAGTAGAACAAAATTGCTTTGACGCAATATATGGTGGTCTTGGTATTGGCGGAAGTTTTAGAAATATGGATGCAGATGCACAACACTCAGATGTGCCTTTGTTTATATGGAGGGATAGCAAAAACTTTAATCGCTTTATGGGGAGCATAGTATTAGGGTGCGGAAAAGCATTTGAAGGGAAATATTATTTAGGTCTGGAAGCGTTAGTCGATCTTTCCAATTCTAAGAAAAAAGATTATTTTCTTAATAGTATTAAATGCGAAAGCAAAGGATTTAATCCACAACTAGGGATTAGATTAGGATACGTATTTAATAACGATAATTTATTTTATTTTAAAGCTGGTATGGGATATTCCAAAATTAAAGCTATATTAGTTGAGACTAACGAGAATTCTAATATAATAAAATATAGCCCATTTATTGGGTTAGGACTAGAGAAAGCCTTCTACAATAATTTTTCAGCAAGATTGGAAGCAGAATATCATTTCGGGAAAAATAAGTCATATCAATGGTATAATTTGAATACAGGCGAATGGGCAAGAATAAAAGCAAAAAAAATTAATAAAGGATTCGTAGTTAGAGCATTAATTAACTATAATATTAAATACTAATTATTGTTAAAGTATTTGAGCTAAAAAAGCCCTCTGTTTAGAGGGCTTTTTAATTATGGATGAAAATACTAAACAGATTCATTAAAAAGTTGCTAACGATACCATTAACTCTATCTTGATCGATAATGTTCAAAGTACCGTTTTCATCTCTTTTAATAATTCCCATATTTTCGACTTTTTGCAGTTCAGCTTTAAAATTAGGATTATCAGCTACCATTGATATGAACTCTTGTTGATTTTTAGGAATTTTCGTAAATCCTGCCATTTTAGCCAACATATTTATTAAAGCATCGCGCATATTGTCTCCTTAATTTATTATAACTTTTATTGTCGCCTTCCTCCAAAACCTATTTAGGAAGCCTCTCGGCTCTGTTAATCCAGCCTTTGAGAAAGCAATCAAATTTTGGTTTGTACCAAAAACATATTTTGTAGTAATAGCATTTAAGGCTTTCTATATAATCATTGAATATTTGATTAATATTCATATTTTTAATTGCCTCTATAGTTTGTTTTCCAATAATTCCATCTTGTTTCACGCCTATAACCTTTTGTAGACGTTTAATGGCTTCTCTACTACCTATATTAACGGAGGCGTCAAATACTTTAATTGCTAACAAATCATTAGGTATGTCTTTAACCTTGCTCCAGAACTCAACTTCATATATTTTTTGCGCTTGTTTTTTGTTGATTTTAATAATGTCTTTTTCATCTATTTTTCCATCCTTATTAATGTCCGCCCACATGCTCCCACGCTTATAACATGCCTTTAAAAATTTTTCTGAAATACCATAATGAGTTGCCCCTCCACTATCATTTGGATCATCTACAAACCCACCTTCATTTTCCAACATGAAATTAAAAGCTCTTAAAAACACTGAATCAGTCATTTTAACAATTTCTCTTCTATTAATATTTTTTTTACTTCATTTACTGAACGAGCGATATAATAAGGTACTTGGTTATCATTGCACCAAATTTCAAACATCTTTTGATTTGTCGATTGCCTGCCTTTATCAGTTTTGAGTTCTACACAAATCGGCTTATTTTGTGATAGAAACACAAAATCAGGAGCGCCAGGTATTAAACCTAAAGATGTCTTCTTTCGCAGTGATACGATATCTTTTTTATCTTTAATTTTGGTTTCATTGGGGACATGAAACCAAACACATTTCAATTTCCCTTCTATAGTCATAGCCTTAAGCTCTAAAGCTATATCATTAGTTAATTTGTCTTCGCCTTTTGCGCCTCGAAGATAAAATATATTTTGAAGGAGTATTATCAACTCCTTCAAAATCATCTTTTATCTTCTAGTAATGGTCTTAAAACTAACGGCGTTATTCCCAATGCAGAGAAAACAGCCACAATGCATTTATCTATACTATCCGGTGTGAAATACATCACAATAGCCCCTATTATACCAATAACAGCCTGCGTTAAATCACTTTTTAAAAAAGATAACACTTTATCGCCTCCAAATATTTTTGTACATGCAATCAAAACAATTCCTAAAAAAATTAAAATTGCCGATATAATATAAAACATAGTATCCATATTAACCTCACAGAATACCATTAACTTTGAGTGCAACTATGCCGACAATCGCTAAAAGTGCTGTTAATCCTGCAATAATCATTGATTGCTCCCTTCTATTCTAGGATTATTATATCTAAATTAATTATTAACTACAAAATCTAACTATCAGATACTTCTATATCCTGAGTTATAGATAAAATATTAAATGACAAAGGTTCACTATGTTCAATATATATGCTCCTGTCATATACATCGTGTGAGTTAACAATAGGACATTTAACTAAACCTGTTATTAAACTTTTAGTTTGGTTAAAACCGGAGATGAAATTAGTATAAGGGATATCATATATTCTTTCCTTTTCAGAGCCATATTTCCCTCCTAAAGAATAATACAAATGAATCCACATTGATTTTTGGCCGCCAACAGCTCCCACAGATGAACCAACTACAGAACCTCCCGAAAATGGTGTCGTTTTCACCCATGATTTCATGGGCAAACCTACTGAAGCATACATAGCTGCTCTCCCCAAAAATAATCTACCATCTGAAGAAACATTCATATTAGAAACACTATTCCCATCTACACATACAGCAACTTCCTGTCCAACAAGATGTTCTAAACCGTTCATTATACTAAAATAAAAATACACGTTTCCTTGGGGATTAACCGTGTCAAATGGCGAAAACGAAGAGGCGTCTATATCATCATTAATGCTGTTAAAAGTTTTCAGTTCTAACACCTTTTGTTCTTTGTTATACCAAACAGTGTATTTCTGTTGATTAAGTTGTGTTGCTCCCGATACTTTGTTGATATACACACTCTGATAACTCTGTTCTCCATATGGCCATTCTCCATCAATTTCAATACTAGCATTAACAGGTTCAACTATTCTTTCTAATAATTCGCTAGATTGTTCAGTTCCATTAGCTAACAAAAAGATTTCCCCTTTTCCTGTTTGCTTGTCGTGAAAGTCAAGATTTCTATCATTTAAAAAATGATGCAAAATAATATAATCCGAGGTTTTGTAATCAACTCTATACCGACCAGCCCCATATGTACTAAAATCTTCTATTTTGTCGTAATCAATTGTGTTGTCATTGCAACTTCCCATTAATACAACTATTGAACCTACATCTAAATATTGATTGTCACAATATATCTGATATCCATAATCTACTTTTACAACTTTAAAGATATTAGAAAGTTTTACAAAAATATGAGCATTGCAATCTTTTGGATCTGTTTGGAACAAATGAGAATTAATTTTTTTTAAAATTGAATTAAATAAATCAAACGATAAAAATGTACTTCCTTCTTCTGTTGCAATTTGAGTGTTTGTCGCTGTATATTTTTTCCTATTATCTATAGGTGGATACTTTGTTTGTGGATTAATTCCAAAACATATTTCTAATCTTTGATTATTCTTAACATATAATGCATTTAGAATAGATTGTTTGTTTTCTTGTATTTTAATTTTAAATCTTGGATTAGAGCCTCTCGTGAAGTTGACTATTTTATATTTAATTTCTTTTGTCACTCCTGAATCTACATAAAATTGCTTAAACTCTTCTTGTGTCATTGGATCATATGACGGAGTTAAATATTCAATATAGCGTTTAAATTCCCCATTTATTTCTCTGCGAACAACCATCCATATAAGATCATTTTTATCCCCGTGCATTGCACAAATGTTTTCTACTTTGACATTCTTTCCGCTAATGACATGTTTAGCCCAAGCCATTATTCCATTAGATTTTAGGTATGTTAATGAACACAAATAGCCGTCTTCCACTGCGCACCAGTATGTATTAATTGGTGATTGTTGCCAAGTGTGTGAAATTATACCGGATAATGTTAAATCATTTGCTAATAACGATATATTGGTCGCTTCATAGGCTCCTGTTTCATTAGACAAATGTATTTCATGTACGTTTCGACCAGATACATCTACAAAAAATACAGAATCTAATGCTACAACTGGTTGTAGTGAAGATGCCCCCGTAGATTCAAATAATCTTAGCCTAAAATTAGAAGGCGTTATAGCTTCGTCATTGAATGTTGCGGAACCTCCAATATATATTCCCCATCTGGTACCTGCAAATAACTTAGACTGAGAAGACAGCCAGAGTATTTCATCTGCATGAGCTGCATTCATTCTAAATTGAACACCATCTGCGTCATTAGTGCTACAATAAAAGTCACTCCAATCATTGTATAATTTAGACGAACCCCATATCCCAGTAGGGTACGACAAATTATTTGCTAAAAATAACCTACCTTCGTACATTGCAGCAGCTTTTGGCATTCCTCTATCAGAGGTGAAACTTCCTATCTGCCATTTCAATACTTGCTCTGTCGTAGGCAATTCTGTTGCATTCCCATCAGTTCTATCTTTATTAATAATTGCAGTTATTTTTTTAAACCCCCCTGTATCATCCAATACATCTAGAATATCAAGATAGAACTTTTTATCTTCATAATATCCTAGACTTTGGTTTAATATGCTATATGTTAGTACTAAAGAATGAGTTTTGTCTGTCTCAAAGAATAATGGTGCAAATTTTGAATTTGGCTTTTCATCTGGCTTCTTAGGATTCACAGCTACTATCGTTATAGGATTTGTTTCTTCACCAGATGTTTTGTCTGGCTTTAAAGCTATTCTTTCCTTATTCATAAAGGTTAAAGGCTCTGCTGTATATAATATTGCGTCAGATAATTTGAATTCATCTGTTGCTTCTCGAGTTAATGAAAATATACCTTGATTAGTCACTAAGTTGAGAACATTTCCCTCCTGAAACGTTTTCATTGCTTTAACATCTGCTATTGAAAATGGCGTTTCCACTTCAACAACAGTTCCATCTTCTTTAACTAATTTCCCATATTTAGTGAAAAATCGAATATATTTCTCTCCAAATTCCAAAATGTATTGGTCTTCTGCAGAATACGCAAACAAAACTAATATAGCTTCCCCTAATTTTGTTTCTGCAACAAATTTAGTTCCACCTCGTTTAAACAAACCGCCAGTTTGTTGAATTTGAAAGTTCACACATTCATCCAAGGCATTATTATAGCCTTCAAATTCCGTATTCCCTTGAATTCGTTTTGACAGTACTCCTATGGAAAAGGAATTGTGATTGTATCTAATACGCGCCATTTAAAAGTCCCATGTTGAGAACATTATAGGATAAGAGCTAATTTGTGATAATGTCGTTTGTTGGCAATCTGATACTTTTGCTTTCTCAATAGCCTGAGAAAATTCCATCAATAATTGCTGTTGCAATGTTGTACTGCTATTGAATATACGTGTTAATCGTACGCACAAATCTAAAACAAAACAATCAATGAACATTGGTGAAAAGTCAGTGACTGTATCTATGTCTTTTATATATTTAATTTTGCAATTGTCGACATCTGTGAATAGATATTTCCCTTCTAATACATATGGCTTTTTTCTATTAGTTATATTAATCAATTCTTCTTGATTATTATTGTATACAGAAACTAATCTTAAAAAACCTTCAGGCAAAAAATATTTATAACTATATTCTTTAAACTCATCATCTCCATTATCAATTTGATTTAATTTGGCAGGATAAATAGCAAATGTCCAATTGTATTGAGCCAACAAAGCAGATTTGCTTTGCTCGTATACCATCCTACAAAATTGCCCTTGTACTGATGTATCCTTCTCGAAGGAAGATATCGAGTTCTGTTCTATTCTTGCTAGCGCAAGATTGCAAATTTCTACTTTGCTCGATATCTTCATTTATCATCCATTTATGCAGATGTTTTAGTTAATAATGCCATAGATGGTGATGCTTCAACATACTCTATGTTAATACTAATTTGTGTTGGACTATTGGTAGTTTCTTGAGTTGTGGTTTTTAAATACAATACACCATATTTGTCTTTAACATATGGACCAAAAGCATCTATCGGCAAAATTGGATCACCTGAACATAATTGTTCATATATAGTCTTAACGCGCACAGTTCCATCAACTATTTCTGTGTGAACTAAAGCGCCTTTCTCGCTTGCTTCCCAAGTTAACAAATCAGATTTGATTTCTGTGAACGTATTATCCCTATTAATACCGGCAATCCCAATTGTGAAAGCTAATTCCTTTATAGCTGTATCAAACGCGAATTCAAAATGCTTTAATGTCGCTGTATAAGGCATTAACGCTATGTTAAATATGCTTCCTACATCATCTTTAGTGACAGTTGTTTTAGCCTCAATTGAGGTACATAACATAGAACCTCGATAATTCATCGTACGTGTTCTTTGTTTGTTAATATAAGCTGTTATTAACTCTGAATTTGTGTTGGTTAGTGCCATTTCATTTCTCCTACGCTGCCCAAGTTGCACTTGATGTTGGATTTTTGTTAATCTCTATTCTAACTACGGATTCTTCAAACATACGTGTACAATCATACATGCCTTCATATATAAGGACATTTTGCAAATATCTTTCTGCGTTTAACCCATTTTTTAAGGTTAATGGCATAGATACGCCGAGTTTAATTTGATTCATTGAAAATACATATGCATATTCGACATTTATTCCACTTGCATTGTATTGTCCATTCTCACCAACCTTGCTTTTTCCACCATCAACTTGCTCTGATATAACAAAAGCTGCTATACCAGCATATGGATTGTTAACCCCCGCCATTAGTGCATGAATATCATTAAACTCAGAGCTAGCGGCTCTATAATCTGCTCTTGCAGTTGCAGCTGCATAGCTTGAACATACACAAATAACTGGACCATTATTATACTTGCTCTGCAGTTTTTGATAGGCTTTAACTAGTTTGGACGTGCTTAATCCCGCTTTGATATATGCTGTATTATCATCTGTATTGCCACCTAATGTACAATCGTTCCAAGCAATAGTCTGAGTTTTATCATAATTTGCAACAACTGCAGCAGCTGATGCCCCAGATGACACTTTATCTGCTCCTGGAAGTGTTTTTTCCCGCTAGCTTCAGTATAACTAGTCCCGCCAATTCCCTGAATAATAATTTGGTCGATTAGTTTTCCACAGGAGTTCGCCGCTTGTTGTGCTAACATAGCTGGATCTGGCGTACCTTGCATAACCATATCGAAATCATTCAATGTGATTGGACAAGCAAATGGTCTAGGCTTAAGCCTTCTCCTATCATACTGAATACTTGTATATTCAGTTATACCGCCTGTATCAGTCACAAAATGTGCATCGCCAACTTGTTGTTGCCTAATATATTTCACTGAGCCTTGTACCGGTTCTTGTGTCACTGCTTGCAATAACTGAGAACCTTGTTGTTCCAAAAACGGATGGAACATATAGTCAAATTCTTCTAAAAACGAATTAGTTAATTCAAAAGCCATAATTATCCCTTCTATAATTCAACAAAAAATCAAATTTTATCGAACTTTTTATAAGGGGATTTTGACTAAACTAATCTGGGTCTCTTGCGAGATTATCCATAGCCTTAAGGCTCATTTAGCTACGACCTTATCCTACTAAATCGTACGAGCGAGGAAATAATAAGGCTTATTTACTAACAGACCTGAAAGGTAGTTCTTCCAATAAAGACTCATCAACACCAAAATCTACAACAGTAGAAATTCAATTATGCTTTCAATAAGGTGTCTTATCACTCCCTACAAAATCATATTATCTAAAATAAATTTTAAAGTCAAAAGATTATTCACAAGTTCATAAAGTGATATTATACTTATATCCTATGTTTTTAATCTTTGTTCTTGTTCTTTCATTCTTTCTCTCTAGTCTTTTCGAGGTACTCTTCTATGTCGGATTTTTTCCAAACATTTCTTTTTCTGATTGTGTATAAGTATATGAATCATTTATTCCTTGTATAATTTTGTTTTTAATATTTTCTGGAATTTTGCCCAAAACTTTTAGTTCATCATTTTCATACATTAGCTTCAATTCTTTAATAGAAATTTTTTTCATATTGCTTTTACCACATTCAACACAGCTGTCTTTTGTAAGCACATCTTTCCACTCATTCATATGTATTTCGACAAAAGAACCAATATCATATCTAGATCTTATTTTAGCTTTTTCAATCTGAGAAGTGACGTAAAAAAATCTACAAATATCTTCTTGAATATAACAAATAATTATTCTATGTCTTTTTTCATTTGAAGGTAATGGAGCTATGAATGCTTTCCATTGCTCCACTTCTAATAAATCAGCAGGTAACTTCACAAAATCCCTCTTTTAAAAGATGTAAGAAATTTTTATCATTTTCCTCAAATGGATCTTTTGATATACCTTTCTGTAGCAAATATGAAATATCTTCAGGATCGCTAAAAAAATCTGCTAGTGATATATTACAATATCTTTTTTCTCTCATTATTTTTTCTTTGTGTTTAGACCATTCTGGATAAACATGAGAAATATTGCTTAATTCAAACTGATTAAATTTTGCAAAATGTTTCAATGAAAAATCTAAACTATTTTTACAACTCTCAGACAATTCATCTTCTGCCTGTTGTTCTATAGTAACATCATATTCATCTATATCTGTTATATTTCCATGTAATAACTCTAATTCAGCACTATTTGCGTTCTTAGGCATCTTTTTTTTAATTATATCCCAGGTACCACTTGCAACCGGTCCATATTGCATAGCTTTATACTTATCAGAAGAAATTGTTAACCCATAATGTCTTAAATGGTGTCTATCCGCAAAATACATCATTTTCAATAAATACATATAGGCGTACTTGTTTCGCTCATTTCTGCTGTGACTTTGAATGTAATAAAGTATCTGCAATATTTTTCTTATCGAAATCTTCTCCATTTAAATCCTTTGTTTAACAACTAACCTATTATATATCTCCATATTTAATTATTCCTTCACTTTTTGCTTTAAATATTCTTCTATGTCGGATTTGTTTATGAATTTTTTGATTTCTTTATCAAAATCAGATTCAATTTTTTGTGTTTTATTAAATTTATCATATTCTAAACTAGCTTTATTTTTTGCCATTTTCATTGAAATTTTACCTTTATTTTGTAAAATATCGTAACGTCTGAAGGCTAGAAATTCATTAACACTTCTCGAAAATTCTTCCATAGAGAAAGTGTGTCCATCTTCTATCAAGCCCTCTATATAATCAAAATATCCTGTAACCGCTCTTTCTAAACGTTTAATATCCTTTTCATCAAGATAATTTTTCGCAATCAATGCATCAGATTTTAATATTCGACCTTCAGGCGCATTCTTCCATGTAGATAATCCCATATGCTCTTTATTGTAATTTGCATGACAATATATAATTTCAGCTGCAGTCTGTTTAGTAATAGCGTAGTGAAACTTATTCTGAACAGTTGCATAAAACTCTTTTGTAATTTTGGAATTTCTATCATAATCTATGCTACATTCTGCGAAAATATCCGTAATTTGTTGCCAAATTCTGCGCTCGCTTGCTCTAATGGAACGAACTCTCTCGAGTAATTCTTTAAAATAATCTTTACCAAAAGTCGTTTTTCCTTGTTTTAAGCGTTCATCGTCAAGAATAAATCCTTTTTTAATATATTCTTTTAAAACATTAGTCGCCCATATTCGAAATTGTGTTGCTCTTCTTGAATTAACTCGATAACCTACTGATATTATGGCATCTAAGTTATAAAATGTTTGTTGACGTTTTACATTTCGGTTACCCTCTTTTTGAACTATTTCCAAAATGGAAATAGTTGCTTTTTGATTGAGTTCACCTTCTTTGTATATATTGATTAAATGCTTGTTAATAGCCGGTGATTGTACTCCAAACAACTCTCCCATAGCTTTTTGAGTCAACCAAATAGTCTCATCTTTAATAATTGCATTAATAGTAACATCTTCATCTGCTGTTTTATAAATCAAAAATTGAAACTCTTTCATGCTTTCTCTCTAGTCTTTTCGAGGTACTCTTCGATTTCGCTTTTCTTCCACTTTTTTTTAGACATAATTTTAACAGGTTTTGGGAAATCTTCTTTTTTTTGTAACTGCCATATAATAAATTTAGACACTCCTAAAAATTCACCTAATTCTTTTTGATCTAAAAGCTCTGTCATATCAGCATCCAATTAACAACAACATATAATATCATAACATTTTATAAAAAAAAATAATAAAAAATAATAAAATATAGCTTGACATAATTGTTTATAATAAGTTATAAAATAATTGTAAGTGTTATAAAACGTTATATTTAGTTTAAGGAGACACGACATGTATAGATACGGACTAGCAATGACGGAGGCAGAAAAGGTGGTATTGGAGCTTTTCACTGCGAGGAATTATAAAGGCGTAGTTGAGTACGTTTTAGGCTTAGATGTTATTAATAGCGGTTTTATCCGAGCAATTTTTAATATTTCTAAAAATCAGATTTTGTGGAGAAAATAATGAACAGGCAATTAGTATTAGATAAAACAAAAATGATAGAATTGGAGGAGAAGGACTTGAAAAAGAGTAGCAAAATGGATATGCTGAAGCTATTAAGATCTCAAATTTTTTCATTTAATAAATCTCACCTCAGGTGGCTAGGGCTAAAAACTCTAGCCTATGGTATTGTCAATGGGGAAGAAACTGGTTATAATAAAGAGAAAATTCTTCATATATTAAAACTACTACTGATTAAAAATATAAACGATCTAAAAACAGGGGCGCAAGCCCCGTCCTCCCTCAATCAGGATTTGCGGGATTTTTCGAGGTATTCTTCGATTTCGGATTTCTTCCAGAGAAGTTTGCGAAAAATTTTAATAGGTCTGGGAAAATTTAATTTTTCTTCTTTCAACCATGTATTGAGAGTTACTCGGCTAATATCAAGCATTTTACAAAGATTGTTAGCGTTAATATATTCTTCTAAATTTTCCAAATTACACCTATTTATACATAGTTATAACAATTTATATGTTTTTATCAAAAAATACAAGAACTTTTTATTAAAAATATTTACCTTTAACTATTTACAAATAATTTAAAGTTTGTTAAAGTTTAGATAAGTTAAATAAAGGAGGTTAAAAATGGAATCAGGGGAAATAGATTATGATTTTGATGAATATGAGGCAAAGAGGAAAGGTTATGACTCGGTTGAAGAAATGTATTGGAATGAAGGGAGAGAAATGACGTTAGAGGAAGAGTTGGAGTTCGCGACAGAGGAAGATTTCGACGAAAATCGGAATTATAGATGCGAAACTTCTAGAAATTGTGTTGACAGTTTTAGGTGCAAAAATAGTCACGACATGGATGGTTGTGTAGATTGTGAGGAGTGCAAAGATTGTGACACCTGTCACAGGTGTACAAAGTGCGAGGATTGCTTGATGTGTCACGACTGCTATTTATGTATAGATTGTCAAGACATTAAAAATTGCAGATATTGCTATGGAGTTAAATCTGAAGGGGAAGCTAAGAAAGGTTTATCTTATATATGGGAGGATAAGCAATTAACGAGAAATGAGTGGTTTAACAAATTTGGACAGCTTAAACAGAACAGAGCTATTGAGATAGCGAACTCAATAGCCAAGTTGTTCATAAATCAAATGAAGGTTAATGAAAATAAATACTTTATTAATACTAACATGAAAGGTAAGGTAGTCAATGGCTAATAATATAAGATGTATAGATTGCATTAAATGCAATGACAGTGTTGATTGTGTTGCGTCGAATCAATTGGACAACTGTTATATGTGTTGTCTTTCTAACAACTTGGTGAATTCCCACCATTGTTATAAGACAGAAGATAAGAGCAATGTAGCTTATTATTGGGAGGGACATCAGGTGTCAGAATACACATGGTGGTCTAGATACAATTCTATTAGTTCATGGTTAAGAAGGGAGATAGCATAATGGATGGAAGATATTATCTATATATATTAGGATTAATGTGTTTAGGACTTTTAATTTATTTTATACGCGAATTTTGGGAGGAATATAAAATTGAAAAACGGATAGATACCTTGAGGGAGAGGGATAAAAAATACTTTCAAAACAAAAAAAATAAGAAAAATAAAGAAGAGTAATTGAGGAGAAAATTATGAATATATATGAAAAAATGGCTATCGCAAGGTGCGAATTGAAAAATAAAGAAATGAAAAAAAGTGAGAGAAATCCATTTGCGAAGTTTACATATTTTGAGTTGAGTGATTTTATACCGTATGTTCTGGACATATTAGAAAAACACAAGATATGTTCTCGTTTTAATATGAGTCAAGAGGAGGCGCATTTGGAGTTTATTAATGCAGAAAAACCGGAGGAAAAAATAGACTATACTGCACCAATTGCTAAAATTGAAATGAAAGGTTGCACGGCTATTCAAGGAATAGGAGCGGTTATCACCTATATGAGGCGATACCTATATATGATGGCATTTGAGATTGTCGAGGCGGATATGCTGGATGCTGTAGTTGACAAAGAACCGTCAAAAAAGAGAGCTGTACCTCAATTTATTGAAAAAGAAGTAGAGGATATTGATGAAATAGTAGATTCTCTACCTAAAAGAAGGTCATTTGATGTCATTATCAATGAAATCAAAGATATTGTCTCCCTAAATAAAGCATTTTCAGAATTAAAAACATACGCAACAAACGACTGGAAACGCCCATTGAATGAAGTAGCTAAAAAATTAGGTTGTGTATTCAATAGCGAGAAGGGGCTGTTTTTAGCAGCTTAACAAATATGGGGTGAGGCGCCCCATATTAAAAAAAAAGGAAATGAACAATTCAATATAGATAAAATATTTAATATCTTAAACATTTTAAAAAAACAACTAAAAAATTGGGTAAAAGCAGGGATTTATGATAATTCGATAAGATATCGAGTTATTGAATTTTTTGAAGAAATGGAATTTTGGTGTTCTAAAAAGAAGAAAACATATTGGGACACTAATGCTAATGGGTTAAAACTGATATTTAATTGTGAAACTAAAGGAACAGTCTCGAAGAGACTTAAATATCTTGAAAATAAGGGATACATTATTATTGATAAGGCTTGCTGTAGGGATGGAATGCACAGGCATTATAGGTTATTTATCGCAACAAAATTTTTAATGGATGAAAACCCAAAACCATTAGAAACTAGGGTATTTAATAAAGGAACCAAGTTTCCAGATCGGAAAAATCCTAATAATATTATCCGATTAAAATCGAATAATATTAAAAAATCAAATAAATCATCTAGTGATGAATTTTCGAAAAACAAAAAAAATGGAAAACAGGTTAAAAATTCTCAGTCCAAAAAACCAAAAAATACCACGAATCAGGATATGTTAAAAATTTTTAACGAAATTTTGCACTCAAACATTGCCTTTGAAAAATGGATGGGACGGTATTTTTATGCAACTTTTAAACAAAAATTCAAGACATTGGAGAAATGGAAGGAGTATGTTACAGCCAAAACACGAGGTTTGATAAAATCTCCGCTGGGGTATTTAAGATATTTGCTTAAATTTGTTAATATAAACAAATGGTTAGAAAAATTAGAGTTGAAAAATTTAAATTTAAATAAAAATAATTTGGATTATGTAAAATACAGATTTTCCACTTATTTTGATTTTGAATATTGAATTCCCCAGTCTTCCAAAGTTTTTATAATAGGATACATGCTTTCCCCCAATTTTGTTAATTTATATTCTGTGTGCAAAATTTTTTCATCATAATATATTTTATCTATAATTCCACTGGATACCATTTCTTTCAAATTTTGAGTCAAAACTTTTGCACTTACTTCTTTTAATGATTTTTTTAATTCATTAAATCTATAAGATTTTTTAAATAAATTTCTTAATATCAACAGTTTCCACTTATTTCCTATCAAATTAACTGTTACTGCAACTGGACAATTTTCTAAATCATGTACTTTGGACATAATTTTAATGATAACATAATAATAAAATAAAAAATAGTTACTAAAAAGTAAGTAATTTACAAAAAAATCATGTAAATATAAAGTTTATACTGTTATTAATTAAAGGTATTATCATGAATTATGAGAAAATCAAACTTGGAAAATTAGCAGATATTATAAATTTTGAAAATGGAAAGTCTTTTTTACATGATAAATTACATTTAACTTCATGTGAAATTTCAATTAACTGTTTACCTCAAAATCATAGGTCTCCTTTTAATCATAAGCACAAACAAAATGAAGAAATATATATATTTATAAAGGGAGAAGGTCTGCTTACAGTCGATCAAAATGATATAAAAGTTAATGAAGGTGATTGTATAAAAGTTTTACCTGAAGGAGTAAGAACTATTGTAAATACAGGAAATAGTGAACTACAATTCATATGCGTTCAAGCAAAATTAAATTCTCTTGAAAATTTCGGTTTGAAAGATGCTGAACTAATTTAAAAATAAAAGGTAGCAAGTAAACTTTATACTTGCTACTAAAAAAATATTAAACCTATTACGAAGAGTATAGCAAAAGGTATGAAAAAGTGAGAAACACAATCTGAGTTAGTGATGTGTTAATTCATTGTGTGATATTAAATGTATATAAGAATGTTAGATTCTTAAACTCGTTTCACTCACTTATATAATGACATAAGGCGGAAATTTCGACTTTCGTGAGATATCTACTACTTATACCATTATTATTTTATTTTTTGAGATTGTTTTATATTTTTGCTCGCAAAAATTGTTTCTCGAATTTGGGAGGCTAAATCCCCTACATTTCCAGGTGAATGAGGTACGAATACTACATTAGATTGAGAATTAGTGCCAATTTCTTTTAAGGTATCTATATATTGAATCATTAAAACCATATCCATGACATGAGAAGCTTGAGCACCAGGAATTTGCTTTATAAATTCATCAACTGATTGACCTAAACCTTCTATAATAGCTTGTCTTTGTCCAGCAATACCTTTACCATGTAGTATACTTGCTTCTGCTTCTGCTTCGGCTTGCTTTATTTTTAAAATTTTATCTGCTTCACCTTTTTCTGAAGCAGCAATTCTAAGCCTTTGCGCTGTATTAATTTCATTCATAGCGGATTTTACATTAGAATCAGGATTTATATCCGTCACTAATGCTTTTATTATTCCATATCCAAATGACTCATAGGCACTTCTAATTCTGCTTTTACTGCATTGGCTATATCATCTTTTTTTGAAAATACATCATCTAAGATAAGTTTGGGAACCTGTGCTCTAACTAAATCAAAAACGAAAGCTTTAATTTGATTTTCTGGATCTTGTAGCATATAACAGGCTTCATAAACTTTATCATTCAATACCTGATATTGAACAGAAACCACAACATTTACGAATTGTTTTTGTCTCAACTGAAACGTTTAACTGACTAATACGTAATGATAATCTAGTAAAAATATGATCAATAAAAGGAATTAGTACTCCTAATCCTGGTCTAGCAATACGATGAAATTTACCGAGTCTTTCTATAATAGCACAACTTTGTTGTTGTACTATAAAAAAAGCATTAAATAGTAAAATTAAAAATATTAATAATAAAACGAAAGAAAATTCTATCATTATACGCTCCTGTTGTATTTTTTATCTATACCATAACAAATATAAATATATAGTAAATGTGAATAAATATAGACAGATTATCCTTTTACAGAGCCAGCAGTAAGTCCGGAGATAATCCTTCTCTGAAAGATGACTACCAGAATTACTAAAGGTAAAGTTACTAACACACTTGCTGCCATAATTAAGCCATATGGGACTTCATGTTGACTTGCTCCACTAAAAAGAGCCAAGGCGACAGGAACTGTTCTAGCTTGATTCGTAAGAGTAAAAGTTAAAGCAAAAAGAAACTCATTCCAAGCCGCAATAAAAGCTAACAAACCAGTAGTAACAATCGCTGGAGATAATATAGGTAAAAACACTTTTATTAAAATAGTACTTTGACTCGCTCCATCCATAATTGCGGCTTCTTCTATATCTTTAGGAATGCTATTCATAAAATTTGTCATAGTCCATAATGTAAATGGTACAGTTATAATCATATAAGAGAGAATTAATGCCGATTTTTCATTGTATATATCCAAAATACGAATCAACTCAAACATTCCTGATAATACAGCGACTTGAGGCAATGTAGTTACACTTAACGCTAGCATAAGAACCCTTTTACGTCCGTGAAATTGATGTCGTGCTAAAGGATATGATGCAAAAAGACATACAAATAAAGATATTAAAGCTGTCATCGTTGCGATAATAGCAGAATTCCAAAATGAACATAAAAATGTCTTATCACTAATTACTTCCTTATAATTTGAGAAACTTATCTGTGTTGGCCATAACTCTGTAGAAAATATATGAGCACTATCTCTTAAAGAAGACACTATTGCCCAATAAAAAGGAAATAAACAAATTACTGCTACAACTATACATATCATAACAAAAATCAAATCTTTTATTAATCTTTTGTATTTCCACTTATTTTCAGCTCTAATCATATTATTAATCTAACTTTTTCAATCTTTTTTTATTAAATGGTATCCAAAATATTGCTAGAATTAAAATAAAAAACAATAATGACGTTGCCGCTGCTGAACCAAATCCTACGTCTGCATAATCTACAAGATGTTTTCTAGCAAAGGTAGACATTGTTGCAGTGGCAGTATTTCCACTACTCAAAATATATACTAGATCAAATATTTTAAATGTTTCTAATCCCCTAAAAATCATAGCAACGATAATAGTTGGTTTCATTAATGGAATAATAATTCTAAAAAAAGTTTTTCTAAAAGGAATACTGTCTACTTCTGCGGCTTCAAAACAATCTTGAGGTAATGATTGAAGTCCAGCTAATAGTAATAAAGCCATATATGGAGTAGTTTTCCAGACATCTACTAAAATAATAGATAGTATACTTAAAGTATTAGAAGCAATCCATGGTATTGGTTCATTTATTAATCCAATATTAATTAAAATTTCGTTTATAATTCCATAAACATCGTTTAGCATCCATGCCCACATACGAGCTGATACGATAGTAGGAATCGTCCATGGAATTAAAACAATTGCCCTCATCCAACCTCTACCTTTAAAATTACGATGCAAAATTAAAGCAATAATCATTCCAAAAATGGTTTCTAAAGGCACTGCTATGATAGTAATAATAAAAGTATTTCGAACAGCTATCCACCAATCTTGATCTCTAGCTAAATCCACAAAATTATCAATGCCTATAAAGCAAAAATCATTGAGGTTATCTAATTCTGCATCAGTAAAACTAAAATAAATCGTCTTTAATAATGGCCATCCAGCGCACAATATCAAAACAAATAAACATGGAGCTAAAAATCCCCAATTGGATAGCCATTCTCTATGACTTTTTTTAAGAATATTTTCTGAATTATTATTTTTCATTATATTAAACATAAATAATTATAATCCTAAAAATGACATTGTTCGTTTCATATAATATTTAAATTTTTCAATAATTCCAATTGATTTATGTGCTCCTTCTCTCCGATTTTTTCTATTTAGAATCTTATTTAGTTTTCGATTTAACCTGTTAAGATATCTTTTAGCAATTTTATTTTTATTATTTTCTTCAATAGCTTCTGTTAAAGCTGTATTTACTAAATTAAAAATCTCAGTACTAGCTCTAGGATAACTTTTCCCAAATTCAATAGATGGTCTTGTAACAGCATTATTTAACGACTGTTTCAATGTAATAAAAAAAGGATTAATTTTTAAAATATCTTTGTCATTATATAAACTCATATAAGCAGGAGCATAAGCGTATTTAGCTCTTATTTTATGTTGTTGTTTGCTAGTTAAAAATTTAATTAATTCAGCAGCAAACTTTGTATGTTTTGAAAATTTATTTACAACAAAAAACCAACCTCCTAATACGCCAGATGGTTTTCCAATTAAATCATCACATTTAGGAATAGGTATAACCCCAATTTTACCTGAAACAGATGTAGATGAATCATTCATTAATGACCAAGCATATGGCCAACTATTCATGAACAATGCATTGCCTGCTTGAAATAACCCCCTAGCCTCTTCTTCCGAATAATTAAGAACGCTATGAGGAGATATATTATCTAAGCAATTCATTAAAAATATTAAAGCTTGTTCGCATGATTTCGAATTAATATCTGACTTTTTATCTTCAATAACTTTTCCACCAAAAGAATCTATTAATTGTATGAAATTACATGTTAACATCTCAAAAGCTTTAGCTTGAAAAACATATCCATAAAAACGATTGTTTAATTTTCTTTCTTCATTTTGAATAAACTTTGCTGTTTCAAATAAATCTACCCATGTTTGTGGTATTTTACGATGATATTTCTCTAATAAGTCTTTACGATAATACATGATCTGACAGTCGGTATAAACAGGCAATGCTACCAATTTATTTGCACTATACATATTATTACGAATAGCAGGAAAACAATCATTATTAAATTCATCTATTTCTTCTTTAGAAAAAAATGAAGATATATCAGCTAAATTATCAGCGAAAACACCTAACCAGGCAATATCCATTTGTAATATATCAATATCAAAAGATTCAGCTCCTATCCATTGCTTGTATAACGCTAAACATTCGTTACTTGAATGAGGAAGAACAACAATCTCAACATTATTTCCTGTTTGCTTTTCCCATTCTCTTATGACTGTTTTAAATAACTCTAATTCAATACCCTTAGCTCTGCAAGTAATACGTAAAGTTATACAATCTACATATGTTGTAAAAACCCCCAATATACATATACAATTAAATATTTTTTTTAAAATTTTCATTTTATTTTGTAATTTTTTTGCAATTCCACTTTAATATGAAGTTCTTTTAGTTGTGTATCGCTAACTACTGATGGAGCATTCATCATTAAATCTTGAGCCTGTTGATTTAATGGAAATGCAATAACTTCTCTAATATTAGGCTCATCAGCTAACAGCATAATCATTCTATCTATACCTGGAGCACAACCACCATGTGGTGGAGCACCATATTTAAATGCATTGAACATACCTTTAAATTTAGATTTAACAAATTCAGCATCATAACCTGCAATTTCAAATGCTTTTATCATAAGATCTGGAAGATGATTCCGAATAGCCCCACTCGACAATTCAATACCATTACAAACCATATCATATTGATAAGCTTTGATAACAAGTGGGTCTTGTTTTAATAAAGATTCCATACCTCCCTGAGGCATTGAAAACGGATTGTGTGAAAATTCAATTTTTCCACTATCTTCATTTAATTCATACATAGGAAAATCCACCACCCAACAAAATTCAAATCCATCTGAGAGCAAATTCAAATCTTTTCCAAGTTTTTGACGTAACAATCCTGCAAATTTATTAGCTTTACTTTCTAAATCGCAAATAAAAAATATCACCCCATCTTTCTCTAAATGAGTTCTTATTTTCAAAGTTTTTAATTGTTCATTTGTTAAGAATTTAGCTATAGGTCCTTTTATATTTTCAGCATTAAATAGAACATAACCCAATCCTGGCATATCAACTGTTTTTGACCAATCATTAAGTTTATCAAAATAACTGCGAGGCTGATTATTCATATCTTTAACGGCTATAGCCCGTACTACTCCACCTTTTCTTACCATATTAGAAAACACGGCAAATCCAGATTGCAAAAAAATATCACTAACATCTTCTATCAATAAAGGATTTCTTAAATCAGGTTTATCGCTTCCATAATGAAGCATAGAATCAGAGTATTTAATACGTTTAAATGGATAACTTGATACTGTTTTATTTGAATATTTTTTAAAAACTTCGTAAATTACGGGTTCGATAGCATTAAATACATCTTCTTGTGTACAAAATGACATTTCAAAATCCAACTGATAAAATTCTCCAGGAGAACGATCCGCCCTACTATCTTCATCTCTAAAACATGGTGCTATTTGGAAATATTTATCAAATCCAGCAACCATTAGTAACTGTTTAAATTGCTGTGGAGCTTGAGGTAAAGCATAAAATTGCCCAGGATGTAAACGACTTGGTACCAAAAAATCTCGGGCACCTTCTGGAGAGCTAGATGTTAAAATAGGTGTATTGATTTCGAGAAATCCCTGTTGAATCATTTTTTCACGAATAGTAGCAATAACATTAGAACGTAATATGATATTTTTATGTACGGATTCTCTTCGTAAATCTATAAAACGATATTTTAAACGAGTATCCTCCGATAAATCAGATATACTGCTTACCGCCATAGGTAAACTTTCAACAAAAGATAAAATAGTAAATTTATCTATTCTTACTTCTATTTCGCCTGTTGGATTTTCGTCATTTATAGTATTATCCGATCTTTTTAATACTTTACCCTCAATAGTAACTACACTTTCAAGTCGTATTTTTTCAACATCATCAAATGCATTACTATTTTTGTCGACGACACACTGAGTAATTCCATAATGATCTCTCAAATCAATAAAAAGAAGATTTCCATGGTCCCTTTTTTTATGTACCCAACCAGATAATTTGGCTATATTTCCTACATTAGAAACCCTCAGCTCACCGCAATTATGTGTTCTATATGTCTCCATAACAGACCCCAATGCAAATTACTATATTATCTTAAAAAACACCATTTGCAAACCATTTTACCTAACCAGATCTCAATTCAATATAAACCATCTGGTGCCGAAAAGAGGAATCGAACCTCCGACCTACTGATTACGAATCAGTTGCTCTACCGACTGAGCTATTTCGGCATAAAGAAGCAAAACGCCCTATTATTTATCTCGAATAATACTCAATTACTATATTCGGTTCCATAACAACTGGATAAGGAACATCCTCTAATTTTGGAATATTTATGAATTTTCCTTTAAGAGCTTTAAAATCAACTTCCATATAGATTGGAATATCCCTTTCAGTAGATTGTATTGCTTCAATTATAACAGTATTTGATTTAGACTTCTCTCTAATCTCAATTATATCTCCTTCATTTACTAAATAAGAAGGAATATTCACTTGTTTACCATTAACTATAATATGACCGTGATTTATCAATTGTCTAGATGCAAATACTGTACTTGCAAATTTCATACGATACACTACTGCATCTAATCTGCGCTCTAATAAGGCAATAATATTTTGGCTAGTATCACCTTTCATTTTGGAAGCTTTTTGATAAACTCTTCTAAACTGGCGTTCATTTAAATTACCGTAATATCCTTTTAACTTTTGCTTAGCTAATAATTGAATACCATAATCTGTAGGTTTTTTCCTATTAACACCATGCTGTCCAGGCGCATAATTCCTTTCATTTATAGGACTTTTCGCACTTCCCCAAAGATTGACTCCAAGTCTTCTATCTATTTTATGTTTTGCTGCAATTCTTCTGCTCATAAAAATACCCTTTAAACGTAATTAGTCTTATGAATGTTAATAGATATTATAAAAAAGTCAATTAGAGTTATATAATTTTACAAAACATTTAATTACTTTCATTAGATATTGTATTTAAAATACCATTTAAAAAGGCAACATCATTTTTTTCAAAAAATGCTTTGGCTATTTCTATATATTCATTAAATATAACTGTAGGTGGTATGTTTTTTAGAAATTTTAATTCACATGTTCCTAATCTAATCAACGATTGCATAACTCTATCTAAACGAGAAAATGACCAATGCTTTGACATATGTCTTTTTATAATTTTATCAATTTCATTCAAATTTTGAATAGTATTAGATATTAATTCTATAAAAAAATTCAAATCAATTTCATGAACAGAGTAATTTTCACTAATGATAACATCAACTTCTTTTTTTGCTTCCTTAATTAAAGATTCTAAATTACCTCCTTCCATTTGATTTCTATATAATGTTTGGACTGCATATAGTCTAGTAAATCCTCTTAATCCACTCTTAAATCTTCTTTTCTCTTGCATAATTAACCTGTGAACTATAAATTATGAAATTCTTTTTACAAAAGTAGTACTAAATATACATTTTTTTTTATATTTAGCAAATATATTTATTAATTATATATATCAGGATTTATTTTTCTAATTTTTGAAAACAATAAGTACATTACAGGCACTATAAAAAGAGTAAATAAAGTGCCTATTGACATTCCACCAACAATAGCAAATCCTATTTGTCTTCTTGCTGCTGCACCAGCTCCTGAAGCTAAAGCCAAAGGAATATTTCCTATTACCATTGCAAACGTTGTCATTAAGATAGGTCTTAAACGCATATAAGCTGCTTCATGTACAGCATCGAAAGCTGTTTTACCTTTAGCACGCAATCTATTAGCGAAATCAACTATTAAAATTCCATGTTTAGTAATTAGACCAATAAGAGTTACTAAGCCTATTTTGGAATAAATATTTAAAGTTCCTTCCGGAACAATCCATAATACTATCAAAGCTCCGGTGATAGAAAAAGGAACAGAAAACATAATAATTAAAGGATCTAAAAAGCTCTCAAATTGAGCTGCTAATATTAAAAATACGAAAATTAAAGCTAAAGCATAAATAAATATAATTAAAGAATTTTCTTCTAAATATGTTTTAGTAGAACCTGAAAAAGTTAATTGAATTGTTGAAGGAAGCTTAGTATTTTTTATATTATTTAAATCATCTACTGCTTGACCAAGACTTGTTCCATCCGACAAGTATCCATATGCACTAACGGAGAGCATTTTGTTAAAATGATATAAGTTAGTTGGAGACAAACGCTCTGTAACTGTAATCAAATCCGATACAGGAACCATTTTATATCCATCTTGCAGATAATTACCTGAATTCATTCTAGATCTAACAAAAATACCAGATAAATCCTCTATCGTACGCCTTTTATCTTCTTCTACTTGAATAAACATTTCATCTCGTTTTGATTCCCTTGTGATCCACCCGACTTTTTCTCCTCTTACTAAACAACCTATAGTATCAGCAATATCTTGAACTAATACTCCTAAAGACGATGCTTTTTCTCGATCTATTTTGATGACATACTCTCTTTGTCTCGGTACGAGAGATGTTAAAATATTATCAAATCCTTTATAATTCGTACGCAAATAAGAAAGGAACATGAAACCATGTTTTTCAAGATACTCAAAATCTTGATTAGTTTGTAGAATAAAATTCACAATAGGTTTATCAGATTGACTTGAACCTGGCGATAAAGTGCAATTAATTCCTGGAATTTTATTTAATAATGGATTCATTTTATCCGCAATTTCTTTTACTGATAAATTGCGCTTATCCCAATCTGTTAACCAAATTCCACCTTCTATTTTGCTAGGATCTGCATTAATATAACGATATTCTGCAAAAGGAGTCTGTGCAATAACTTTATCAATACGCATAGCATTCTCTTTTACAAATTCATAACTTGCTCCTATAGGTGCGTTGCCATCGAGCTGTACATAACATTGATCTTCCACAGGTTTACTCTCAGATGGAATTTTATACATACATATTATACCTAAAAGAGCAACAGTAGCCCCTATAGACAAGACAATAGCTTTATGTGACAAAGCATAACCTAACCAGTTAAAGTAAATATTATCCATATATTTTAAAATTTCTTGTTGCTTATCAGCTATTTTTTTACTCCTACCTTTGGCTTTTTGTCTTCTACTGATACTTAGTAATCTAGAACACATCATAGGGGATAAGGTCAAAGCAATAAATCCAGAAATAATAACAGCACCAGCTAGAGTCAAAGCAAATTCACGAAAACTTCTTCCTAAATCACCTGGAGTTAAGGCTATTGGAATATAAGCTGAAGCCAGTGTTAAAGTCATAGCAACAATAGAAAAGAAAATTTCATTAGAACCAACTATGGAAGCATTCAGTTTGTTTAGTCCTTTTTCCATATATTTATGAATATTCTCCAAAACAACAATAGCATCATCAACGACTAATCCCACCGCTAATACCATAGCTAATAATGTGAATGTATTAATAGAAAAACCAAATAAAGCTAATAATGCAAATGTACCTAATAAAGACACGGGAATCGTTACTATAGGAATCAATGTTGCTCTAAAAGACCAAAGGAATAAAAACACAACAATAATAACCAGAAATGTTGCTTCAAATATTGCTCTATACACGTTTTTCATAGAAGCACTAATATCTCTTGCTTCATCAATAGCAATAATCATTTGAGTTCCACTTGGAAGTAAATCTTGTATTTCTGGCATTGCTTTTTTAATATTAGCACTCAACTCTACAGGATTTGCATTAGATTGCTTTGTAATAGTTAATACAACGCATTCTTTACCATTAAACCAAGATCCTGAACGGATATCTTCTGGTATTAACTCAGCTCGTCCTATATCTTTAATTCGAATAACATCACTTTTACCATTACGATTAGGAAGAATAAGTTCATTCATTTCTTTGGCATTATTTAACTCTCCATCGAGAATCAACATATATTCTCTATCTCTACTTACTAATCTTCCACATGGTTTTTGTACATGTTGAGTTCTAACTGCTTCCATGATATCGGCAGGGTTATATCCATATGCAGCTAATTTCTGCGGATCTAGAAAAATTTTCATCTTTTTTACATTTCCGCCTGAAATAATAGCTTTTCCTACACCTTGTATAACTTCAAAACGTGATTTAACATATCTATCGATATAATCATGAAGATCATCAACGCTTATTTTATTACTTGTAAAAGCAATAACAATTCCCCCCTTATCATCGGGGTCGTCTCTACTAATAGTAGGTTCAGGATTCCCCCATGGTAAATAAACTTTAGCCAGAGATAATCTATCTCTGACATCAGAAGCTGCAGAATCAGGATTACGAGAAGAATTAAATTCTAATACTATTTCACTTTGTTCATTTTTACTACTAGAAGTAATCGAGTCTATTCCTGCAATAGTAGAAAACTGTTCTTCTAACACCTTTGTAATTTGAGTTTCAACAGCTCTTGGGCTTGCTCCTCTATATTCTGCAGAAACTGTAATAATAGATTTTTCAATTCTTGGTTTTTTACGTACTGGAAGTTGCCATTGACAAACCAAACCAATTATAACTATTAATAAAGTTAAAACCGAGGAAAATACAGGTCGTTTAATACATACTTCTGTTAATTCCATATATACCTCTACTACCGTTTATTATTTTTGTTTTGATTTTTATAATATTTTTTAAATTCATCAATCACTTCAGACGTACTTGCATTATCTCGAATAATGACTGCTCTACCATCACTAACACCTTGTTGCCCTTTTATTATCACTAAATCCCCCTCATTAATTCCTGTAATAATTTCGACATTCCCATCTTTTCTCATTCCAACAGTAACTATACGTTGCATAGCCATTCCATCAGAAACTATATAAACCATATCTTCATTACCTGCTTTTTCAATAGCACTTTCAGGAATAATTATTCCTTGCTGTTCATCGTCTATAGCAATTTTAACTTTTACAAATCGCCCTGGTTTTAAAATTTGAGAATTAACAGCTATATCTTCTGATACATCTAATATTGCTCTTACTTTAAACGAATGATTAGCTCGATCACTTTCAGGTTCTATAGCAGAAATTTTTGCAGCATATTCTTGTTGCTCATCTCCGCCAATAAAAATAGAAATTTCTTGAGATACATAAATTTTATCAACATCTGCTTCAGCTACAGAAAAATCAACTTTCATAGGATAATAATCAACTAATTTAATTAGATCTCCTCCGGCTTGAATAAACTGTCCTTCACTAAGATCTTTAATACCTATACGCCCACTAAAAGGAGCGAAAATCTTGTGCTTTTCTAATTTTGTCTTTGCTGAATTGAGGTTAGCTGAACTAACTTCCATTTCAGCAAGAGCACGACTTCTATTAATTTTTGAAGCAGCTCCTCTATCTGCGAGCTTATCTAAAGCATCATATTCAGTTTTTGCTTTTTTGTATCTTGCAGTAGCATCAACAACTTCAGCTTTAGCCAAAGATTCATCAAATTGGATTAATAATTCTCCTTTTTCCACTAATGCACCTTCATTGAAAAAAATTTTATCAATTTTTGCGTTGACTTCTGATTTTAATTCTACAGAGTCATTAGGAACTAGTGTACCTATTGTATTTATGTATTTTTCTATTGGACCAAAACATGCTTTATAAACCATAACGCTCTGAGGTTCTTCAGATATTTTTACATTATCTTTTCTCCAAAATTGAATTTTTTTAAATATACTACTCTCTTTTTTCCTCTTATTTTTTTCTTGATTTTGAATTTTTTCAGATACTTTTATTTCATTTTGTTTTAATGGATTCAATATATCAGATTTTTTTATAAACCGAATAAAAATAAGCCCAAGCATTATTCCTAAAATCACAGATATTATTATAATCTTTATTTTTTTATCTATTTTCATAATAGTTTATTTCCTATTCTCTGATTTTTTAAAAAAGATGGTCGGAGCGAGAGGATTCGAACCTCCGACCCCTGCCTCCCGAAGGCAATGCTCTACCAGACTGAGCCACGCTCCGATAATATCCATCTCACATTAGAGATATAATTACATAATTAATAAATAATTTCAAATCTTAAGAGATGTATTTTTTATCAAAAACTTCTGGTTTTTTATTGAATGATAAAAATAAATCTTCTAATTTTAACTTTTCTTTTTCTTTTCCTTGAAAATCTGCTACAACCTGTCCATAGTTTAAGACTATGGCTCTATCTGATCTTTTTAAAGCAAATTCTGGATCATTAATAGCCATGATAGTAGTAATTTTTTTCGAACGAATAATTTTTTCTGTCGTTTCAAGTAAGGCTTTAGATGTATCAACGTCTAATCCTGTTGAATGTTCATCAATAAGCAGAACTTTTGCTCCTTTTATGACTGCAACTAATAATGCCAAAACTTGTTTGTATGGCTTAGCTAAATTACATACTTTTTCATCTATAAATTTTTCCATTTCCATAAAATTTAAATTTTTAAGTTGATCATAAAATTTATCTTTCATACTCGGAACTATTGCAGGTCTAAAAAAACTTTGTTTTTGATGGTGTATTGTTGCTGCAGCTAAATTTTCTAGAACCGTTAAATCTCCTGCTGTACAAACATTATCATTAAAAAACACTGATGAAAATATATTAGATCTTTCTTCTAAAGATTGGGAAGTAATATCTTTCCCATTATACCATAATCTTCCAAAATTTAATGTAATATGTCCTGCTAAAAATCTTAATAATGTAGTACGTCCTGCACCATTATTTCCTAAAATTGAAACAACCTCTCCATCTTTTACAGAAAAATTTACTCCTCGCAATGCGACTCTTTCTAGTGGTGTACCAGCGTAAAACACAACAAATATGTCTTCTATATTAATCATGAAATTACTCCTAAACATTCTCTTTTGTTAATTCCTGGTTTCCTTTTTTAAAAGCAACCAAGAAAATCAATGTTACAGCTAAAATAATACTTCTATATTCCTCTCCTAGATCATAACCATAATATGTAATAAATTTAATTACACATTGCATAATTATAGAACTAAAAAAACAACCTATTAATATTGATTTAATACTATCTGATTTTGTTATTTTTTCACCTAACATCATAGAAGCCAGACCAAAAATAAAACATCCATTCCCTATACCAATAGGGAATTCTCCGGTAATTTGAACTGTTAATATCCCACCTAACGCGCTTAACATATTACTTATCCCTAACCCCGAATTTAATACATTAATGCTATTGATTCCTAGAGATTCTGATACAATACGACCACTACCAAAGATTCTCATTCCTAAACCATATTCAGAATTGATAATTCTAAAAAGCAAAAAAGTAATTATTAAAACAATAAAACCGCTAAGCAGTAAATTATTTATCGCTGACATTTGTCCTAATAATGAATTTTGTACCCAAACATTTAGACCCCTTATTGAATTACTTTTTAATAAAATTGTTTGTATAATACCTGCCGTAATCATACTGGCTACTAAAGAATTAAATCTTATATAACTCATCATAGACGAAGTCATTAAACCTGAAATATAACCGAACATCATGGATAATATCATTGCAAATAATGGATTTATTCCAAATATCACCATAATACCATATGAACATCCGCCTAAACCAAAACTAGCTTCACACGTTAGATCTGATATTTTTAATATTTTTTTGGATAATAATACACTTAAGCCAACAGGAGCAAATGCTAGTCCTAAGGCAAAAACATTTAAAATACTATCCATTATTGACATGACTCTCTCCATAAACATTTTTTGTTTGGTAAGTTTTAAAATATGACCAATCAATATCAGGAGAGAAAAATAAATTTTCTCTCCACTTTTCAATTATATAAATTCTTCTTCGAGATTTGCTGTAGTCTCTTTTCCAATTTTATCATAATTCTTTGTCATCCATTTATCAGCAGCTACACGTCCCGCATCAAAAAGATGTTTTAAGAATTCTTTATCTGTATTTAATTTAGATGACCAACCTAAATCTTGAAATACTTCCTCATCTTCAATTAAATGAACATACATTCTCTTCAGTGTTCCTGGTTGAATAATTTTCTCATCTTCCAATTTGCCGATAAAATGCATGGATCTCATTTCTCTCATAATAGATGTATTATTTGTAATTTCATTCATCCTATCACCAATTTCTCCTGCTGTAATTGGTAATCTATTACGATGAGTTGGGTTTAATTTGATAAGCAAAATATCCTGAGGATTGCAATCATAGATTAATGGATACATAACAGGGTTGCCAGTATAACCGCCATCCCAATAATATTCTCCTTTAACCATTACAGCATTGAATATAGTTGGTAAGCAGGCTGTTGCTAACATTGTATCTACACTCAATTCTTTACGAATATTGCTAAATACCTTAATTTTACCAGTATAAACATGTGTAGCAGATAAAAAGATTCTAACTCCATCAAATTCATTTAATTTATCAAAATCAAATAATTCTTTAACAATATCTTTTAATGGATTAAGACCCAGTGGATTCATCTGATATGGGGAAAGGATTTTACATAGAAAATCATAAAATACAAAGCCTGGAGAATTGTGCATTGTATATTTACCAGCGAGAACATCAAGAACTCCCGGTTTAAATATACTTGATTTTCCTGCTTCAGAATTAATATCCCAGTATTTCTTCAACATTGCTCTAGCGCCTTCATTTCCGCCTTCCATAATACCTTGAGCGGTACAAACAGCATTCATACCACCGGCACTAGCTCCAGATACTCCCTCAATAACTAAATCTTTTTCTTCCAAAAGACGATCTAAAACTCCCCAAGTAAAAGCTCCATGAGCTCCTCCTCCTTGCATAGCAACAGTTATATGTTTTTTGCCGTCATTGACTATTTTCTTTTCATTTTCTTTTGACATTTTCATTACCTTCCATCATTCAAAATTATCATTATGCAATATAATTCTATTCGTACTGCATAAAAACCTAGTATGATGCTATCACTTCATTATTAATTTTTAGTTAATTAGAAAAAAAATCAGAAACTTATTCATATAATTAAAGATTAAAAAATATAAGTTTACTTAAAAAATAAAAATATTTCCGTTTTTTTATAGCATTTTCTTATACAATTTGTTATCATTATATTATGAATTACGGAGATTGTTATGAAGGAGAATATAACATCATTTTATAAGGATGCTGCCAACGCAATTAATATTGGTCTTAGAAAATATATGTTGTCAGTATTTACTCATATGTCCATTGGTTTAGTTTGTACTGCAATAATTTCCTTATTGGTTAGCACATCTCCAACTATTATGAGTGTACTATTTACAACAGGATTACAATGGTTACTTTTATTAGTTCCATTAGGTATTGTAATTTATTTATCTGCCCGTATAACTCATATATCTGCAGAAGTAGCAACAACTTGGTTTTATATCTATTCCGCTTGTATTGGGGCATCATTAGCGCCAATTTTTGTTGTATATACTGGGGAAAGTATAGCTTCGACATTTTTTATTGCAGCATCTATGTTTTTGTCTATGGTAATTTATGGATATACTACTGAAAAAGATTTAACAGGATTTGGTTCATTCCTTATAATGGGACTATTTGGTATCATTATAGCAAGTATTGTTAATATTTTTATTGGAAGTTCTACTACAAATTTTGTTATTTCAATTCTTGGAGTACTAATATTTACTGGGCTAACAGCTTTTGATACACAAAATATTAAGAGTTATTATTTTGAATCCGATTCTCAAGATATTACAAATAAAAAAGCTATTTTCGGAGCATTGACTCTTTATTTAGATTTCATAAATCTTTTCTTACACATCTTACGTTTATTAGGTTCAAGAAGAGATTAAATTTTCTCCATTAATAACTGTAAAACGCCCTTTTAACAAAAGGGCGTTTTATTTTACTTCTTAAAAATTTGGAAAATAGAATAAGGTACTATTGGATAATTCGATACTCTTGGAAGAGGGTTTTTTATAAATACAAAAGTTATCCAATTTTCAATAATCATATATTTTACTTCATCGAGGGTTACATGTCCAGGCGATTTCGGTTTTGCAACTCTTTCCCAATCCTCTGTTCTTTTCACAAATGGAGTCCCATCAGGTCTTTTCCATTCTTCATCTTTAAAAGTCTCTTTTTTACTTTCGTAAAAATATTCTTCATCATCATTTGTAAATACTGTCTCTTTTCTACCATTAAATTCTTTGCTATTGGTATAACTCACAATTTGTTTAGGATTAAAAAGCATTAACGCATAAGATTTTTCATCATTTTTGGTAAATATTGTTCCATTAGGTCTCTTCCATTTATTTGGTTCTATTTCTTGATATCCTACAAATGGCTCACCTTCTCTCACCTTTGCTTCATCGATTACCTCTTCTCCATTCTCTGTTGTAATGAAAATTTCACTCAACTGCCTTGCTTGAAGATGTTTATCATCCATTTCATATTTATTTACAACCCTTTCTTGATGTTTTATTTTGCTTTTTTCATCTATATACTCATCATCTAAAACAATATCTCCTTGTTGATTTGCGTATTCTATATCATCTATATGTACATATAACTTCTGAACCGGATATGAATACCCTTGTGATAAATTATGTTCATATCCCAAAATTACTCTTTGCAATGGATATCTACGTGCAATTGGATCTCCTATTTGTATCATCCTATTGTCAGTACGAAAATATTCTTTAATTAAAACACTTACTTGATTCTCAGTTATCAACAAAGAAGGGCATACTGTTCGCCAATTAACTCTTTCGCTAAGCTCAGCTTCGCTTATTCCTTCATTTTTTTTTGCAATATTATTTATTTCATCTCTTCTAATAATTTGATTATTATTTGCATTTGAATCATACAGATTTATCATCCCACACACCATATCAAATGCTATAAATCCTATTCATATCATGACTTTTTTCATATTTTTTTCTCATTAAGCAATAAAAAGATAACTCATATTCATAGATACGAGAGACAAAAACTAAAACAACAAAAAACTGATAATAAATTTATTTTATTCTTAATAGAAGATAAAAAATATACAATACAAATAAAATTTAAGAAAAATTTTATTCATTTATAGCTTTTCGGTACTCAGCTAATTTGTATCTCAATGTTCTTTCAGAAATATCAAGTTCTTTGGACGTTAATAAACGATTTCCATCATTTCTACTTAAACTATTTAATATAGCTTCTTTTTCTATCTCATATAATGTCTTTTTGGAAATATCATTCTGTATTGTTAAAGGGAGTATTTCATTTTCATCTGATAAAATAACATCCCTATGTATAAAATTTTCCAATTCTCGAATATTACCTTTCCATTGAATGTTTTCTAACATGTTTAAATATTCATTAGATAAATGTTTCGTATGTTTAGAATATTTATCACAAAAATAATTGGCTAATGGCTTAATGTCATTAACTCTATCATTCAAACGAGGAGAATTGATTTGAATTACATTTAATCTATAAAATAAATCCTCTCTAAACCTCCCTTGAGCTACCTCATCTTCGAGTTTTTTATTCGTTGTTGCTATAATTCTCAAATTAATCTTTATATTATCGTTACTTCCCAGTCTTGTAATTTCTCTTTCCTGTAAAACCCTTAATAATTTTGCTTGTAAAATTAACGGCATTTCACTAATTTCATCTAATAGAATAGTTCCATTATTTGCAGCCTCAAATTTGCCTATTTTTTGTTGAAATGCACCAGAAAAAGCTCCTTTTTCATAACCAAAAAGTTCAGATTCTAATAAATTTTCAGGAATAGCTGAGCAATTCATAGAAATAAATTTCTGTTTATTTCTACCACTATTCATATGAATATATTTTGCTAAAATTTCCTTGCCTGTACCTGTTTCTCCAGAAATAAGAACAGTAGCATCATATTTTGCTACTTTTAAAGCTAAACCAAATATCTGTTTACTTAAGGCATCACAAATAATTGGGAAAGAACTTTCTGAAGATAATAATCCAATTATATTTGAAATTTCTGAAGCAGTAATTATCTCTTCATTATTAAAAATTTTATTATATTTAGGAGAGAAAGTAACGGTAATAATTTTATTTGATAAATCTTGTGATATTTTCTTTATAGAAACATCATCTGTAATAATTACATCATTAGATTCAATATTAGTATTTATATTATCTTTGAAAAAAACCATTTTTATTTTCATCACATTTGAAATTTTTATAATTTCAAACAGGTACCTTTCTAGTTTTTTCCCTAAAACAATAATTTTCATACACTTAACCTATTACTATTAAAATATCTTATAAAAACATTTATAAACATTTGGTAAATAAATTAAAAATTGATATTATAATTTACAGTATTATTATACTTGATGGAGATATTTATGATCAAAATATTATCTCAAAATTTAATAAATCAAATAGCAGCAGGTGAGGTAATTGAAAGACCATCATCAGTAATAAAAGAATTAATGGAAAATGCAATAGATGCCAGAGCAACTGAAATAAACGTTAAAATCATTAATGCTGGTAAAAGTTTTATTTCTATTAGTGATAATGGTATTGGTATGGATAAAGATTCGTTACAACTATGTATACTTAGCCATGCAACATCTAAATTATCAAATGAAAATTTATTTGATATTCATACTTTCGGTTTTAGAGGAGAAGCTCTACCATCAATAGTATCAATAGCACGAGTATCAATCACATCTTCAAATTCAAATACAAATGAAGCATGGTGTTTACAATCAAATGGAAAAGAACAATGTAGCATACTTCCATCAACAAGAATAAAAGGTACTACTGTTGAAGTACAAGATTTATTTTTCGCAACACCTGCCCGTTTGAAATTTTTAAAATCAGATGCTACTGAAAGTGATGCATGTCTTCAAACTTTTAATAGAATTGCTTTAGCGTTTAATAAAATATCCTTTACTTTTCAAGAGGATAATAAAAAAATTATTTCTTATCCTGTTGAAAATAATTTAAATCAACGTATTTGTAATATATTTGGAACTACATTTTTCGAAAATGTTTTCCCTGTTGATATCAAGCAGGATAATTTTTCATTAAGCGGAGTTATAGGAGTACCAACATTTAATAAATCATCGTCGTTATATCAATATTTTTTTGTAAATAATAGATTTGTGAAAGATAAAATTTTTACATCAGCTCTAAAAGTAGCTTATTCAGGTTTAGTTCCTCATGGAAGATTTCCTGTTGCTATATTGTTTTTTTCCCTACCCTATTCTGATGTTGATGTTAATGCTCATCCAAGCAAAATAGAAATAAGATTTAGAAATAGTGATAAGGTAAGGAGTTTTTTAATTACGGAGTTAAAAAAGGCAATTTCTTCTTTTGGCTCTAAAAAATCAACCACAGAAACTATACATAATTTTTATGACAATATTTCCCAGAACTTTTCAGATAAAAATAGTGCTTCTTATGTTCCATCTAATATTTCTATATCAAATTTTTCTAAAATCGAAAAAATCAATACTAAAGACTTTGGCGCTTCTATATATCAACCACATAAAATAGAAAATTACCATTTATCTGAACCTAAAAAGACAGATGAAAACAATCCATATACAGCTTATAATTTGAGCAAATTATCAATACAAAAAAATACTGAACAGACTGTATTTGAACAAGATACTTCTAATGAAATTGATTTAGGAAATCCTTTATATCAAATTGCTAATACTTATATTGTAGCTGCAAATAATGATAATCTAATAATTGTTGACCAGCATGCTGCTGCAGAAAGAATTACTTTAGAAAAACTTCAATCATTCTCTAAATTAGAATCTCAGAATCTTTTATTACCAGAAATGTATCCAATAAAACAATCTCAATTAGAATTACTAGAGAAAAACAAAGAATTAATTAACAAATTCGGAATAATATATGAGATACTTACTTCAGATATGATTATGATTCAAGCTTTGCCATCTATTTTAGGACACTGTGATGTAAAACCTCTCATAAATGATATTTTGGATGAATTAGAAACTTTTGGTAATGTTCAAACTTTACAAGAAAAAATTCAATTAATGCTATCAACTATATCATGTCACGGTAGTTTAAGAGCAGGTAAAAAATTATCAATTGAAGAAATGGATTCTTTATTAAGGCAGATGGAAAAAACTCCAAATATTGCACAATGTTGTCATGGAAGACCTTCATATATAACGATAAATTATAAAATTTTAAATAAATTTTTCGAAAGATATTGATAAATTGTAAATAAAATTTACTATATATATCACTTTCAAAAAGGTTAATTTTTAATGATTGATAATATAAGATTACAGCCATTAGTATCTTTAAATAACAGATTAGTGCTTGGATATGAGGTCTTATATAATAGAAAACATAAGAATGAATTTCCAAGTGCTTTAGACATTATTAATTGTATATGTAATTATGAGCTAGACATTAATAATTTTCAATTATATATAAATATGACTATAAAAGATGTTATTAGCTTGAAGTTTGCTAATAATTTTATGAAGTCTTTAGATAGATTTAAAATTAATCCTAATAATATTGTATTAGAAATTAGCGAACAAACTCATCCAAATTTGATTATCAGTGCGACAAAAGTTATAAAATTACTTCATCAAAATAATATAAAAATCGCTTTGGATGATTTTGGTGTAAGGTATTCTACTATCTCCTATCTTTGCGATTTTCCAATAGATATTGTAAAAATTAATCAAACATTTATTCAAAAAGCACCTAGAAATACACATTTCTACTCTGTATTAAAATCTATAACAAATCTTTCACATGAGTTTAACTGTAAAGTTGTTGCTGAAGGAATAGAAAATAATGAACAGTTAGATTATGTTTTAAATGCAGGTATAGATATAGGACAAGGTTTTTTATTTTCTCCATCTCGTATTACAAAAATTACTTCGCCTTTTGCAACTCTTCTTGAATTTATATCAGGAATTATTACAACACCAGCTAAAGCTGTTTATTGCAATTATTAATATAGGAAGCTAAGTATTATTAATTATTAACAAAAAAACATTAGAATTATTAAATTTTAGTTTCGTTATTCCAAGCAATTATTTCTCACATATTGCGTTATTTTAAACGATTATCCCTTCCCTTTTCTCGTCATTCTAAACGTTTCCACTCCTTTCGTCATTCTGAGCGAACACCCACTCTCGCGTCATTCTGAGCGAACGTAGTGAGCGTGAGAATCTATTCCAACTTATATTAACCAAATATTTAATAAATTCATGATAAACTTTTCGATTGTAAAGTTTTGGATTACCTATGATAGATTTTAGTAAGCTGTTTAAGAATTTTAAAAAAAGTAAAAGAATTCTTTGTGATAACAGAATACTTAAATCGATGTTCTCCTTTATGAATATCAAAAGGAATCATAGTCATGGCTACATAGCGATACTGATGACGGTTGTAATACCGGTATTGTTACTTTGTGCGAAATATGTATTGGATTTGCAGACAGAAAGAGCGACAAAAGTAGGGAATATTATCAAGAAATGCGGTAAAGAAG
>CALXQM010000021.1 GCA_944390765.1 uncultured Alphaproteobacteria bacterium | reverse complement strand
AATAATTATTAAATTTCCTATATAATTATTCAATTCTCCGCTCTTTTACGAATAATTAATCTTTTTACATGTCTGGCATCTGCATCTACAATTTCAAATTCTATGCCAGCAGGATGAATTAATGTTTCTCCTCTAGTAGGCATACGACCTGCCAAATACATAACTAAACCACCTAATGTCTCAAAATTAATCTCTTCTGTATCTTTATGTATAAGAGGTTTTATTAAATCTACCCCTAACTTTTCTTCACATTCTGAAATCAACATTTTTGCATCTACAGCAAAACTTCCATCTTGTTTATTAATTATTTGGGGAAATATACTTTTATTCTGTTGAATTTCTCCTACAATTTCGGAAACTACATCTTGTAATGTTACTAATCCATCAACACCTCCAAATTCATCAATTACCAAAGCCATATGATTGGCCGAAGCTCTAATCTCAACTAATAATTCTAATAATTGCATGCTTGGAGCTACATAAATAACTTCTTTTAATAATGAATGAATATCAAAAGACTCTGAATTATTAATATATGGTAAAAAATCCCTTACACGGACAATTCCTACGACATTATCTAATGTATCTTTATAAATAGGTATTTGAGAAAAATTATTTTTCGAAAAAATATCTATAAAAGCCTCTAAAGAAGTATCTATTTTAGCTGACACTATATCTACACGAGGAACCATAATATCTTCTGCTGTTAATTCCTTAAGTCCTAACACGTTAGAAACTAATGCCAATTCACTAGTATCATCAGCGCTCAATTCTTCTGAAATTTCAGAATCAGATTCTATTAAATTCTCTAAACGATTTATTAAAGGAACTTCAACCTGTTTTTTTTTAAATATTCTAGCTAAACATTCTCTTATCCTTAAAGTCATATTAATTTCCTTTATATATATGGATTTTTTATGTTAATACTATTTAATATTTTTATTTCTAGCTTTTCCATTTCTTCAGCTTCATCATCATTAATGTGATCATATCCTAAAAGGTGAAGTACACTATGAACTATCATATGTTTCAAATGATCATCGAATGATTTGTTTTGTTCTTCAGACTCTTTTTTTATTGTTTCATAAGCCAAAGCAATGCTACCTAAAATACATGGAACTTTTGCATGATTCTCATAAGAACTATCAATAAGATATTCATCATCTTCCTTATAATGCTCTGCTGGAAAAGACAAAACATTTGTCGGCTTATCTATACCTCTGTAAGTTTTATTTAGAGTTTTTATTTCTTCATCATCGGTACAGAGAAAACAAATTTCGATATCATTATGTTTTAATTTTAATGATGAAAAAACTGCATCTGCTACAGAATTAATAATATCTTTTATATTATTAGGCCAAAATCCATTTTCTAATAAAATTTCAGCATTCATACTAATTCCCCTATTAAACCATGTGTTGATACATTAGTTATTTTAATATTAGATATATCGCCTATTTCTGCCTTATCTGTATTAACTGTAACTGCTTGAAAATATTCATTTCTTCCATTTATTTGATTAGAATTACGTCCTTTTTTTACAAATAAAACTTGCTCTATTTTCCCGATAGAGTTTTTATTAAATTCACTTTGTTGAGAATTCAACAAATTTTGCAGTACTTTTAATCTTTCAGCTTTTATTTTCTCACTTATTTGGTTATCCATTTTTGCAGCTGGGGTATGCTGTCTAGGGCTGTATTTAAAAGAGTAAGATTGAGAGTATTTTACTCTTTTCACGAGGTTTATTGTATCTTCGAAATCAGAATCACTTTCTCCAGGAAAACCAACGATAAAATCTGAAGAAAATGCCATATCTGGGCGATAATCTCTTAGCATATTAACAACATCCAAATATTTTTCTCTAGTATATTTGCGGTTCATTTTCTTCAAAACAGAATTTGAGCCGGATTGAACAGGTAAATGTAAAAATGGCATCAAAATAGGAATATCCCTATGAGCTTTCGCTATATCTTCATCTACATCTTTAGGATTTGATGTCGTATAGCGTAGTCTTTTTAATCCGGATAGTTTGGAAAGTTCCCATAATAACTGTGATAATCTCCAATTTTTACCATCATCTCCTAAGCCATTATATGAATTTACGTTTTGCCCTAATAATGTTATTTCTTTACATCCACGACTAATTAGATTTTTAGCTTCTGATACGATCTCTTGAACACTTCGAGAAAACTCTCGTCCTCTAGTATAAGGTACTACACAATAGGTACAGAAGTTATCACAACCTTCTTGAATAGTTAAAAATTCTGATATGCTTCTAAAAGAAAATATATTATTAAATTTTTCAAATTTGTCTTTTGGATCCAATTTTGTTAATACTAACGTATCCATATCTCGATGTTGTATTAAATCATCAATTCTATCAGGAATATTTTGAATATCCTGAGGACCAACAACTGCATCCACATAAGGGCATCTTTTTAAAATGTCTTGAAATCTGGATTGAGCTACACATCCTGCAACAATAATAATAAAATTTATTTCTTTACTCGTTTGTTTTAATAAATTTGCTCTTCCTAAATCCGAAAATAATTTATCATCAGCTTTTTCTCTAATACTACAGGTATTAAAAATTATAAGATTGGCTTTTTCAATATCTTCCATTTTGGAATGCTGTTTTGATAACAATAAATCCTCAATCCTTTGAGAATCATATAAATTCATTTGGCATCCATAACTTTTTATAAAAAAATTCATGAATTATCCTTTTGATCCTTGTTATTCCAGTCTTGCATAAATTTCTTTAATCCAGACTTAGTTAATGGATGATAAAAACACTGTGAGAGGACTTTTTCTGGTAATGTAATGGCATCCGCTCCAATATATGCGGCTTGTATAACATGATTCACATTTCTTATAGATGCGGCCAACACTTTAGTTTCAATTTTTTGAACATCATATATATTTACAATTTCGTCAATCAACCCCATACCATCTTGACCTATGTCATCAATTCTACCGATAAAAGGCGATACATAAGTTGCACCACATTTGGCAGCCAATAAGGCCTGAGTTGAAGAAAAACATAGAGTTAAATTTGTAGAAATACCTTTTTGTGATAATTGCTTACAAACTTGTAATCCTTCAAAAGTACAAGGAAGTTTAACACAGACATTCGAATGAATTTTAGCCAATTCCTTACCTTCTACAAACATTTCATCAACTGTATTAGAAATTACTTCCACACTAATTGGACCGGAAATAACATCACAAATCTCTTCAATAATCTTATAAGTAGTACTACCATTAATAGCGGCAATTAAACTAGGGTTTGTTGTAACCCCATCTATAAAATTTTTATATTTTTTTATAACATTAATATCTGCAGTATCTAAAAATATTTCCATTATCAACTCATAACAAACAAATATATAATAATCGAATTTATCGCGTTTTTATATACACATATTAACTAAAAATTTACAGTATAGTGGCATTATATTATTAAATAAGAGAGTAGGAATAATGAAAGTAAAGCATAAATATATAAATAAACCTTCAAAGGGTGCAACTCTCATAGAATATGTCCTTATAATATCCCTGCTCTCTATTGCTTTAATAGGCTCCTATAAAAAATTAGGGCAAGGATATAAAACTATTTATTTAAATATTTCAAGTAATTTAGATATAAATAATAATAAATAAAACGTGATACAAAAAAGAGAGAAGATTTACTTCTCTCTTCTTGTAGGATTTAATAAGATGATTAGAATCCATAATCACCCATTCCTCCTGCAGCACCTGGCATAGGAGGTTCTTTTTTCTCAGGTTTTTCCGCAATCATACACTCAGTTGTAGCCATTAAGCTAGCGATAGAAGCGGCACTTTGTAATGCAATTCTGACGACTTTTACTGGGTCAATAATTCCAGCTTTTAACATATCGCCATACTCACCTTTTCTAGCATCATAACCAAAGTTAAAGCTATCATTCTCTAGAATCTTTCCAATTACAAGAGAGGCATCCAAACCAGCATTGTCAACAATCTGACGCGCAGGAGCTTGTATTGCTTTCTTCAAAATATCAATACCAAGCTTTTCATCGCTTGATGAAGTAGTTTGATTAGCAAGTACTTTTGTTGCTCTTAATAAAGCAATACCACCACCTGGAACAATACCTTCAGCAACTGCGGCTCTTGTTGCATTAATTGCATCTTCAACTCTATCTTTGCGTTCTTTAACTTCAAGCTCTGTTGCTCCTCCTACTCTAATAACTGCAACTCCACCTGATAATTTAGCTAAGCGTTCTTGCAATTTTTCACGATCATAGTCGGATGTAGTATCTTGAATTTGTCTCTTCAACTGACTACAACGTGCTTCAATATTTACTGTATCGCCAGCTCCATCTACGATAGTTGTGTTATCCTTATCAATAAAGACCCTCTTTGCAGAACCTAACATATTCATATCAATAGAATCTAATTTAATTCCTAGATCTTCACTAATAACTTGACCACCTGTTAAGATAGCAATATCTTCTAACATTGCTTTTCTTCTGTCACCAAATCCAGGAGCTTTAACGGCAGCTACCTTTAATCCTCCACGCAATTTATTTACTACTAATGTAGCTAAAGCTTCGCCTTCCACGTCTTCAGCAATAATTAATAGAGGACGTCCAGATTGAGCAACCTTCTCTAAAATTGGAAGCATTGGTTGCAAGACAGAAAGTTTTTTCTCATGTAATAAAATGAAAGGACTATCTAGTTCACAAGTCATTTTTTCCGGATTTGTTACAAAATAAGGAGAACAGTATCCTCTATCGAATTGCATCCCTTCGACAACTTCTAATTCTGTTTCTAAAGATTTTGCTTCTTCAACGGTTATTACGCCTTCTTTCCCTACTTTCTCAAAAGCTTTTGAAAGCATTTCACCTACCGAAGCGTCTCCATTAGCAGAAATCGTTCCAATTTGTGCTATTTCCTCATTAGTAGAAATCTTTTTGGCTACAGTTTCAAGCATATTAGTTACAGCCTCTACTCCAGAATCTATTCCCTTTTTCAAGTCAATAGGATTCACTCCGGACGCTACAACTTTTAAAGCTTCTTTTACAATTGATTGAGTTAAAACTGTTGCAGTTGTTGTTCCATCACCTGCGAGGTCATTTGCTTTACTCGCGGCTTCCTTGACCATCTGAGCTCCCATATTTTCAAATTTATCAGAAAGCTCTATCTCTTTTGCTACGGTGACACCATCTTTTGTAATTTTTGGACCACCAAAACTTCTTTGAATAACAACATTACGTCCTTTAGGCCCTAAAGTTACTTTTACTGCGCTTGCGAGTGTATCTACACCTTGTAACATTTTGTTACGCGCTTCTACAGAAAATTTTACTTCTTTTGCTGCCATTTCAGTTCTCCTATTTATTTAAAATTCCTAAAATATCTGATTCTTTCATAATTACGTAATCTGAACCATCAATTTTTACCTCATTTCCACCCCATTTAGAAAATAAGACTTTATCGCCAACTTTTACTTCTAATGGATGAAGTTTTCCTTGTTCATCTCTAACTCCGCTGCCAACCGCTAGAACCTCGCCTTCCATTGGTTTTTCTTTAGCGGTATCAGGGATAATAATTCCACCAGGAGTTCTTTCCTCTTGATCTAATCTCTTGAGTAAAACTCTGTCTTTCAAAGGTACAAAATTTACTTTATCAGTCATTTTCAACTCCAACTTATCAAAAAAATAAAGCCCTATTAAGGACAGCTTTATATTATGCGTTTGATTATAAAAAATCAATAATTATTCTATTTATATTTTTTCCTTTGCTGTAAAGGATGAAATTTGTTTACGACTTCTTTTAACTTGCTACGGCTTACGTGGGTATAAATTTCTGTAGTTGAAATATCTTGATGTCCCAACATCTTTTTTACACTTAATAAATCTGCTCCATGATCCAATATATGTGTAGCAAAAGCGTGTCTAAGAACATGTGGGGATATCTTATTTCTATCAATTCCTGATAAATTCGTGACTTGTTTAATCAACTGGAATATACGCTGTCGTGTAATATGTTTTTGTGGATTACTTGAAGGGAACAACCAAATCGAATCTTTACATATTTCACGCCAAACAGATAATAACTCTATAACCTTAGAGGCTATTGGAACAATTCTTTCTTTTCTACCTTTACCTATTAAACGAATAAATTTACTTTCGACAAATGAATTATGTTTTAATGAAATTAGTTCACTGACTCTAAGTCCGCTACCATATAACAAATACAATATTAAATCCATACGGATTTGTTCTTCATAGGTTGATAAGTATTTCGTAGATTCACGAAGTAATTCTATTTCTTCTTCAGTAATTATTTTGGGTAAACTTCTGACTTTTTTCGGTTGACTGATAAATGTCATTGGATTTTCAGATATAATTTCTTCCGAGTATAAAAATTTAAAAAATTGTTTCAATGCTGACATTTTTCTTTTTATTGAAGAAGTTTTAAATCCTTTTTGAAACAAATCTCTTATATAATTCTCTATTTCATCGGAAGTAATATTATGGTCAAAAGATACAGACTTAACAAAATCCTCTAGGTCGAATATATAAGATTGTATAGTATTATTTGATGCATTCCTTTCACTTTTCAAACTTTCAGAAAAAAGTTCTAAGTATCTATGCATTTTTTATTTTATATGAATTTCTTTAATTACTTCACGGGAATTAGAAGGTATCCCAACGGATAACGCTACTCCCAAAACTATAATAAGAACAACGCCAATTATCCCAAAAAATATAAAAAAAGATTTCATACCCTTTACCATATTAACAAATCACAATATAATATATATATTATAAATGGGTAGCATAAAAGTACTGCATGCCAAAATATCGATTATGTGGTTTTCTTTGTACTTTTCTAATTTTTATCTTTAACAAGCAGGATTTTTCATGATTCATCTACTATTCATTATTGGTATAGTAATATTACTATTTATTGCCGCATTTTTATCAGGCTCTGAAACAGCAATTACAGGAGCATCTAAGGCGTATTTATACCATCTAGCCAAGAAAGGTGATGAAAGAGCAAAAAAAGTAATAGCATTACAAGAGGATATGTCTCTATCCGTAGAAACTATTCTAGTACTTAATCAATTAGTGTCTTTTCTTATTCCTACATTCAGTACTTGGTATTCATTTAAATATTTATCTCCAACAATGGGAACTATTTGCACTTCAGTAGTCGCTATTATGATTATTGTTTACGCAGAAATTTGCCCTAAAATGATAGCGATAAGATTTATTATTCCATTTGCGTTATTTGTTTCTCCGTCCATATCAAAAATACTACAATTTATGAGAAAAATTACGTTGGTTTTAGAAGGATGCGCAAAACTGTCATTAAAGCTAATCGGAATAGATATTGATAATCAAAAAACAGAAGATCAGTCTGATGAAGAACTACGAGGCGCTATCGAAATGCATTCATCAGAAGGAGATGAAGAAGATGAAGAACAAAAAAAGAGTATGTTAAAAAATATTCTTGATTTAGAAGATGTTTTTGTAAATAGAGCTATGGTTTACAGAAAGCACCTAAGAACAATTGATATATCATTATCTCCATCTCAAATTGCCAAAGAAATTAGTAATTGTCCTTTTTCTAGAATTCCACTATGGAAAGACAATCCCGAAAACATTATTGGGATTTTAAAAGTAAAAACATTTTTTAGAGCATTACAGTTAGCTAATGGAGATACCAGCAAAATAAAAGTATCAAATTTAATTTCAGCACCATGGTATATTCCAGAAACTACATCATTATTAGATCAATTACAAAACTTCAGGAAAAAAAGGGAACATTTTGCTTTAGTTGTAGATGAATATGGTGATTTATTAGGATGTATTACTTTAGAAGATATTTTAGAAGAAATAGTTGGGGAAATTGTAGACGAATATGATAATAATGACACTGAAGATGATATAAAAATTCAAAGTGATGGTAGTGTTATTGTTAATGGTACTGCACCCATTCGTGACTTAAACAGGCAATTTAATTGGGATATTCCAGAAAAAACAGCATCAACTATTGCCGGATTTATTATGTATGAAATTAGAAAAATTCCAGATATCGGACAAATATATGTATTGTCAGGATTGAAAATGGAAATTCTACGTCGACAACGAAATCAAATCGTAAAAATAAAAATTACTCCACAAATAACCCCAAATGATGAAAGTATTTTGGAAAATGAAAATTAGTTAATATTTTCTTCAGCCTGGTAATGAGATCTCCTTCTTCTAACGTCATTGCATGAAGCCAGGTAGACTTCGCCTCTTCCACTTTTCGTTATCAAGAGGAGCTTTCTCTCCATCGTCATTACGAGGAGCGGAGCGACGTGGTAATCTATAACACAATACAAATAGTATCCCATGATAAAGAATGGATTCTCACGCTCGTTGCTCTCGCTCAGAATGACGTAAGGTGGGGAAGAATAATCGCTCAGAATGACATGAGGAGAGTGTTTTTGCTCAAAATTACGCAAGACGTGTAGAAAATATTCAGTATAACACTACATTTACACAATATATGCTTGTCTTTTTAGACTATTGCTTGGTAATCCATACATCCAGCATCATTGTAAGGAGTAGCTTAACATGGCAAATAGATAGCAAAGCTAGCAGAATAATTGATTCTCATATAAATTAAAACCAGAATATAGAACAATTTAATCCTGCTTTTTACGCTTTTCGCCGTTGCAATATATAGTTAGAATGATAAGTGGTATAGGAATATACGAACAAAGAAAAGTTATTGGAATTATTAGAAACAACCGCAAAGGTATTTTTATAGCGATTTTTTTCAATTGTAATATAAAAAGCTGTATTTTGCTGAATGCTACCCTTTATTTAAAGGTTTAATAAACAAATTGTTATATTTAAAATATCAAATTTATACATTTAGTGTCTAAACACTACAAACTAATTTTTCATTTGTATTGTACCAAGCACTCTTACGGTAGTATAATCCATTTTTGTTTGTTGTTCTACAAAATCAAAACTACGTTTGGATTTCTTATTTAATGACTTATTTATTTCTATCATAACGCCAAATTTATTGTTAATATTTCTAAACGCTACAAGACCAAAAAAAGGAGCGAATCCATTGTATTTTGTAGAATGCATCTCATAATTATTTACTCTATAACGATAGGTTCCTTCCAACCTTACAACTCCTAATTTAACACCGGCATAAGATTTTAATGATTTAAATATATATCCCGCTTTAAGCGCTATCTCGGGAATTAATGATGAATTCTGTATGTCTCCATCTTTATTTCCTCCATAAAGATGTCCACGAACACTATCGTAATCGGCATTAAGGCCACTCCAATAATTAGATTTTTTCTGTTTTTTCCATATATCCATTAATAAACTTGCTCCCAAAATGATATTGTGTTTTAGAGCTTTTGAATAATCACAGCCAATAGTGAACATAAAGTGATTCATACTATTTTTGGTATTATTATTTCTACCAGTCAATGATGCGTTAAAATCTGTAAAACTATATCCAAGACCAAATAATAATTTTATTCCATCATATTTTACAGCCTGTTCTTGAGCTTGTTTAGTAATATCAGCATAAACTTTAGGTTGATAAGTATCATCTTCAGAAACAACGTTAAGAACTATCATGCTTAAACACGTAGCATAAATTAATTTCATCATTTCCCTCTATATTTCGGCTATTTTTATTATATACATATTATTTAAATAAAAAACAATATATTTTTATTATTGATATTACTTATTAATCATTTGTTTATACTTTTTATATATTTTCTATAAAAATAACTAGGAATAATTATGAATTGGATTAAATCAAATAAGACAGAAATATTTATATTAAGCATACTCTGTATTTGTGTTTCTATAATTCAATATATTCAAAATTTTGGCTTCAAAATATCTTTTTTAGACAATGACGATTATATGAGAATGATTCGTTTGAAAGAATTCTTTATTCATCATGATTTAAATAATTCTATAATTAATAGGGGTAATTATCCTTATGGCGTGGATTTACATTGGACTCGATTTTACGATTTCTTTTTAATAATTCCATCATATTTGTTAAGTCTATTTAATAATTCTCTAAATAAATCTATCGAACAAGTATGTTTTTACATTACTCCTATTATAAAATTAATATCGGCTTTACTAATATTTAGAATCTCTCTGAGATTTCAAAAAAGATTATCTGCATTTCTTACATCTGCTATTTTTTGTTGTACATTATTCTCATTTGGTTATCTTTCTTTTGGTAGACCAGATCATCATGCATTTATCATGTTATTTTTATTAATATATTTAGGAAGTATAATAAGAAATATTGTAAATATCGAAAATACAGTTATCAATCATATAAAAACATCCATCGTAGCTGTATTATGTGTATGGATATCACCTGAAACTTTAATTGTAATAATCGCTTCTCAAATGATTTTATTTATAGCTTATTTTAATGATACAGAAAATTTAAGAAACTTATATTTTCAAAATATACTCACATCATGTTTTATCAGTTTTATAATATTTATATCTAATACAAATAACTTCTCTTCTCATATTATGACAATATGTATTTTATTACTTTTAGCTCCGTATGCTTTACTAAAAAAATACTGCTTTCAAGATAGAATTTTGCAATACTGGCATTTCGTATGTTTATTATTAATGATGTTTATATTCTATTCCATTAAACCTGTAGAATATGATAAAATTTCAGTTGTACATATAGCATTATTTTTGTGTATAGCTACTTTCTTTGTAATAAACATGCAATTAGTTGGAAGAAAAAGTCGTATCAGTGATGCAATTTTATGGGCAGTAACGATTGGAGTAATTTTCCTTTCTATGTATCCATTATTTTTAAAAGGAATGGAAGGCAATATTTCGAATTATGTAAAGCATATTTGGTTAAATCATGTATCTGAAATGCAAAGCCCTTTAATAAGAAGTGGGAAATATATCTTTATTGCTTATACCATTATAACGACCATAGCGATGATTACCAAATTTTCGGACTTAATAAAGAAAAAAGTTACTAAAATTAATATTGTCTGGTGGTTGTTATTAGGATTAAGTACCATTTATTTATTTCTGGCATGCTTTGCATATCGTATGTGGCCATATTCAGCTTTATTTGGACTGCCTATAATAGTAAATGTATGTATGGAAAATCAATTAACAAAGCATATTTATAAACTATTTCGTACACTTATATGTATATTTTTTACTATAATATTTGTATATCCTGTAGCCATTCTATGTCCATGCAACAATAAAGATGATATCAATAAATTATCTAATAAAATGTATAAAGAAATATCATTAGCTATTGATAAATTAAGTGATAAACCTGCTGTAATAATGGAAAACTGTAATTTAGGAACTAAAATTTTATATTATACAAAACATCGCGTTCTCGCAGTACCATATCATAGATCCACTGAAGGAATTATTAGTTGCCATGAATGTTTAAATAAATATTATGATGAAAAACGGATAAAGGAAATTCTGTTACAAACAAAAACTAATTACATTATAATTCACAAGTATGGAAAGTATAAGGAAAATACTTTATGTAATATGATTCAAAATGGTAATTATCCTAATTTCTTAAAATTAGTGAAAATGCCAGAAATTTGTAATGATATTATCGTTATGCAAGTAAATTTAAAAGAGGATTTAGTTTTCTAAAGGATGAGTTTTTTCATAAATTTTTAAAAGATTATAATCATCAACGTCTGTATATATTTGTGTACTAGATAATGATTCATGCCCTAATAATTCTTGAACAGAACGTAAATCTGCTCCTTCCTGAATAAGATGAGAAGCAAAACTATGTCTAAAGGCGTGAGCACTTGTATGTTCAGGTAAGTTATACCTAATTCTTAATTTTTCCAAACGAATATCTACACTAGATGCCCTTAAAGGCTTTCCACGAACTCCCACAAACAAATAATTTTCTGTTAAATCATAAGGACATGAATTTATATAAGTATTTATTCTTTGTATGGTTATAGGGAATAAAATAACTATCCTATCTTTCTTACCTTTACCTAAAACTTTAATTTCTGTTCCTATATCTCTAGTTTTTATACTTAAAGCTTCACTAATTCTCAAACCTGTTGAATATAATAAAGTATAGAGGGCTTTGTCCCTATCAGTTATCCAATCAGGATCATTTTCGAAATAAAAAGATTCATTTAAAAATGCTAAAATATCATTTTCAGGAATAGGTTTAGGTAATAATTTGTCTAACTTAGGTCTATGAATATTATTTATTGACTGTAATTCCATTATTTTTGATTTGGCAAGATAACGAAAGAATGATTTTATAGAAGATAGCGCTCTTACATTTGATCTAGCAGAAAATTTATTATTTACCCTTTGAGAAAGCCATGCACGAAAATCTATTACTTTTAAATCTTTTAATATTTCAATATTTATTTCATTATTTTTATATTGCATAAGAAATGAAAAAAAATTGTCCAGATCTCTTTGATAACAAATAACTGTATGCTTAGAATAATTATTATTAAATTTTAATTCATCTATCCAACGTTGTTTCAGTGTTCGTATTAATGTTGAAATCATAATTTTTTATAAAGCTACGGTTTGTATTTTAAAATATTTTTAAACTTTATTGAATATATTAATTACATGTTATTAGTTTTAAAAAATCGTTTGAAATATCTTTTAAATTATAAAAAAGGAGCTATTTTAATAGAATTTGCATTTTCATTGCCTGTTTTGATTATTATTTTATTTTTCATAACAGATGGACCATTAGCTTATAGAACATCAAATAAATTACAAAAAATGTCAGAACTTACTGCTCAAATGATTTTAAACATAAAAGGACGTCATGTGTCTCCTTTAACTATTGACGATTTAGTAAATATTTCAAAAGCAGCAGGAATTGCTTTAACAAATCTTAAAGATACAGAAAAATATCCGTTTCATTTATCTACATATATAATGTGTATTAAAGGAACAGGCTCAAATTCATTTGAAATAAAATGGAATGTACATGTTGATAATGATTTAGTTAGCCAAAAGGTAATACCAAATGTAAATGATAATCTTATATATTCTAGTATAGATAAAAGTACAACTAATTTAAAAGGTACTCTTGCAAATTTTGTTATTCAACCTGGAGAACTCCAATTATTAATTGAAACGGTCGCTTGGTATTCCGATAATGGTCGAGGATTTAATAAAAATTTTTATTTATTGACTATTCCAGGGAAAAAGAAAAATAATGCTAAAACATTTGGTGATAGATTCGCTATTATAACACCCCCTAGCGGTCTCATATCTGACTCCATTCCTCCATCTGACTCCTAATATTAAAATTTATCTAAAAAATAATATTAAATATAAAGAGAATAATAGCATTATCCCTTATCTGAAAAATCACTTCCTGAACCCAAGGGAGTAATTCTTTCATCATTATGCAGTTCATGCAATTAGAGTAAATACCCAGGATACATACCTAGAAATTAACATTAGTAAATTTAATTAACTTAACCATAACTAATAATGCCCTTTAGGAATATATATTAATTTTCTCATTTCTTTCCAAAAATAAGACCCTGGAAATATTTCAATTAAGTATAAAATAACAGCCCTATCTCCCATATATGAAGCATCATAAAAAAATTTAATATCCATCTTATTTAAAGTTGTATTTACTATTTTATAATACAAATTCTCTACATATATATTTCCAAAAAATGCTTTTATAAATTTCTTTTGAGCTAAAGATATATCTTTATTTTTTAATGCGGTTAAAGCTTCATTTTTAAGTGTATTGATCAAATCAGTATCAAGATAATACTCATCTGAATTTGCTTTTTCTAAATAAAATGATAGAAGGTTGGAAATTTGACTTTTACAAGATATCTAATAATAAGATTATACAAATAACATTTTTAGAAAATTAAAATTGTTATACTATTACTACAAATATTTTTGTATAATTAAGTTTATTTTATAAAATTTACCTGTTTTAATCGTATATAACTTTATTAGCATAAGACATTTTGTTTCGAAACCAAGTTATTTGTCTTTTAGCATATTGCTTAGTTTTTATGTACATTAATTCTATCATCTTTTCATGAGATATTTGTTTATTTAAAAAAGATGTAATTTCGGTTAATCCTATAACTTTAGAAAGAGCTCCCTTATAATTTGGATATTTTCGTAAAAATTCAGAAACCTCACTAACCGCTCCTATCTCTATCATTTTTTGTATTCTAAACATAATTCTCTGATGTAATTTGATTTTAGGAAGCAAAATAATGTTAATATCAAAATTGTATTTTGATTTTTCTTTTTGTTTCCACCAGTATGTTAAAGGCTGACCTGTAAATGTTGCTACTTCATATGCTCGTAAAATCCTTTGTGTATTATTTGGATGTAATTTAATGCAAATTTCTGGATCTATTTTTTTTAGTTTTTCAAAAAATAAATTCCTTCCATATTTCTGAAAAATCTCAAAAACATATTTTCTATGGCTCTCTGGAATATTGGGAATTGTAGAAATACCATTAACAAGCGCATCTATATAAAAGCCAGTACCTCCACAAACAATAGGAACGATATTACTTTTAAGTAGATTATCTATAGTTTGTTCCGTTAATATTTTCCAATCATTGACAGAAAATTTTATATCTGCATCGAACATACCGAACAAATGATGTTTTACTCTTTTCATATCTTGTTCAGAGGGTTTTGCAGTTAATATAGTCAAATCTTTATATATTTGAATACTATCGGCATTGATAATTTCAGCTTGTTGCCCTGAATGACATAAATTTTCAACCAACTTTAAAGCAAAATCTGTCTTTCCAGATGCTGTAGGACCTGTAATTACTATTATACGATGATGTAACACCGATTATCTTCTTATTTGATTTTTGATAGTTGTACCCTTTCTAATGTTATTATCATCTAAATGTTCTATATGAACAGAAGTATAAAAAGATGTTTTAGTATAGGGATCATAAACATACAAAACTATTTTATCTTTATTTTTTATTAAATTTTTAAACGATTCTACATCATTAATCTCTTGTTGATTAACCGTTTTAATTACACATCCTGGATAAATATTATATGTATCAGAACGATCAACAGAAGATACTAACACTCCATTTTCATGAGATGGAATATTAAAGACCTCTCTCATACTTTGAATAAGATTAGTCACGCTAAATGGTAGATTACCTATTTTTTTGCAAGGAATTTCTGAATCATTATCATTGAAAACAAACATTTCCTCATCTTCAGGAGCAGGAGCGACAGTAATACTAAGTTTTCTTGCAATTCCCCCATTTTGAATTACCTGTATTGGAATAACCTTTCCAACAGGGAGATTATTTAATATATAACCAACATTAGCATTACCAGAAATTTCAATATCATTAATACTAACAATAATATCACCGCTATTTATTCCTATAGATTTAGCTGGTGAATTATCTGCAACTCTATCCACATAATAGCCGATATTACTATGTAACAATGATTTCGCTGTCTCATGATCTAACCGTCGTACAGAAAATCCTAGCCAGCTTCTTTGCATTTTTCCATATTCTCTTAACTGCTTAATTGTTTTTTGTGCTAAATTGGATGGAATAGCGAAACACATTCCTGTACCTCGAGTATTTTCTGACATAAGCATAGTTATAACACCAATAACATTCCCATTTTTATCGCATACAGGTCCACCTGAATAACCTTGACAAGCATCGGCATTAATTTGAAAAAATAAAATAGAGTTACCGTCTAAACCTAACTCAGACGTAAGCTTAGATAAATCTCTATTTTTCCCAGAAATACCTCCATTAATGATACTTTTCCCTATACCTAATGGATTTCCTATAATAAACACATTATCTAATAATTTTACTTTATCAGAATCTGTAAATGATAAAACTTGTACCTTAGAGTTCGGTTCTAAATCAATTTTTAATAAAGCTATATCCAAATGAGAATCCGTCGCAATAACTTTAGCTATATATTCATTTCCATCTTCTGTAATTATTTTAATTTTTTCTGCAGCTTCTATAACATGATTGTTAGTAACAATAAATCCTGTAGAATCGATAAAAAAACCTGAACCATTTACGATACTTGAATCAGAAGTATCCTCATTTTTATCTGCAACAATAATATCTACAACAGCTGACATAAGTGTTTCCGGTTTAAAAGAAAAACAAAAAACACTTTCTATTAACAATATAAAATTAATTATTATTAAAACTAAACGCATTTTATATTCCTCTGCCTTTCATTATATCAAAAAATTGATTATTTGGTGAAATAACAAAAGAAGTATTATTTTTTGTAAACGCATCTTTATAAGCTTCTAAAGTTTGAAACAATTCAAAAAATTTCTTGTCCTTTGTAAAGGCATCTATATAAATTTTATTAGCTTCAAGTTCTCCTTCAGCAATTAAAATCTGTACTTTTGTGTTTGCCTCAGCTAATGCAATTGAATTTTCTTTATCTGCCGTTGATTTTATAACTTTTGAAACTTCTACACCTTTGGCTCGCAATTCTTTAGCTTCTCTTTCCCTTTCGCTAATCATTCTTTTACAGATTGCTTCGCTGTTTTGAGGAGGAAGGTCTGTTTTTCTAATTCTGATATCTATAATATCTATACCAAATTCACATGCTGCTTTATTTACTTCATCTCTAATTTTATTCATAGCAGAAATTCTATTATCAGAAAGCAGAGAAGACAGACTCAAGCTACCCAATACGCTACTTAAGCTACCTAAAACGACAGGGTGAAGTCTTGTCAATACTCCACTTTCATTTCCTACTGATTGATAAAATTTTAATGGGTCAGTAATACGATATCTTCCAAAAGCATCAACCATTATACGTCTCTTATCTCCAAGAGTAACTTCTAAAGCTGATAACCCAACACTCATTAATCTTTTATCAAAAAATGCTATAGATTCCAAAAAAGGTATTTTAAAATGAAGACCTGGATTTTTTATAACCCTAACAGGCTCTCCTAAACGAGTTATTACAACCTGTTCTATCTGACTGATGGTAAACAAACTACTGCTAATCATAAATAATATGAAAATGGAAATAACAACTGAAAATTTTTTCATTGAGAAATCTCCTCATTTTTTTTACTAATTTCAGATAATGGTAGATATGGAATAGCTTTAACATCGCTATCTACAATAATCTTTTTAATATCTTTATAGATATTTTTCATTGTATCCAGATAAAGTCTTTTTGTTACAATGTCTGGAGCGAGCTTATACTGAGAATATGAAGATAAAAACCTTGCTACATCTCCTTTTGCTTTTTCGATAATGCCTCTTTTCCGCGCTTCACCATTATTAATTTTTTCTGCAACTAATCCTCTTGTCCTTGCTCGAGTATCACGATCATAAGCTTCTGCTTTATTTTTTTCACTTTGCTGTTCTGCTTGTGCCCGTTCCACATCTCGGAATGAGTCTATTACCGATGCTGGAGGTTCTACTTTTTGTAATTCTATACGAACAATTTCTATACCCATTTTATATTCATCCATAATAGACTGTAAACTATTCTTCACTTTATTCTGAATATCACTACGACCTTCGGTTTGAACATATGTGAAAGGAGTTTGTCCAACAATTTCTCTCATTACACTTTCTGCTACTGCTTGTACGGTTATTTCTGGACGTTTAGCATTAAATAGGAAATCTTCAACACCATTATCTTTAATTTTCCATAAGACACTGAAACTTATATTAGCTAAATTAGAATCCCCTGTTAGCATTAGATTTTCTTCATATTGATTATTATTTACAATATCAATTTGATTTACTTTTGTAACTTTTTGCAAAATAATGTTCTCAAAAGGGAAAGGCATGACGTATCTCAAACCTGGACCTACAGTTCTGACCCATTTCCCGAAACGCAAGACAACTCCACATTGATCAGGTTGCACTTGATAAAACCCTGATATTAGATATATAAATATAAAAGATAGGATAATAACTTTCCACTCATTACCTTTAATTACCTTATTTTCAGGTTTTATATTGAAACTTTTTTTCACATTTTTCATAAAATCAAAAGTTTTATTTCGATTCTCTGGATGAATATCTTCATCCCAAGGGTTATTTGAAGACATTTCTTTTTCCCTAATAATTTATACATTATATTATCAAAAAACATATATTATTGTACATGAATAATTGTTCTATGTTAGTAAATTTTTAAGAAAATACGTTATTATGTTTGGCGCTTTATGGATTTTTATATTTTTTGCATTGTTACAAGAACCTACTTATTTCTCGCCATTATAAAGAACTTTTTTGTTTTGGCATTACCTGGACAGTATAAGTTCCATCTCTTCTACCGCTCATAATTGTGAGCTCTCCTTTCTTCTAAAATTATTGCGAGAAAAACTTCCTTTTTTCGCCATTATGATGAACTTTCGCCATCTAGCATAATCATTACGCGATGTAATATAGGCTCTGCATCTTCCTCTTATTACTTGATAATCCATAACATGATACAAATGGTATCATGATGAATGGACGCAGATAAATTCTCACGCTCGTTGCACTCGCTTAAATGACGCCATGTGTTGTCATCACGAGGAGCGAAGTGACGTGGTGATCCATTGCAATACCGAAGCGTAAACAGAGGTGTTAAATACGAAAGTTGATTCTCACGCTCATTACTCTCGCTCAGAATAATGAAATGTAGAAGTGTGTTCGCTAAAATGACGATAGATAGAGAGAACGATCGCTATATATCATTAACCTCGCTAAACTTCATTTAACATTATTTTTTTCTTAAAATTCCATATCCAGGATTAATAACTAATAAGTCTCCAGAACTAGCTCGAATAAAAGCTCTGCCTTTTTCTATCTTTTCAAGTACTCCTTCTAGATTAGTACCAGGCTCAGCATCATATACTATTACCTCATCGCCGATAAATGCCATTTTTTCAGAAAACAATTTATCCAATTCATCTAAGTTGTTTTTATATTGATTGAGAATTTTAATTAGTTCTATAATAACTTTTTTAAGAATCTGATTATGTTCAAAATTTTTATTACATTCTTCTGAGAGGGAAGTTGCTGGCTGATCAATTTTTTGTAATTCATTTTTAGGCATGTTAATATTTATAGCGAATTGATAACTAACCACAATATCATTGTCTACAAATTCATCTGGTTTTATTCCACAAATTTTTTTCTCGTCAATTATAATATCATTAATCCATTTAAGCTTGACTAACTCAGCTTTTTCCGGAACATACTGCTTAATTTCTTCTTGTAATACATTGTATATAGCTACTGATATAGCTCTATGTAATAATAATTCTAATAAATTTTTATCTCCGTTAGTATAAGACAGTGGAATGAAAATATTTGCATGGATATTTCTAAAGACATCTCCTTTCCATTCTCTATTTAACCCACGAGCCCCCTTACTTTTTAAAATTTCACATGTAGCGACTATCCAATGATTAGGCTTTAATCTTTTATAAATTTTATTTCCATCAATATGAAGACTTTCAAATAAAGATGAATTTCTCAGATCTAATGGATAACGAGAATCTATCCATTCTACTGTAATATCATCGTAAACTATTGCTTCTTTCATTCCTTCTTGAATATAACTGTCGCAATCATAAAATACGGAAGATTTATCTAGTAATTCGTTATTATTTGCTAGTATAGTGTCAAAGATAAAGAATATTAACCAAAATTTTTTAATCATCTCAAATTCCAATTTTTTCTAATATAAATTCAGGTAAACGAAAAAGAGCCGTTTTAGTCTCATTACAAAAAGCCATATGCTTTGTTTGTGCCGTCGAAAGTTTTTCCTGAGTTAAAAAATCTCTTATTTCATGTTTAACTATTATCATATGTTCTGATGGCATGATTTCAGCTGTAATAGATATTTTTTGATTAAAATGGCATGGTCTTATAAACTTAATTTTCAATGATACCACTGGAATTTGAAATCCATTATTTAAAATTGTTTCATAAGAAAATCCAAGCTTATCTAACAAGTGACATCTGGCATCTTCATAGTACCTTATATAACCACCATGCCACATAGCTCCTGTTAAATCTATATCTCCAAATTCTATATTTCTTACTATTGTTTCTTTTAACTCCATAGTTTGTCCTTTTTATTTAATATCGGACATTGTATTTTGATAATCAATTATAAATTCAGCCATTTTTTCAATAGATGTGAAAGCTTCTTTAGGTAATTTTTCTAATTTTATGTTGTATTTTTTTTTGATATTTAATTCTAATTCTAAAATATCTATAGAATCTAAGTCTAAATCTTCTTTCAAAAGATTTGTATTATTTTTTATTGTTCCTTTATCTAACTCAAAAATTTTTTCGATAAGAAATTTTATTTCACTACATATATTATTTTTATCCATTATAATTTCTCTATTGTAAAATAATTGGTTTCAAAACATTTTGAAGGATTATTTAAAAATCCAATGAAATCACCGATTTTTTTGCTTTTTCTATTAATTCTGTTATGAAATTGCAGAGAAAAATTTCCTTCAGATGAATGTTCTATATTCAGAGCAAAAGCCATAGATTTAGACCTTCTTAAAGTACTAAGAGGAAATGGAGCCTTTTCTTCTGCATATATATATGTTATTCTATCATTAATTTGTAAAAATGACTCTAATAATCCCATTTCGAATGTTTGTTTCCCTGCAGAAATTGTAGTATATGGAAGATTGTTTTGTTCTAATATCATTAGAATTCCACCGAAAACATTGTTAGATAATTTACTAAATATTGTAGGAGAAAATTCATCACATAAGGATTGCTGTTCTTTGATTTTAAATATTTGTTGTTGGCATCCATAACGTGTAGCACAAACTACAGGTGATTTGTTTTCTAAATGAAGTTTAAAAGCGGAATTTAAAGCTAATTTACTAATGTCACTTAATCCTCTTTTAATAGATGATGGTATATTAGCTTGAAATTCATTAATATCGTAACATGTAGTCCATTTTTTGAATAGTATATTCTTATTAATCATGGTATTAATTATATTAATTTTATATTATTTGTAAATAAAATTTTAGGTAAATAAAGTGCAACTACTAACTTTAGGTATAATTAATAATTTAGGTGAATCTAAAGAAGAAATTTGGAGAAATGTTATAATAGGAAACAGAAATAAATTGGTTAAAAGAGAGATAAAACCAGATAAATCAATTTATGTTGGACAAATTAATAATACTCTACCTAAAATCGCTAATAATAAATATAATATACGAGTTAATCAACTGTTGCTACATTGTTTTAATCAAATAGAGAATGATTGGATTAAGCTAACTAAAAAATATAAACTCTCTAGAATAGGCATGGTTCTTGGAAGTAATAATGTCGGATTAAATAAGTTTGAAAAATTATTCGGAAATTATTTCCAAACAAAAATTTTATCAAAAGAATTAAATCCCCAATGGTTAGAATGTGGCATATTAACTGAATTTATGAAAAATATTACAAGAATAAGAGGACCAAACTATACAATTTCAACAGCATGTTCATCAACCGCTAAAGCTTTTGCGGTAGCTCGTAATTTTATTAAATATAATTTGTGTGATGCTGTTTTGGTAGGTGGAGCAGATGATTTGTGTGAATTTACAATTCAGGGTTTTGATTCCTTAGGTGCATATGCTCATGAAAAAACCAATCCTTTTTGTAAAAATCGTGATGGAATTAATATAGGAGAAGGAGGGGCGCTATTCATTTTGACTAAAGAAATTGGTGAAATAAATTTAGTTGGTATAGGGGAATCCAGTGATGCTTATCATGTAACATCTCCCGATCCTTCCGGGAAAGGAGCAAAATTATCAATGTTTCGAGCATTAAATGATGCGAAATTAATTCCTCAACAAATAGAATATGTTAATTTGCATGGTACTGGTACAATTCAAAATGATGAAATGGAATTAATAGCAATAAATAATATTTTTAAAGATAGTAAAATTAAATATTCTTCTTCAAAAGCCTTAACAGGACATCTTTTAGGTGCTGCAGGCGTTACAGAGTTAGGTCTTTGCTGGTTAATGCTATCCGATATAAACAAACAAAAGAACCTTATACCACATTGTATAGATGGAGAAATTATGTGTAATGCTACAGGTTTAGCAGCATTATCCGAAAATAAGAAAGTAAGATATTGTTTAAGCAATTCTTTTGCATTTGGAGGAAGTAATGCCAGCCTCATTATCGAAAAAAGAGATTAATAAATTTATAGATTTACTGCCTCAAAAATTCCCTATGAAATTACTAACTGGTATTCATTTTTGTGATAAGAAAAATGGAGTTTTGAGAGCTATTATAGATACAAGTAAAAATAATATCTTCTATGAAATTAAAAATAATGGAATTCCATCTATTTTTAGTATTGAATATATAGCACAGACGGCAGGTCTATTTTGTTGTATTCTAGATCCTACAAATAGAGATAAGCTAGACTTATTAATAGAAGTTAAGAATTTTAAGACATACAAACCATATTTATTTAGTAATGAAAAATATTACGCTGAAATCCAACTCAAAAATAAAATAGAAGAAATAGCTAGATTTTTTGGAGTTATTTATAATCATTCTTTGCAAAGAATAACGGAAATGTCATTAAAAATATATAGATCTCATTATACAAATATCTCTCAATAACATCAATTATTTATGGTACGCTAAAGTAAATAATATATTAATTCGATTATTAAAATAATAGTTAATTGCGTAATATTATGTATTATGTTAGGTTATAATTTATAATTATTGGTCGGATATAAACATGAAGAAATTAATTTTTATAATTTGCACATTATTATTTATAAATTTATACGCAGTTGGTATAGTTACTCCTGCGTTTATTGATATAGAAGGTATTAAAGTAAATAGACAGCATTTTAATGTGATAGATTCAACTCATACATATTCAAAAAATACATCATTAATTGATATGTATAATACAAACAATTGGGTATTAGTTACTTCAAAAACTCAAACAAATGGTGTCGGATCGCATGATAGAAAATGGGAATCATCAGAACCTGGTAACATTTATGCAAATCTAAATGTACCCAATAGCGCTTTGGATTTAACAGCACATTCTGGTGTTTCTTTTGAACAAATTGCTGCAATTGCAGTTTCTAATATAATCAAACCATATCTTGAAAATGATAATGTAATGATTAAATGGCCAAATGATGTTATTGTAAATAATAAAAAAATTTGTGGAGTATTATCAGAGTCAAACTTAGATAGCAGGCAAACCACTATCGGTATAGGGGTAAACGTAAATTTATCAAGTAAAAAATTAAATTCTATAGATCAGAAAGCGACATCGTTAAGAGAGGAAACAGGTAATATATTTCATGAAGATACAATAGACATTATGATTAAAAATATTATATCTCAAATCGTTGTAATGTTAAGAACAGGAAAAACAGTAGATAATATCCCCATAAAAGACGCTCTTTTACAATATATGGAATTATTTATAGGTAAAAAAGCAAAAGTTTTTGATGATGAAACTAATTGTGAATATTATGGTGAGATAAAAGGTATTGATGATAATGGTGATTTAATGTTTTTTGATGAAATTTCAAAAAATTTTATGATAATAAAATCTGGAACTTTAAGCATTGAAGAGGAATAATTATGTTAGCGAAGTCTATTGAAAAGAATTCAAGTATTGTTTTTACAATTACAATTGGAGTAATCCTTTTGACGATTTCGTCGTATTTAGTTATACCTTGGGTGCCCGTACCTTTGACATTGCAAACTAATGCAATATTTATCCTCTCAGCATTATTTGGTAATCTAGGAATATATTCCGTAATGGCTTACTTGGTAGCTGGCACATTGGGCTTACCGGTATTTGCAGAAGCCTCAGGTGGAGCACATATTTTATTTGGTGCGACTGGAGGATATTTTTTAGGGTTTATATTAGCAAGTATTATTTCAAATTTTTGTTGGGAAAGTCAAAAGCATGCTGTTAATGTTGCTATGGGAATATTTTTAGGAACATTAGTAGTTTTCTTTACAGGATGGTTACAACTAAGTATTTTTTGTGGATATAAAGTTGCATTTGAATTAGGTGTACAACCTTTTCTGTTAAGTGAATTTATAAAAATGTTATTATCTTTTATAATGATTTATAGTTATTTCAAATGTCAATATTCTACAAATTAAGAGCACATCATCTTGTATGTTTACAAAGTTTCCAAGGTAAAGGGTATAATAATGAATTTGTAAAAAACATGAAGGAAGCGGTTGATTTTTTACATGCTAATCCGGATACACCAGTAATAGAGGTTATAGATTCATCTGATAGTTTATGTAAAGTCTGCCCTAACAACAAAAGTGGAAAATGTAAAGATGAAGAAAATATAAGATTATTGGATGAAAATTATTCTAAAATGTTGAAGATAAAACAAGGGGATAAGGTCTCTTTAAATTTAATTAAGATGGCTTTCTCAAAAAATATTACATATGAGATTTTTCAAAAAATTTGTAATGACTGTTGTTGGAAATATATTTGTGAAAACAATTTAAATTTTAAAAATTGAGCTTGAATCATTTTCAATAATTAACAAAATTTATACAGCTTAATTTGTCATTGAACTATTAATTTTTTTGTAATAGAAATAGTGATAGATTTATTAACAAAAAATATACAGAAATCTTAAAAACAAAATATGAAAAACGACAAGATTTCTTTGAAATTATTTCCGAATAAAAGCAAATACAATCGAATCGCTAGTTACTATTTTTAAATAAATCTATAAACACTCACAATTCATGCCAGAATTCTTTTACTTTTGCAAAAAATCCATCAGATTTTGGATGAGTTTTCTTATCCTTATCAAATTCTCTCAATAATTCTTTCTGATGTTCTGTTAAATTGACAGGTGTTTCTACTATAGCATGAACCATCATATCTCCTCGTATAGAACTACGAACTATAGTCATTCCTTTACCTCTGAGTTTTAGAATTTGTCCAGATTGTGTGCCTGCTGGAATTTTAACAACAGCTTTCTTACCATCTATAGTAGGAACCTCTACTTCTCCGCCTAATGTAGCGGTTACAATGGAAATAGGAACTTCACAATGTATTGAATTTCCATCACGTGTAAACAATTTATGAGGTTTAATAGAAACGAAGACATATAAATCACCTGAACGTCCACCCCGGATACCAGCTTCACCTTCCCCAGATAAACGAATTTTAGTATTATCATTAATACCAGCAGGAATTGAAACTTTAATTGTTTTAGATTGATTAACTCTACCAGCTCCACGACATTTTTTACATGAATTTTCTATGATATGTCCTGTACCATTACAAGCGTTACAGGTTCTTTCAACCATAAAAAATCCCTGAGAAAAACGCATTTTACCTGTACCATTACAAGATGGACAAGTTTTTGGTTTAGCACCTCCCTCAGAACCAGTACCTTTACAATCTTCACATTTTACATATGTACGTAATTTAAGTTCAATATCTTTTCCTTGGAAAGCTTCTTCTAATGTAATACTTGCATCATATCTAAGATCGCTACCGCGCATTTCCTCATGAGTACTTCCCATTCCACCCATGGTACCACCAAAAAAGTCTTCAAAAATATCGGAAAATGCTGAGCTACCGCCTCTTCCAAAATTAAAGCTAAAATCCTGAAATCCTCCAGCATTAGGATTAAATCCACCCCCATTAGATGCATTATTATAGGCATCATGCCCATATCTATCGTACGCTGCCTTTTTTTGTGGATCTTTTAAGGTCTCATACGCTTCATTAATAGCCTTAAATTTCTCTTCCGCTTCTTTATTACCTTTATTTCTATCGGGATGATATTGCATAGCCATTTTACGATAAGCTTTTTTTATCTCATCATCCGTTGCTGACTTCGATATACCTAATGTTTGGTAATAATCCATGATAAAATCCTTTGATTTTAATGCAAAAAAGGCATGTACAAAATGCATGCCTTTTTAATTTTTAAACAATATTATTTATCTTCTTTTACTTCATAATCTGCATCAACAACATTGTCATCTTTTGATGATGATTGTTGCTGTGTATCTTGCTCTCCATTATTCTGCTGAGATGCAGTATCCTGAGCAGCTTTATGAATAGCCTCTCCAGCTTTAGACATAGCCTGAATCAATTTTTCAGAAGCTTGTTTAATTTCATCGATATTTTCGCTTTCCAAGACTTTTTGGACATTTTCAATTTCAGTTTTAATGTTCTCTTTTAAATCTTCAGCTATTTTATCGCCATTTTCATTAAGTAATTTATTAGCTCCATTAATCATTTCTTGGGCCATGTTCCGTTCTTGGATTAAATCACGATGCTTTTTATCTTCTTCTGCATGCGCCTCAGCATCTTTAACCATTTTTTCGATTTCTTCATCACTTAATCCCCCAGATGCTTTAATACTAATAGCTTGTTCTTTATTTGTTGCTTTATCTTTAGCAGAAACATGAACTATTCCATTAGCATCAATATCAAAAGTAACTTCAATCTGAGGCATACCACGAGGGGCTGGAGGAATACCGGTCAAATCAAATTGTCCAAGCAATTTATTATGCTCAGCTATTTCCCTTTCTCCTTGGAACACTCTGATTGTAACAGCGCTCTGGTTATCTTGAGCTGTTGAGAAAATCTGACTCTTTTTAGTTGGAATCGTAGTATTTCTATCAATTAATCTTGTAAACACTCCACCTAATGTTTCAATACCAAGAGATAATGGAGTAACATCTAACAAAAGAACATCTTTTACATCTCCTTTTAAGACACCTCCTTGTATAGCTGCTCCGACAGCTACAACTTCGTCAGGATTTACACCTTTATGAGGTTCTTTCCCGAAGAAATCTTTCACACATTCAACAACTTTAGGCATACGAGTCATACCTCCGACCAAAACGACCTCATCAATTTGGCCGGCTGTTATTCCTGCATCTTTTAAAGCACGTTTACAAGGCTCTATTGTCCTTTTAATAATATCATCAACTAATGATTCTAATTTCGCTCTAGTTAACTTTACTGTTAAATGTTTTGGACCTGTTGCATCTGCAGTAATAAATGGAAGGTTAATTTCTGTCTCCATAGCACTTGATAATTCAATTTTAGCTTTCTCTGCTGCTTCTTTTAATCTCTGAAGAGCCATACTATCATTGCGTAAATCAATGCCATTTTCTTTTTTGAACTCATCAGCTAAGAAATCAATAATTCTCTTATCGAAATCTTCTCCGCCTAAGAATGTATCACCATTAGTTGCTTTAACTTCGAATACTCCATCTCCAATTTCAAGAATGGAAATATCGAAAGTACCTCCCCCTAAGTCATAAACAGCGATTAAACCCGAATTTTTCTTATCTAAACCATAAGCTAAGGCCGCCGCTGTTGGCTCGTTTATAATTCTCAGTACATCTAATCCAGCAATTTTTCCAGCATCTCTGGTTGCTTGTCTTTGAGCATCATTAAAATAGGCTGGAACAGTAATAACTGCTTCTGTAACTTTTTCACCAAGAAAATTCTCGGCAGATTCTTTCATCTTTTGTAGAACAAACGCACTGATTTGACTTGGGCTATATTTTTTTCCTCTAGAACTGACCCAGGCATCTCCATTATCTGCAGCTATAATATCGTAAGGAGCATTATATTTCTTCAAATATTCATCATTCGCTCTTCTTCCGATTAATCTTTTAATAGCGTAGAACGTATTTTTAAAATTTGTTACGGCTTGACGTTTTGCCGCTTGTCCAACCAATTTCTCGCCATTATCAGTAAATGCTACAACCGATGGTGTAGTTCTTACTCCCTCAGCATTTTCAATGACACGAGGATTTGCTCCATCCATAATAGCAACACAAGAGTTGGTTGTACCTAAATCTATACCAATAACTTTAGACATAATAATTCCCTTTCATAGGCAAATTCTAACCGTGAAACCTAAAAGCATTTCACATAACATCAGGATGAACCCTTGCATAAGGCATTCAATACCCGGAAAATAATACCATTATCATTTTCGTATATAATATATGGGCAATTAAATAAAAAATCAAGTTTTTTTGTAAATTAATTTACATTTTTTATCTTAAACATTGCTAGCAAAATGCTAGAGTAACAATATCTTAATAACGTTAATTATAGCAAGATATAATTCTGAAATTTTAGAGTTTTATCAAAGATTTTCAGCAATGAAAAATAGATTTTTGACTTTTTCTTATCCCTAAAATAACAGAATACCTATCAATGAATTGAATTTTAGGAGATTTTAACTAAACTGATCTCTCGCGAGATTATCCATAGCCTTAAGGCTCATTTAGCTACGACCTTATCCTACTAAATCGTACGAACGAGGAAATAATAAGGCTTATTTACTGAGACCTGCGAGCTTTTCAATAAGGTGTCTCTTCATTCCCTACAAAATTATATTATATAAAATAAATTTTAAAGTCAAAATTAATAATTCAAATAGGTATACCAATTTTCTCTATTTATTACTTGAAATTTAGAGTTATAAGTATCTATAAAAATTTTAGGTGTTTTTACTTTTTGTTTTGGAGAATATTTAAATTCGTAAGCATTTAAAATACCATCATATTCTTCAATAAAATCTAATTCTTGTTGATCATATGTTCGCCAAAAATAATTATTAGAAAACTTACGTAAGTTATTAGATTTTTTTATAAGTTCGACTATGCAAAAATTTTCCCATAAAATTCCCACATCTGTCCTTAAATTCAATGGGGCAAATGAATTAATAATTGCATTTCTTATTCCTATATCATAAAAATATATTTTTTTTGATTTTATTCCAACTTCTTTTCTAATATTTCTGCTAAAAGCTGGCAAAACAAAAATTACAAAACATTTCTCAAGTAAATCAATATATTTTTGCACAGTAACTGTGCTAATTCCTAATGTTCGGGATAATTCATTATATGAAACCTCACTTCCAACTTGTAAAGCTAAAGCAATTAATAAATTTATAAGAGTATTTGAGTTTTTTATTTTCTCAAGCGCTAAAATATCTTTATATAAATATCCATTTTTCAGCTCTATTAATTCTTCTTTTGCATATTTATCAGATTGATTTATTACACTCGGATACAAACCAAATCTTAGTATATGTTCCAGATTGGATTGTATCTGTACAAAATCCATTCCTAGCTCTCGAACTGAAAATGGGTAAAGGGTATATGTACGGGAGCGACCTACCAATGGTTCACCCACTTGACTCATTAAATTAAAACTTGATGACCCCGTGACTATTATTTGTAAATTTGGCATAAAATCATGAATAATCTTTAAGATTAAACCCACATCATTCAATATCTGAGCTTCATCAAACACAACTAATTCATAAGAGTGAAGCATATTATACAAAGTTTCTGTATTGGTTGTTTCAATTAGATTTTTTGTTTCAAAATCTTCACAGTTAAAATACTTAGTTGTTTTCTCTTTTTTATACATATTTAAAATATGTTTTACCAAGGTTGTCTTACCAGTTCTTCTAGCACCGTATATAATGATAACTTTACCATTAAAAAGGTTATTGATAATTTCAGGGCAAATTTCTCTTTCTTTAATCATTTTTAGCTAAATCTGTTTACCATATTTCACAGATTAACGTAAAAATGTTTAATAAACAAGTGATCATTAATAAAAAATTATATATAAAAACATAGAGGTATAATTTATCCCTTAGCTCATATGCCTAATATCCCTCACCATTTTTCATAGCAATGAGAGTTCTAAACTCTGATTGCACTGATTTATATCTAGGATCGTGCGGATTCGTTAGAATTCTTTGAGTTTATGGATCAGCTTTCATTTGTTCAAGACGTAGTGACGCATCCATTGGCGTTAAATTATTATATCCTCTGGAACCACTATCCATAGAAAGTTCTCCTATCGTCGCTAGCAAATTCATCAAAGGCGGTGACATCCATACACCATCTAACTCTTGCTTAATTTGATTTGCCGATAATCCTATCAATTAAGGTAACAAACTATTAACACAAGTATCTACTGCCTGTAGTTTAGCTTGATAGGCATTCCCATATATTTGTGCCAAATAAATTTTTATTATAGAATGTAAATTCTAGTTCAAGAATAAATATAGCAACTATTTTTTTATGACTAGTATAGCCTGATGTTCTTCAATTTTATTTATATCAATTAAATAGTCTAGTTTTGCATTTTTTCTTAATATATACATATTAAATCCCTGCTTTTTCAGTTGTTCTATAGCTGTCAGATCTTTTGTTTTATCCGCATCATAGTCTACAATAATTTGTATATTAGGCGAACGATTAATTAAATTTTGTGCCCCTTGTATTATTTTTGATACATTATTAGTAACACTTATTCTTAAAAAATTTACATTCTGTAATTGTGGGCAAAGCTCATCAATTGTTGAAACTTTTACTTTTAATGCGTTATATCCATTTGATAATTTATAGTTAGCTTCATGTAATATTCCATCAGATTCTGATGTTCCATTTTTATATACAATTAAACCATCGAATTTTTTGTTTGATACAGAAACTGACTTGGTCATAATACGATTTTCGAACCCGTTAATTTTTGCGCTAAATGCTATTGCATTTGAATAACTTTCAATAGGATTAAAAACATATACCTTGCCTGATTGAGACACTAATTTTGCCATTAATAACTGTTGAACACCAATATCAAAACTCGTGTATATTATAGTATCTCCTTTTTTTATATTAGCATTTAAGAAATCAATAAGATCTTTTTCTTTTATCTCATTTTGTAACTGTTCATGAGAAAAAATATCGCTATTAAGTTTAATTTTAATATCTCCAAAAATTATTTCTTCACGAAAAGTATCTACATTTAAAGACAAGTTATTATTTACGGTTTTACTTTTACTTTTTGCAATAGAAATAATGATAATTAAAGTAATTAATACAAATATTGTTACTATAATATAGCGTGCAAATTTCCCATCTAAATTTTGATGTTGCTCTGAGTTCTTCATTTATCTTCCTTTGTATCAGTTTTATTATTATATTAAATTAAATATATTAATATATTATTAATTTTTCAAAAATTTAATTTTAATTATCTGAAAAATATTATTCCCACTTATCATCAATTAATATTTTTTGTATTTGTTTTTTCTTTTGTAGTAAAATAAAATTATCATAAATCTTATGAATTTGATATTCGCCTATACATTGTCCTACGTTGAAAGGTCGACCATTTATATAAGCTGTATCATAATGATTAATTCCATTTAATTGATATATATTATGCAATGTTTTAGGAAATATATTCATCAATTTTTGTTGAGAATATTTTTTTATATGAATAAATTTCTCTAAATTTTTAGGGGGATAAGATATTTGAAATTCCATAATTGTATTTATTTGGTTATCAGATTTTAATGACATTTTTAAATTATTCAATGTTATTATCCCTCCTAATTCGGTTTTAATTTTATAAATCAATTTATATATTATTTTTTCATCATAAGTATTAAGTTGTAACCAAAAAATATTTTGACCATTTTGTTTGAATTTTATATCTTTAATGTTCATATTATTACAAATATTTTGTACATCTTTTCTTAATTTAGAATTTATTTTAAACAATTGTTTTTGTGATTTTAAAAATGTATTTTTACCGATTTCTTTCTTTAAATTATAAATCTCATGTATTTTTTCTTTTGTATATTTATAGTTATTCCTTATCGTTTCAAGTTTATAAAATTGATATATACAAATGATAAATAAAAACAGCGATATTACACTTAAAGTAATTATTTTAATTTTAACCATAATTTGACCTCAATATTTTTGTTTTCATCTAAAAATTTTTCAAAATCATTTGAAGTAGCGTATTCTAACTTAGCTTCTTTTATTTGATTTAATATTTTTAAAGGAACATCTGCTATAATTTTTGCAACTTCTTGATTTAACTCGATTTGTTTTATATTAAGTTTATATTTCTTACAAAATTTATCGATTTTCCAAAAATCAATGTTATCTTTAAGAGCTTGTAATAAAGCATTTAATTGTTCGTAATTGTTTTCAGAAATTTTTATGTTTATTTTATCATTGTTAATTTTTGTTGGATAATAAAAAGAAGTAGATTTGTAATTTTTTAATTCAATGAAAATGCTTATTAAGCAAACAAATAATAATGATATTAATATGTATAAAAAATATTCCAAAATTCGATGGTTTTTCGAAAAAATAGGTAGTAAGTTATTATTCGTATTTATAAAAGAGATAATTTCATTAAAATTTACATAATTATAGTTTTTCAAATCTTTAAAAGTTGAAAAAAGTTTAGGATATGTCATCCCGAGTCGTTTAATATAAAGTTTTGTATTTTCTATTTCTTGATAAATATCATCGTCTATAAATCTGCTTAGTATAATTCCTTTTCCATGACCTACAATAATACGATTTCCAGTAAATTCATGGTAGCCTATATACACCCAATCATCATTAAATCCTATTTTTTTATTTTGTATTAAGTATGATGCAATAGCATTCTCCATAAGAATACAGTTTTTCCAACGTTCTCTTATGATTATGCATTGCAAGTATTTTTCAGAACTTGATAGAATGTTATTCCAATATAATTTAAAAAAATCTTTACTATATTTTTTCTTATATAAATAAATTCTATAGGCATTAATAATAGAGCAATTTTTTATTTTTTCTAAACGAAACTCTACAACATTTTTATCTAATATAACAATATCTCTAGAAAGTTTTTCTACTTCGTATTTTTCTCCTATGATTTTCATCATTCAACAATTTCCACATAACTATAAAGCGGGTAAAATAAACTGTATAAAATAAATATGAAAATTCCACCGGTTATAAGTGTTAATTCAATACCTAATGATTTTCCCAACGTTTCTAATTTAGATATAGTATCTTTGTATAATTCATCCGAAATATGAAGTAGAGTTTCAGGTAAATTATTTCCTTCTTCCCCTACATAAATTGCAGTTATTATATTAGAAGGAATATATTTTGACTCTGAAAATGCTTCAAATATTTTGTATCCACATAAAATTTTCGTTTTTATATTAATAAAATCTTCTTTTAACGTTTCATAATGAATAGATTTAATACTAAGTTCCATTGCATTAATAAAATCTAAATGGGCCGTTAAACTTATTTGTAGAATCTTACAAAATTGCCAAATCGCAACTGTTTTTAAAATACATCCTATTTTAGGAATTTTTAATAATGAGTTATATAGTGTTCTCTTCCACCGATTAGATATTGAAAACATAATAGCTAATATCAAAAATATGCATAATAGACCAATACATATAGCAAACAAATAAGGAAAAAAATCAACAGCTATACTTGTTAATAACGGAATATTTTTATTTGTATAATTTTGTGTAAAATAAACGACCTGTGGCCCTAAAAATACTATACAAAACCACATAATAATAATTGCTGAAAAAGTTATAAATAAGGGATATGCTAGAACGGATTTAACTTTATGTTTCCAAGTGGTTTTTAGTTTAAAAAAATATAATATATTTGTAATAATTTCAGAAATATTTCCTGTTTTTTCAGCCGCATTTATAAGATCTATTATTGTTTGATCAAAAATTGAGCTTTCAAAAGATTCCCCTAAAGATTTCCCAGATTTTAAAGATTCAGAAATTTCTAAAAGCTTTACATTAAGTACATTGTTAGTATGACTATCTATAAAACTATCTATAGCTTCATTTATTTTAACTCCACATTTTAACTGAAAATCGATGTGTAAAAAAAACATTAAAATTTCTTCTATATTTATTTTAGATGAGATTTTGTAAATTCTAGATACATTAATAGGGAAAAGTTTTTTATTACATATTTTATGATACGCTTCATATGTATCATTTGCTGAAACGATACCAGATTTTTCATCTCCATTTTTATATATAGCTTTGTACTTAAATATATTCATGACCAAAGACTCTTCTTATTTCTTTTACATCGGTTAAACGGTTATTTAATGCTATTTCTGCGGATTGCTTAAATGTTTGGTCTAATTTAAAATTTAAAATGTCATTGTATTTAAGTAATTTAATTTTTATTTGTTCATTAAACGCTATATATTCTGTTATCGGGAATCGCCCAGAGTATATATTTTCTTTCTTATAACGAACTAGTCTTTGCGAGAAGAACCCAAGCAATGAAGGTAAAAAATCTGATAACCTTAATCCTAAATCCATCAGTCTACGTAATCCTTCATATGGAGAAGAAGCATGTAATGTCGCTATAACCAGTCTACCCGTAAGTGCGGCTCTTACAGCCATGGAGGCAGTTGATTCATCTCTAATTTCACCGATCAATATAATATCGGGATCTTGTCTAAGTATTGATTTAATACCATCAGCAAAACTTATGATTCCTTCATCCTGTAAATCTAATTGCCTTATCCCTTCGATTTGATATTCTACTGGATCTTCTAATGTCATAATATTTAGATTTGATGAATTTATTTCTTTTAGTAAAGCGTAAAGAGTAGTTGTTTTCCCCGAGCCAGTTGGCCCAATAATAAGAAAAATTCCATTAGGAGAAGATATTATATTTTTAAGCCATTTAAAGTCATCATAATTAAAGTTTAAGTCTGACAAATTTTTTACACCTAATGATAAATCGAATATCCTTAAAACAATATTTTCTCCAAAAATTCCTGGATGAGTAGAAATACGTAAATCTACAGTTTTCCCTGCTAAATAAATACGAGTATGACCACTTTGAGGCTTTCTATTTTCTGTAATATCTAAATTAGAAATAATTTTTAATCTTGTTCTTATTCTCAGCCAAGATTCTTTATCTATACTATGTGTTACTGTTAAAATTCCATCTATTCTAAATCTTATTCTTATATAATTTTCTTGAGTCTCAAAATGAATATCACTAGCTTTAAGTTCTAATGCATCGAAAATAATTTTATTTAACTTCAATATTGGATCTTGTTCTATTTCATATTTTTTACTCTTTATAATTTCTAAAAAATATAAAATTTCATTTTTTTTAGCTAAGTAAAACATCACTTTTCTGTTTTTGATTGCGTTACGTATTTTATCGATAGCAATAAGATTTCCTGGATCTGTTATAGCTACTTTTACTATTTGATTGTTTGCAAAAAACGGAATTGCATAGTAATCAAAAGTAATTTGGCTAGGTAATAGGTTTAAAGTTTCTTGACTTATATATGAAAATTCAAGATTTACAACTTCTACTCGATAAATTTCTGATAATACATCTAATAGAATTTCTTCATTAATGAATCCTAAGTCTATAGCTTTTTGCCCAAATAATTTATCAGACTTTTGGTTTTCTATAAAAATAATTTGTTCTTTTGATAGAATTCCTTTATTCATAAGAATTTGTCCAATTTTTGGGTATTCCATAAATATTTCTCTGTATATCTCACTAAAAATATTATATATGTGATTAGTAATCAAAAACTTAATATAGATTATAATTCTGGGAAAATATTTAATTGAGACATAGCCTCACCTAAAATCATAGATGCTGAAATTGCCATATTAATTGAACGGCGATTAGGCATCATTGGAATTTTTACTGTTTCTGAAAATTGCTTTAAATCTTCAGATAAAAATCCATAGTGTTCTGAACCCACAACTAGAATATCGTCCTTTAAATAACGAAATTTATTATGCGCTATAGAACATTGATTTGCTTCCATAGCAATAATACGACGATTTTTATATTTATTAAAAAAATGCTGAAAAGAATCATGTATTTCATAATCTGCTGTCGATATATAGTCCATTCCAGCTCTTTTTAATTTTTTACTACTGAATATAAATCCTAACGGGCGTATAATATCTAAATGAATTCCAAGACAGGATACCAATCTTAATAATGTACCTGTATTTTGAGGTATCTGAGGATGATATATTGCAAGTTGTAACAATTAATCCTCTGATTTTATTTCATATAATAACCATCTATTGTTATTTGATGATATAGGTCTAGAAAATACCCATACATCAGTATGAGTTTCAACGAATTCAGTACCACCCTCTAATATTTTTCCATCATTTCCTTTTAAGACTGTACATTGTTGAGTAACAAATTTGACTGTAGCAAGTATATTATCATCTGCAATTTCAGCATCTAAGAGTTCAATCTTTGAAAATGATTCAATACTTCCTTCTAATGTTTCATGCCTTTTCTTTCTATCATCTATAGCCATAGTAAAGGCTTTATAGGTTCTAGGTGCTAATAAATCCTTTAGAATATGTTTATCTTCCTGAGCGTAAGCTTTAAATATAATTTCAAATACTTTTTGAGCTTTTTGTAAAAAATCGTCTAAGTCAAACGACTTATAATGTTTTTTTATTAATTGAACTTTACTATCTAATGTTATAACCTCCTTTATTTCTTCTTTTGCAAAATCTCTTAGATTTTCTTTTTCTATTTTAAAACCAATACTAATACCAATTATATTATTTAATTTGATAATTAAAAAAAATGTAATAAGAGCAAATACTATAATCGTTAGCATTATTTTATACTTTTATCTGCATTCTTATAATTCATTAAAACATTATCCAATTCAATTTGAGTACAAAATCCTAGTAATACAGGGTCTCTTGGCTTAAATTCCCCCATGCGAGACTGAGCTTTCTCTCTAACGGAGGCCACTGTATTCTTAGTAGTTGAGATTAAAGATGCTATAACGGCATCGCTCATATCTGGATAAAATTTTATCAACCATGCAATTGCATCAGGACGCTCTCTACGTTTTAATAACGGAATATACTTTCTTTTTGACTTAATCTTTTTTAGTTCAGGAAATTTATCAGTACATTTCATTAATCTGGCCTGAGGATCATTTGTACATCTTTCGATTTCCTCTTTTGTTAATTGTCCTAGATCAATTGGATTAACCCCTATTATATTAGACTCTGACTGTTCATCTGCTAAAGCTTGAACTTCAAGTATATGTAAATCACAAAATTGAGCTATTTGCTCAAAAGTTAAAGCTGTATTCTCAATTAGCCAAACTGCCGTACCTTTAGGCATAATAAGATTAGTCATAATGAATTAACTCCAAATATTAGATTATTCTATAACTTTTATTTATAAATCTCAATAACTATAAGTTAATAGCTAAATGTAATTTATTTTCCTTTTATGTTATAATTATTATCCTGATAATATGGTTAATAAATGAAATTTTTGGATAAAGCAAAGATTTTTTTGAAGGCGGGTGATGGTGGAAATGGCTGTCTTAGCTTTCGTCATGAAAAGTTTTTAGAGTATGGCGGACCTGATGGAGGAGATGGCGGGAAAGGAGGAGATATTTATTTTGTTGGAAGTTCACATCTAAATACACTAATAGACTATCGTTATCAGCAGCATTTTAAAGCAAAAAAAGGAGAAAATGGTCGAGGAGCAAACTGTTATGGCGCAAAAGGAGATGATCTCATTTTAAAAGTTCCAGTCGGAACAGAAATTTTAGATGAATTCGGAGAAATTTCACTGGCTGATATAACTAAAGAGGGACAAAAGGTTCTAATTGCTAGAGGGGGCGAAGGAGGAAGAGGCAATACAAGATTTAAATCATCCGTTAATCAAGCACCAAGAAGAGCTGATAAAGGTACATTAGGAGAACAGTTGTGGGTTTGGTTACAGTTAAAATTAATAGCAGATATTGCCTTAATCGGTATGCCAAATGCTGGTAAATCTACGTTTTTATCAGTTACGACAAAAGCGAAACCTAAAATTGCTGATTACCCATTTACTACATTAATCCCTCAACTTGGTGTAGTAAGAAATCATGGATATGAATTTGTGTTAGCAGATATTCCAGGACTTATTGAAGGGGCACATGCAGGAAAAGGTCTGGGAGATAAATTCTTAGCCCATACAGAAAGATGTTTCGGATTAATTCATTTAATAGATATTAGCCAAAATGATCCAATTAATGCATATGAAAGAATTAGAACAGAATTGGAATTATATAATCCAAAAATGAAAGAAAAACCTGAAATTATCGTTTTTAATAAAGTGGATATCATTGATAATAATATAATAACTAATTTAAAGCATATCTTTCAAAAAAAATACAAGAAAAAAGTTTTTTTTATTTCGGCAATTAATCCTGATATAAGATTAACAAAAGTATTAGAAGCCGCATCTGATTTAAAAAAGAAATATTATAATACTGATTCTATAAACTTAGTGTAATTATGTAATTTAAACTTTATTGATGTTTTTTATTTAATATGATAATTTGCATCTTGTGAATGCGGTCGTGGCGGAACTGGTAGACGCGTAGCGTTGAGGTCGCTATGAAAGAAATTTCGTGGAAGTTCAAGTCTTCTCGACCGCACCATTATAAAGTTTGGAAATAATATGGATACATTAATTATTATTCCTGCACGCTTATCATCAACTAGATTGCCTGGTAAAATTATGGAAGATATAGGCGGACAGCCAATGATTGTACACGTTTATGAATCTGCAATTAGAGCAAGAATAGGAGATGTAATTGTAGCGTGTGACAATAATGAAGTAAAAAATGTTATAAATGAATTAGGTGGCACAGCAATATTAACTGATCCCAATTTACCTTCGGGAACAGATAGAATATATGCAGCTTGGAAAATTTTTGATGTTAAACAGAAATATAAATATATAATCAATTTACAAGGAGATTTGCCTTTTATAGATCCTGTATTTATCAGAGAGGCAGATAGAATAGTAAAAGAATCGGATTATGATATTTCAACATTAGCGACTTTGATTACTGATGAATCTTATAAATTAAGCAGTACAGTAAAACCAGTAATTTCTTTTACTTCATCAAAAAGTGGGAAAGCACTATATTTTAGTCGTTCAGTTATTCCATATAATGGTCCTTATTATAATCATGTTGGTATTTATTGTTTTAAATCGGAATCTCTCGAGCGATTTGTGAATTTACCGCAGAGTTTATTGGAAAAAACAGAAAAATTAGAGCAATTAAGAGCACTAGAAAATAATATGACAATAGGTATTTCTGTTTTAGATAAACCTTCACCGATTAGTATCGATACCGCATCAGATTTAGAAAGAGCTAGACAATATTACTCGAGTATAATTAATAAAAGTAATTGATATTTAAAGAATTCTATAATAAAAACTCATAGTTAATAGTCTTTTTCTTCTTCAAACAGGTCTTTTATTCTACAGTTCAGAACTTTTGCGATTTTTTCAAGTGTATTTAATTTACATTCTCCAATTTTTTTTGAACGTCTGATTCTTGCGATAGTATCAGGAGATAATCTAGATTCTTCAGCTAATCTACTTATGGTAATTTTCTTTTGTGACATAAGACATTTTAAATTGCTTGTAATCATGAATTATCCACCCGGATAATAGAATAAAAACAAAAGAATTTGTTATCCATTATTATATATCGTAATAAAATTGTGTTTATATTATTAATATAAAAATAAAATATATTGATTTTTAATGAGTTAAATGATTTAAAATAGTAAAAATATTAAAAAATATTACGATAAATCGTAAAAAATATTGCAATTAAGTTTTGAATTTGTCAAGATAGAATTATTGTTGACATGAAAGGAGCTCAATATGAAGAAAATAATAGTAGGAATATCCATTTGTATATATTACATTAGTAGTGGAGATATTATTAATGAACTAGTAACTGATAATATGAACATAGTTCATGAAAAAGTAAAATTAAACGAAAGTTTTCCTAATTTATTTGAAAAACAGAATATTTCTAGTAACATTACTCTATCACAAGCAATAAAGGAACAATTGCCATTATATCAACTAAATAATGATTCATTAGATTTAAATATTTTTTTAAATTCCTTAGTAATTGACATTAAAGAGCTGAAAAATAATATTGGAAATAAGGTTCTTTTCCACTCAATAGAGGAAGGGAAAAGAGGTTGGAAAAAAACTATCTGGGGAAAATCAATACATTGGTAAATAATTTAGAGGGAGAAATGTTTCTCCCTTTTTATATAGGAATATAATTTGAAGAAATTATGAGCTCTAATTTTAATATTATCTTAAAAATTTCGGAAGCATGTCCATTAAAATGTGATTATTGCTATTATTTCAGAAATATTATATCTAAACACAAACCTCGTCCTACATATATCCAATTAGACACTATAGAGAAATTGTGTCAACGTATTATGGAGTATAATAATATATCAAAAATTGATAATATAATGTTTTCTTTACATGGAGGAGAACCGTTATGTATAAATAAAAAACAGTTTTGTAGTATTTGTGATTATATAAAGAAATATTTAAACATTCCATTTGAACTAATCTTACAAAGTAATGGTATATTGATAGATAGAGAGTGGATAGAAATTTTCAAATATTATAAGATACATTTAGGAATTAGTATTGATGGACCTAAGAAATATCAAAATATTCATAGAAAATTGAAGAATGGTAAAGGTAGTTTTAATATTGTAGATAAAAATATTAAATTATGTTTATCAGAGAATCTTTATCCAGGTTTACTTATAGTTGCAGATCCTAATTTTTCTCCGCACGATATTTTTACATATATAATTCAAGAGCTAGGAATAAAGCACATAGATATATTATTAAGAGATTATACTAAAGATACAATACCTTCTATACAATATGTTAACAGTATCAGTATCTATTTAAAAAAATGGTTAAAACTTTGGTTTGAATATAATGATTATAGTGTTTATATTCGTATTTTCGATAGTATAATCAATGCATTATTGGGCAAAGCCTCTAATTTAGAATTTGGATTTAAAAACTGTATAAATTCAATTCCAACTATTACTGTTTATACTAATGGTGATGTTTCTCCTGCAGATGAATTGTTTTCTATAGGTAATGATTTCATGGATACAAATAAAAATATATATTTTGATAGTTTCTTGGAAATATTTAATTTAAAAATATTCGATGAAATAAATTCTGCATATGAATATATTCCTTTAGAATGTGAAAGTTGTTATTTTAAATATGTATGTAGGGGAGGCGGAGGAATTTTAGAACGTTATAGTTCTAAAAATGGTTTTAAGAATAAAGGAGCTTATTGTTTAGCATGGAAAGAACTGTTTACAGAGATATCTAAAATACTTTTATTAAATGGATATTCGAGAGAAAAATTATTAAATACATTAACAGGAAAAACTAATGAAAATTAAATCAATATTATTATTACTATCAATTAGTCCAATTATCAATGCACAAATAACATCAATTAATTTAAATTTTACAGAGCAAGGTTATTGGTATGCTAAAGGATATAATAATGATCCATGTTTTCCAGAAAATATTAATTGGGAGGCCTGTAATGACTATCGCTATTTTGATAATGCAGCAGAAATGCATTGTTTTTTTGAAGGGACTCTGCGAAAAAATCATCCTGTTTTACATAAACTTAAGTTTTGGAATTATATAAAGACTCATAACCTTATAATTGAGAATAAAGAACAGGAGTCTATAGAAAAAGAATTAAAAATATTACAAAAGTATTTTAGTCGTTATAAAAATCTTTTTGAAAAAATTGCTAAATTCTATGGCGTAACTAAGAAAATAAATTTAAATATTTTTTATTCTAGAGTTAGTAAAAATTTTAACTATGCCTCAGCCATTTGTTTAGATAATTTTATTTATGGAAATACAGTAAATACTTTGTTTTTGATAAGTGAACCTCCATTGAATAATAATCTTTCTATGGCTTCCAGAATAAGCATTATCGCACATGAATTTTCTCATGCTATGTTAGATTTAGCTTTTGGAGGACGAGAAGAATTTGAAAATAAAGTTATTCAAACTAAAGAACCTAATGCCAAAATAGTTAGTTGGATTTTGAATGAGGCATTAGCAGCAATTTTAGGTAATATTATAGTACAAGAAGAGATTTCAGGAAAAAAAGTAGATTGGGAAAAAGAAGAATATTGTACTTATGGCTTTGCCAACGCATTACATGACCTTACTAAAGAATATTTAAATAGTTCTAAAACTATTGATACTGAATACATAAAAAAAGCAATAAAAATTTTTAACGAAATGTTTCCAAAAAGTTATTGTGATTCTAGATTCTTTTTGAGAAGATTTTACCTTATAACAACTGATGATGAATTTAAAAATCAGTCTATTTTATTCAAAAAAACTAATAGTGATCAGTTTGATGTTTTATCTCTAGATAAAGATAATTTTTCTAAAAATGAAATAGAATCTATTAAAAATAGTCCATATAATATTGTATTTGTTTATTCCAGCGCTGAGCAACTTAGAATTATGAAAAAATTTTTACCTAATTTGAATATGAATAATCATAGCAATGTTATTCATGATAACAATAAAACATATATTATTATTAAAATAGATACAAAGAATAATTTCCAACAAAAAATAGATGAACTATTTGAAAAATATAAAAAATAATTATTTAGTGATAATTTGGAAGAACCTCATTTACAATTTTCCTTCATTATAAGCGAACACATAACCACTCTGTGTTATTCTGAGCGAGTGTAGTAAGCATAAAATCTATTAACATACTCAAACATCTCTATTGGTATTTCATGGCACAATAGATTACCAAGTCGCTCCGCTCCTCGTAATGACGCTAGACAGGGCGATTATATGGATCACCCGTAATAAACGGAGGAGGCGGAGACTATATGTCTCCGTATTCTGAACGAACACTTCCCGCACCTTACGTCATTCTGAGCGAACGTAGTGAACGTGAGAACCTATTCTTTATCATGCGTTACTATTTGCATTGTTTTATAAATTACAATTTATTTAAATTTGTATAAAATCATAGACAGCGATTATAATCTGTGATAGAAATACAACAAGTGGCATGCAGGCGGGAATGATAAATGGATGTCTTAACAGAATCGAAATATGAGAAACAATCTCTAAATGATAATGCATCTTCAGTCTCAAGCCATTGTTTCAATGGCTTTTTTTCTATTTTCAAACGTATTCCAAAAGGTATATTCCCAATATCATTATTTGGTCTATTTTTAGGCATGTCTACCACTATGGTATATAGTCAGTTAAGTCTGTTTTTAAAAAATGACCTAGGGTTATCAATTCATCAAATTACGAATTTGGATGGAATGGTGGAGAGCATATCATTTGTTACTAGAGTATTCGCAGGTCCAATCAGTGATTTTTTCCGTGAAAGAAAATTATTGTTGATGATAGGATGTTTAATAACTTTAGGGGCTAGATCTTTTTTACCAGTGATAAAAGGTTTTGTCAGTGCTTTAATAGCTCAATTATGTGAGAGAGTAGGAAATGGTATGCAAGCTACTCCGAGAGATGCATTAATTGCTGACTTAACTCCTAGACATCTTCGTTGCCAGACATTTGGGTTTACACGCTCAGTTAAAACAATAGGTGGTTTACTTGGAGGAGTTATTGCTGTTACTTTGATTGGTTGTTTTTCTGGGAATTTCAGAGATGTATTCAAATGTGCTATTATTCCTGTAATTATTGCTGCTATTTGTTTGTTCTTTGTAAAAACTAAACATATTACCAATGTCGAGCATTCTGAAAAAAGAGATAATCCTTTTAGAAGAAAATATTTGAGATCATTAGATTTTTCTTTTTGGAAGTTAATGATTTTAGCTCTAGTGTTTCAATTAGGACACTTTACAGAACATCTATTTCCAATATATATGGAGCATTTTGTCAATGCAAGGGTTGCTTGTACAGTTGGTACTATAGTTAACCTGGGTCAAATTTGTTTAGCTTTTACTATAGGTATTTGTGCAGATAAATTTGGCAAAGGTAGATTTATTCGAGTATGCATGTCTTTAATGTTTGTTGCCGATATATTATTTCTTATTGCAGATTATATGCCTAACGTTGTTTTTGATATTTTTAAAGTTTTTGGTGATGATTTTATTGTAAATATGAGTGCTTGTTGTATTTATATTGGAGCATTTCTATGGGGAGGACAGTTAGCAGCTATCGAAGGATTATTTATAACTATCATTAGTGAACAAGTGGCGTTCCGTTTACGGGCAACAGCAATAGGAATTTATTCACTATTATTGGGTTTAGGATATTGGATAGCGTCCAACTTTGGTGGCGCAATTTGGGAAAATTTTGGCTATAAATACACATTTTTCTATAGTCTTTGTTTTGCTTGTATCGCATTTTTATTATCTTTCATATTACTTCCTAAGAAATATAATGTTTGTCAGGGATATCAGGAAGTAAGGTAATGTTTTTTTTCAAAACACCTAAATTTTGGTATGGTCGTCCCAGTATTTTTCATAAATTATTTTTGAGACCAATAAGTTGGATCTATGATAGAATAGCGCATTATCATTATTTAAAACCATATGCCCATCAATTGAATGGAAACCCATTCATTATTGCTATTGGTGGTATAACCTCAGGTGGTTCTGGGAAAACAGTAATAGTTAGTAGTTTGTGCGATATAATAAAGAAAAATGGACATAATCCGGCAGTATTAAGTCGTGGATATGGTCGTAATAACGATAAAATAATGCAGGTAAATCCATTAACTGATTCCTATAAAGATGTAGGTGACGAACCGTTATTGCTATCTCATAAAGTTCCAGTATTCGTAGGGCGAAATCGTTTTGAAACTGCTAAATTAGCTAAAAATTTTGATTATTTGCTTCTTGATGATGGAATAACTCAACGATTTTTAAAACCAGATAAAAAAATATTGGTAATAAGTGCAAGTCAAGGATTTGGTAATGGAGAACTTTTACCATTAGGTCCTAATAGGTTAGCATTTGATAAAATTAAATCAGATATTGATGCGATTATTTTAATTTATGAAAAAAAAGAAACAGAAAAATTTAGTTTTAGTTTTTCAAATAATATTCCAATATATAGAGGATATATAAATCATAATTTTAAAGATTTAAAAGGACGATTAATGTTATTCTGCGGACTAGGATATCCAGCAAAGTTCTTTCAAAGTTTTTCAAATTTTGAAGTTTGTAAAACTATTACGTTCCCAGATCATTATCCATATAAAGAAACTGATATAAAAAATCTTATACAAGAATCTACTAGACTACATGCACAATTAGTTACAACGGAAAAAGATTTAATGAGAATACCTGAAAAGTATCGTTATATGATTAAAACTAGTAGTATTTCTATAGATTGGAAAGATTCTATTAAAGAAGTATTAATTCCGAGCAAATAATAATATCCGTTACAATAGATAAATAAAAAAATCTTTGCTAGAATTATAAGAAATTATTATTGCAATAAGAGATTTTAATGAGAATTTTAGGCATTGATCCTGGTCTTGGTATTACGGGATGGGGTGTGATAGATTATGATGGATATCATCTGAAATATATTAATCATGGAACAATAGTTACAAATGCAAAAAATGATATTAGTGAAAGATTAAATCAAATCTACAAGAAAATGTCTGATATAATAGAGGAGTTTTCGCCTAATGAAGTAAGTATTGAAGAAGTATTTGTTAATAATAACCCTCTCTCTTCCTTAAAGTTAGGTATGGCGCGTGGAGCTTCAATATGTTGTGCGGGAGTATTAGGACTTAGAGTATTTGAATATCCCCCAAATAAAGTAAAAAAATCAGTTGTGGGAGTAGGCTTTGCATCCAAAGAACAAATATCAGCTATGGTGCAAATTTTGTTAAATTGCGGTACAGTAAAAGCAGATGCTGCTGATGCTTTAGCTATAGCGATATGTCACGCACATAATAAAACCCATTACTAGGAGATATCATGTTCGATTATTTAAAAGGCTTGATTGAGGAAATTATAGATAATCATATAATATTAGATGTCAATGGCATAGGATATGATATTATATCATCTTCTCGTACAATCAATGAAGCAAAAAATCATGGGAATGTAATTAAATTGTATACGGTTCTTAATATTAGAGAAGACGCTTGGACTTTATTTGGTTTCATATCTCAACGTGAACGTTTTTGGTTCAATAAATTAAATTCTGTACAGGGAGTTGGTGGAAGAGTAGCAATATCTATTTTATCTGTATTATCTGATGACGATATTTATAATGCTTTTGTTATGGAAGATAAGAATTCCTTTACTAAAGCAGACGGAGTAGGGTTAAAACTGGCTACTAGAATTATTACAGAGTTAAAAGATAAAGTAATAGGTCAAGTAGACTCTACTGCATTTACTGAACCAATGAAAATTCAGTCCAATGTTGTAAATGATGTGATTTCGGCATTAGTAAATTTAGGGTATCAAAAATTTGATATTTTGCGTGTAATTTCTAATATGAATTTGGGTGAATCACCTCAATTTGATGTATTATTACGGCAAGTTCTAACAAAAATATCTACTGGAGCAAGATCATGAAAAATGAAGAATTAAATCCTTATTTAAATGATATAAGTGAATATTCATTGCGTCCAACTCATTTAAAAGATTTTATTGGTCAAGGTAATGTTAAAGAAAATCTAAAAATTTTCATAGAATCTGCTAAAAAACGCCATATAGCTATGGATCATGTATTGTTTTTTGGTCCTCCTGGATTAGGCAAAACAACATTATCACAAATAGTTTCTAAAGAATTAGGTGTTAATTTTAAAGCCACTTCTGGTCCTATTTTAGCTAAAGCAGGGGATTTAGCGGCACTTTTAACTAACTTAAAAGAACATGATGTTTTATTTATAGATGAGATTCATCGTATTAATCATTTAGTAGAAGAAGTTTTATATCCAGCGATGGAAGATTTTCAATTAGATTTAATGATTGGAGACGGTCCTGCTGCAAGATCTGTTCGTATTGATTTACCTCATTTTACTTTAATTGGCGCAACTACACGTTCGGGAATGATATCTTCTCCTTTACGTGATAGGTTTGGAATTCAATTACGTCTGGAATTTTATAATAAAGAGGAATTGAAAATTATTATAGCTAAAAATGCTGAAATTTTAGGAATTTCAATAGCAGATAATGGCTCAGACGAAATAGCTAAAAGATCAAGAGGCACCCCACGTATTGCTGTAAGGCTTCTCAAACGCGTTAGAGATTTTGCCATAGTGAATGGTTTGAATATTATAGATAAAAATATTGCTGATTTAGCTTTGAAAAGATTGGATGTTGATGAATTTGGTCTTGATTCTATGGACAAAAAATATTTGCAGTGTATACTCGATTACTATAATGGAGGTCCTGTTGGTGTTGACACGTTAGCTGCAGTATTATCTGAAAAGCGCGAAACAATAGAAGAAGTAATAGAACCATATATTTTACAAAAAGGACTAGTTCAAAGAACATCTAGAGGAAGAGTTTTAACTTTGGAAGGATATAAATATTTAGGGGCAACACCTCGAAGTAATTCTAATAATTATGAAGGTGAATTATTATGATAGGTACAGAAAATTTAGCGACTACAGCAATGAATATTACAAGCAATAACTTATCCGTCATTAATCTGTTTATACAAGCAACATGGGCGGTAAAATCTATTATAATTTTATTAGTAATCTGCTCTTTTTGGAGTTGGACAATTATGTTTGCAAAATTCACTTTAATAGGTAAATTAAAACGAAGAGCAGATAAATTTGAAGATGCTTTCTGGAATTGTGGTTCAATAGATATTTTTTTCGATAACATAAATACGAGGGGCGATGATCCATTTGTAGCAGTTTTCACTACTGGTATGAGGGAATGGCGTAGAGCAAAGTCTAAGGTAAAAACGGCTATTAGCGGAATATCTCTTGAAGATAGAGTCATTCGCGTCATGAGAGTTACGGTTGGACGTGAAATTGCTTATTTAGAACAGCATTTAGGATTTTTAGCAACAGTAGGATCAACCGCTCCTTTTATTGGTTTATTTGGTACAGTTTGGGGAATTATGCATACTATCGGAGCTACGCAGAATTTTGATTTAGCTTCTGTTATTCCGGGAATAGCTGAGGCATTATTTTCTACAGCATTAGGTTTGGTAGTTACTATTCCTGCCGTTGTCGCTTATAATAAGCTTACAAATGAAATTAACCGATATCAAGAAAGACTTGATTCTTTTGTCGACGAGTTTAGCGCTATCATTGCAAGGCAAATAGAGGATACAGAGGTCTAAATGGCATTTACATCAAGATTCAGAAATAGATCTAAAAGAGCTATTATGAGTGAGATGAATGTTACTCCAATGATAGATGTTATGCTTGTATTACTGGTAGTTTTTATGATGACTGCACCTATGTTAATAGTTGGAGTAAAAGTGAATTTACCATCCGCACACGCTCCTAATGTTGATATGAAAGAAACTCCAATTGTAGTTTATATAGATAAGAATAGTAATATATATGTCGGAGATATTATAGTCGACGAATCAACTTTAGCTGTAAAATTAAAAGCAATAGCTGGAGAAACTACTGCAAGAATTTTTGTGAAAGGAGATGAATCCCTTTCTTATGGTAAAGTTATGTCAATAATGGGGCAAATTAGTAGTTCTGGCTTTAAAAATGTTGTTTTGGTAACGGAGCTACCGAAAAAATAGGTTTCTTATAATGCCAAAAGAGCGTAAATTTATATCTTTTATCTATTCATTAATTGTTCATGGTTTAGTTATCGTATTTATTTTATCAGATATATGGTATCCGAATCCATCGACTGATTTTTCTATGAATGTAGAAATTGCAGGTGCAGCTGAAATGCAAAAAGCTCTTGATAATTACAATCAAAATGAATCAAAAATTGTAGAGCAAGTTGAACCAAAAGAAGATATTACAAATGAACAGTTGTTAGAAAATCCGGAAAAGGAAGAGGTTATTCAAAAGATAGAACAAGTTGAACCAGAAAAAGATATAAAAATTGAGGAGCAATTACCAGAGAATCAAGAAAAGGAAGAAGTTGTTCAAAATGGTATTACAAATGAAATTCCTCCTTTAAATGAAGAATTAATAGATGCTACAGACGTACCCTATAAACAAGAAGATGTTCAATCTAAAAGTCAAGAAGATATATCGCCTGTAGAATCTTCTCAAACAATAATAGAACCAGATCCGAATGAAGAAGCATTACGTTTAAAGGAAGAGGAAGAACAAAAGCGAAAAGAGGAAATTAAGCGAGCAGAGGAACAGGCAAAAAAAGAGAAAGAAGAGAAATTAAAAAAACGACAAGAATTACGTAGAAAAAAAGAAATGGAAGCTATCAAGCGAATAGAAAAGAAAAAGAAAGAAAGGAAAAATCGGCTTGCTAAATTAGCTAAAGAAGCTAAAAAGATAGATGATAAAAAGAAGAGAAGCGACGCTTTTGATAAAATGCTCGCGAGAGAAAAATCAAATATTATAAAAAATTCTAAAAAGAATAATACAAAAATAAGTAAAATACCCGGATTTGGCAATGGATTGGGTAGTTACGGAAATGGTAAAGGATTTACAGATAGTGATGCCGCAATTATTAGTTCACAAATAATACCTCATTGGGTTGTTCCAGGAGGAGTTAGAAATGCTGAAAGTCTAATTATTAAAATTAGAATAAAACTTAAAGATAATGGAGAGGTTATACCTTCATCTATAGAAATATTGGATATGGATAGGTATAATTCAGATTATGTATTTAGATCTGCAGCCGATAGTGCAAAAAGAGCTATTTTAGAGGCTAGCCCATTTAAAATACCGTCGGAAAAAATGTACTTGTTCCGAGATTTTGAATTTAGTTTTAATACAGATAAAGCTTTAGGAGGATAATATATCATGTTTAACTTTATAAAGAAAATTTGCGTTTGTTTTTCCGTAATATGTTTTTCTACTTATTCTGATAGCGGTAAAGTCGTAGTTAATATTAACGAAGGTGTAATGAAACCTGTAAATATTGCTCTAAATATTTATGATGGCACACAAAGTTTAAAAGATATTGTATTAAAAGTAATACAAAAGGATTTAGAGGGGTCTTTCTTATTTAGAACTATTCCTAATGCTGCTTTTATGCAGAATTTAAAAGGAGTTGATGAAACACCATCATTTGCTTTATGGAGAGCTATAAAAACTCAATATTTAATGAATGCGGAAATGCATTTAAAAGGAGAAAGTTTACAAGTGAATATGGTTTTATACGATATTTTATCTCAATCAAAAATTAGCGAATATTCTTTATCTGGTAGCGTTAAAGAATGGCGTAAAATGGCTCATATGATGGCAAATAAAGTATATGAACGTATTATCGGAGAGAAAGGATACTTTGATACTAGGATTTTATATGTAGCAACTCAGCAATTTCCTCGTGGCGTGAAAAAGTATCGTTTAGCTGTAATGGACCAAGATGGAGCAAATCATAAATATCTCACAAATGGAAACACAATGGTTTTAACTCCACGCATGTCTCCAAATGGAAAAGAATTTTGTTTTTTTGCTTATCGTGAGAAAAAGGTTAATGGACGACGTATTCCTTTAGATGCGTGTATTTATCGTTATGATTTTGCAACATCACGTACTCAGCTTGTGGCTAGATTTAAAGGTATGACTTATGCTCCTAGATACTCACCTGATGGTTCATATTTAATTTTTAGCCTCTCAAAAGGTGGTCAATCATCGATATACCGTTTCGATTTATTAACTAAACAAATTACCCGTTTGACAAAAGGTAACTGTATTGATACGTCTCCTTGTTATTCTCCTGACGGAAAATATATAGTATTTAACTCAGATAGAGGTGGTACTCAACAACTATATATTATGAATGCAGATGGAACAAATATTAGACGTTTATCATTTGGTAAAGGAAGATATGCTACTCCAGTATGGTCTCCAAGAGGCGATTGGATTGCTTTTACCAGGTTTGGCAGAGAAGGATTTTTTATAGGAGTAATACATCCAGATGGTACAGGAGAAAGAATGTTGGCTTCTGGTTACTTAGTAGAAGCTCCTACTTGGTCTCCAGGGGGAAGAGAATTAATGTTTGCTCATCAAGATTACAATCGTAAGGATAAAATTTTCAGGGTTGATATTACTGGATATAACAAACATGAAGTTAATACCCCTTTGAATGCAATTGATCCAGAATGGTCAGCGAATTTAGGGTGGCATTAATGTTACACTGTAAAATTTTTATTTAAAAATCGGTCATTGTGTCGATGAATCTTGCTGTATTAATTTTTTATTAATATAATATTGATATATTATTAGTAAGTTGATTTGACTCAGCTATGTATTTTAGGAGAGAAAAAATGAAGATTAAAAATAAGAATCTTGTTTCTTTAGTAGCATTAGCATTCCTAGCCGCCTGTGAATGCGGACCAAAAGAGGATGTTACTACATCTGAAGAACAAAATATTGTTGATAATGATTTGAGCACAGATGCGAAAGACTTTATCGCTAATGCAGGTGATAGAGTATTTTATGATTTTGATAAGTCAAATATTTCTAAAGAGTCTGAGGCTACTTTATTACGTCAGTCAGAATGGCTTAAAGCACATGAGAAAAGAAATGTATTAATTGAAGGTCATTGCGATGAAAGAGGAACAAGAGAATATAACTTGGCGTTAGGCGAGAGAAGAGCTGATGCAGCAGCAAAATTTTTAGCTGATCATGGCGTATCTCCGAACCGTATACGCACAGTCTCTTATGGGAAAGATCGTCCAATCGCAGCAACAGGAACACAGCAAGAAATTCACAGACTTAATCGTGTTGCAATTTCTGTAATAGAATAACAGCCTGGTTTTCTATTTTTTTCTTTATATGACCTCCATTTCAAATGGAGGTTTTTTATATTATTTAATGCAAATTTATGCTTTTGATTTTTATTTTAGATAAAAGTTTCAAGTATTTTCAGTAACATATATGCTTGTGGATAACTTTGTGGATAATATGGTGAATATATCAAAAAAAACCTAATTTTTCATAATGTTATTGGATTTCAAGAGGAAAATATAAAAAAATATCCTATTGTTTTATAAGGAAATTATTATTTTGTGAACAATTATTTAAAATTTCTATGAAAAACACATGTCAAGACATTTTTCTGTGTATTTTTTTTAATATTTATCTTGATTTATTTTCAATAATCGCTTTATGTTTTCATCTTAATTTTATATTATGCAATTATTGGACTTATTCTAAATTTTATGCTATATAAGTTAAAGGTTATAAGGGGATATAGGATTGTCTGATTTAATCCTAAATATTGGTAACGCTGTAGTACATAGATATGTAAAATCTCTTTATGAAGTGTCTTTAACGATGAAGTGTGAGAAAAAGTTTTTAAATCAAATAAAGAATATCGGAGATTTTATCAATAAATTAGAAGATTCAGAAAAAATACTAAAAAGATTAAGTCTCTTATCAAGAAATGGCTTTGATTTTGTTCAGAAAATGATTAATGAGTTATCGTTAAGTAGAGAAATAGGTAATTTTTTAAAACTGCTTCTAAAAAATAAAAGATTCGAATTACTTCCTGAAATATGTGTGGCATATGGAAATTTTACTGATTCTATACATGGAAAAAAAACTTTTTATATAACATATGCTAAAAATTTTGATAAAAAAATGAAAAAAGATTTAGAAGAAAAATTAAAATCAATTTTTACTGGTGATTTAGAACTTATTTTCAATGCCGATAATGCATTAATAGATGGATTTAAAATTCAATATCATTCAAAAGTATTGGATTATTCTATGAAATCTAAATTAGTTCGATTAGGTAACGCTATAAGAGGAGATATTTATGAATATTAAACCTTCAGAAGTAGATTCTATAATAAAGGAAAGAATTCAAAACTTCGATTGTGAACCTGAATTTGTCGAAGTCGGACGAGTATTATCTGTTGGTGATGGTATAGCTAGAGTATATGGTTTAGAACACATTGCAATGAATGAAGAAGTAGTTTTTGAATCAGGTACATCTGGTTTAGCTATGAATTTAGGTGAAGACACTGTAGATATTGTTCTTTTTGGTGAAGATCGAAGTGTCTGGGAAGGCATGGAAGTTCGTAGAACTCATAAAATTATGGAAGTTCCCGTAGGTAAATCTTTATTAGGAAGAGTTGTTAACGCATTAGGTGAACCGATTGATGGGAAAGGAGCAATAAAAACCGATGAATTTAAACCTGTTGATATTAAAGCTCCTGGAATTGTTGAAAGGAAATCAGTATTCGAACCTGTACAGACCGGGTTAAAGGCAATTGATGCGATTGTTCCAATTGGAAGGGGACAAAGAGAGTTAATTATTGGTGACCGTCAAACAGGTAAAACTGCAATAGCAATTGATGCTATTTTAAATCAAAAACATGCATTTGATAAAAATATTGAATCTGAAAAATTATATTGCATATATGTAGTTATTGGGCAAAAGAGATCTTCTGTAGCTCAAATTGTTAAAACTTTAACAGATAGTGGCGCTATGGATTATACTATAGTTGTTTCAGCCACGGCTTCTGATGTTGCTCCTATGCAATATTTAGCTCCATATGCTGGTTGCGCTATGGGGGAGTATTTTAGAGACAACGGCATGCATGCACTTATAATTTATGATGATTTGTCAAAGCATGCGGTTGCATATAGGCAAATGTCGTTATTATTAAGAAGACCTCCTGGACGTGAAGCATACCCAGGAGATGTTTTTTATTTACATTCTCGTTTGCTTGAAAGGGCTGCAAAATTGGACGCGACTCGTGGTGGCGGTTCTTTAACTGCTTTACCTATTATTGAAACTCAAGCTGGAGATATGTCAGCTTATATTCCGACAAATGTTATTTCAATTACAGATGGACAGATTTTCTTAGAAACAGATTTGTTTTATAAAGGAGTTCGCCCAGCTATTAATGCTGGCGCATCTGTTAGTCGAGTTGGTTCTGCTGCTCAAACAAAGTGTATGAAGCAAGTTGCTGGAAAGATAAAATTAGAATTGGCTCAGTATCGTGAAATGGCGAGTTTTGCTCAATTTGCTTCGGATCTAGATGCATCCAGTAAACAATTAATATCTCGTGGAGAAAGATTGACGGAAATTTTAAAACAACCTCAATATTCTCCTATGCCGGTAGAAGAACAAGTTATAAGCATTTATCTTGGTGTACACGGTTATTTGGATAATATAGATTTGGATGATGTTAAGCATTTTGAATCTTATGTTATAGATAGAATTAAACGTGAAGCAAATGATGTTATTTCTGATATCAATAAACAGAAAAAAATTAGTCCGGAAATCGAAGAAAAGTTAAATAACTTACTTCAGGCTTATCTCGAAGATTTTAAAAAGGTAAAAGTTGCATAATGGCTAATTTAAAAGAGCTCAGAAATAAAATTTCAGGTATTCAATCCATTCGGAAAGTTACATCAGCTATGAAATTAGTTGCAAGTGTAAAATTAAGAAAAGCTGAACAAAAAGCTTTAGAATCAAGAGAATATGCATTTGCCTTAAATAATATATTGTGCAATATTCACAGAGAACAACTTCACAAAGCTTATGACTTACTTGATGGCCGAGAGCGAATTAAAACGGAATTATTAGTGGTATTTGCTTCGGATAAAGGTTTCTGTGGTAATTTTAATTACTTATTATTCAAGGAAATGAGAGATTATGTTTCTAATATTCATAATCTAGGACGAAATGTTCAAATTTTATGCATAGGGCGTAAATTAGTATCTTCATTGAAGAATATAATAAATGAAAATGATAAATTAGATTTGATTTCTGATTTTTATTCTGGAGAACAGATTTTTAATAAATCAAAATCACTAAGTGCAGAAGTTATAAATCGATTTATCAATAAAGAAGTTGATAAAGTTTCAGTTATATATACTCATTTTTATTCTTCAATAAGGATGGATATAAAGAATAAAGATCTTATTCCTCTAGTGAATATAAAAAATAGCGATAATACTAAAATGGTTTTTGAACCATCTGAATCCGATATATTAGAAGATAGTCTAAAATATAATATAATGATTCAATTATATCAGTCAGCCTTAGAAAGTATGGCTAGTGAACAAAGTTCTCGTATGTCTTCAATGGATAACGCAACACGTAATGCAGATGATATGTTATCTGATTTAAGTATACGTTACAATAGAACAAGACAACAAGGTATTACACAAGAATTGGTAGAAGTAGTAGCTGGGGCTAATGCCGTATCTGAAAGATAAAGAGGTTAGAATGGAACAAAATAAAGGTTATATATCACAAATTTTGGGAGTAGTTGTCGATGTAGTATTCCCTGATAAAGTACCTGAAATTCTCAATGCTCTTGAGGTTTTTAATCGTGATAAAAAGATTGTTTTAGAGGTCGCACAACAATTGGGAGAAAATACTGTTCGTACCATTGCTATGGATATAACGGATGGTCTGCAAAGAGAACAAGAGGTTATTGATACAGGAAAAATGATAGAAGTTCCTGTTGGGCGTAAACTTCTAGGAAGGATTATTAATGTTATAGGAGAACCTGTAGATGAATTAGGACCAATTCAATCCAAAGAAAAAATGCCAATTCATAGAGAAGCTCCAAAGTTCGAAGAGCAATCGACTGAAGCTGAAATTCTTGCTACTGGTATTAAAGTCATTGATTTATTAGCGCCTTATGCAAGAGGTGGAAAAGTTGGACTATTTGGTGGTGCAGGTGTTGGTAAAACAGTTTTAATTGAAGAGTTAATTAACAATGTTGCTAAAGCTCATGGTGGATTCTCTGTATTTGCCGGCGTAGGTGAGCGTACCCGTGAAGGAAATGACCTATATCATGAAATGATTGAAGCTGGGGTTATCGATCCAAATGGAGAGAATTCTAAAGCTGCTTTAGTTTATGGACAAATGAATGAACCTCCAGGGGCTAGAGCACGAGTGGCTTTAACAGGATTGACATTAGCAGAATATTTTCGTGATGTAGAACACCAAGATGTTTTGCTGTTTATAGATAATATCTTCCGTTTTACTCAAGCTGGTTCAGAAGTCTCAGCATTATTAGGCAGAACTCCTTCTGCAGTTGGATATCAACCTACTTTAGCAACTGATATGGGAGAATTGCAAGAACGTATCACTAGCACAAATCAAGGTTCTATTACATCAGTACAAGCTATTTACGTTCCTGCGGATGACTTAACCGATCCAGCTCCTGCAACATCATTTTCTCATTTGGATGCCACTACAGTTCTAAGTAGAAAAATTTCTGAAATGGGTATTTATCCTGCAGTAGATCCTTTGGATTCTACATCTAGAATGTTATCACCTATGATAGTTGGAGAGGAACATTATCAAGTAGCCAGAGAAGTCCAACGCGTACTACAAACTTATAAATCTCTACAAGATATTATTGCTATTATGGGTATGGAAGAGTTATCAGAAGAAGATAAATTAACTGTATCTAGGGCAAGAAAAATACAAAGATTTTTGTCACAACCATTCCATGTGGCTGAGGTTTTTACAGGTATGCCTGGTAAATTTGTAAATGTAGAAGATACAATAAAAGGATTTAATGCTATCATTTCTGGTGATTGTGATAAGTTACCAGAAGCGGCATTTTTCATGGTAGGAACTATTGAAGAAGTTTTTGAAAAAGCTAAAACGATAGGAGCATAGTTTTGCACGTTAAAATATTAAATCTTTCCAAAAAATTATTTGATGGCAAAGTAAAAAGTGTAACTTTACCTACTATAGAGGGTGAAATTACTATTTTACCGAACCATATCTCTATTTTAACAAAATTATGTAAAGGGATTATTAAAATTCGTTTAGAAAACCAAACTGAACCAATTTTATTTAATATAAATTCAGGTTTATGTCACTTTGCTTCTAATAATGCAACTTTGATTTTAGATGAGTAGGTTAAGATAATAATATTACTATTGGCAGTTTATTTTTAAATTTCTCTATTGATAAGATACTATTTTAATGATAGATTCTTTTTGTGTCTTATGCCCGTGTGGCGGAATGGTAGACGCTGCAGACTTAAAATCTGCTGACCAATCGGTCGTGGGGGTTCAAGTCCCTCCACGGGCACCATATTGGCCGCCGTGGCTCAGTGGTAGAGCACATCCTTGGTAAGGATGGGGTCGTGAGTCCGATTCTCACCGGCGGCACCATCTTATTTTTTATATTCCGTGATTATTTTGTTAGTCTTGTAAGTATTTTATTTTTTAAATATTATATTAATAGCTTTATAATGATTGTCCTACTCAATACTATTTTGAACAGCGCTATTCTAAGTAAATATATCCGCATAATAGTTTATCGTTATTCATGCACAATACCATTCGGAAGGCTTTTCCTCATGTCCCGTACTATTATGAGTTTTCCTTTTAATAAAGAAAAACTGAAGAAGCGGGTCTATATTGTTTCATATTCTGGTCGACATGCATTCTTACTTTACCTTGTGTCATGCTGAACGTTTCCATGTCTATTGTCATTTTCCCTCTTTACGTCATTCTGAGAGAATGAAGTGAGTGTGAGAATCCATTTTCATACTTTCATCATGCTACTGTTTGCATTATTTTACGAATTACCACGTGACAAACGGAAGAGGTGAAGCTTATATAGTTTAGCCTCTTTCGCTTTTTATAATTGCAAAGAGCATTCATTATCCTGCATAATTAAAAAAAGCTTCCTAATTACAGCGTCATTACGAGAGATACCCTCTTTCGTTATCACGAGGAGTGAATCGACGTGGCAATCCATAACGGTACTGTATCGTAGTCTGAGACGTTAAGTATAAGTAAATGGATTCTCACGCTCACTTCATTTGCTCAGAATGACGCTAAGAGAGATGTGTTTTCACTCAGAATGAGGTAGAGCGTACAGAAGGATGCTAAATGCAAAAGGATAATCGCTCAAAATACAAAGCATTTCTTTTGTTTTCTTCATTATAAAGAGCCAAAATAATAAATAGAATTATAATAGAAATTCTGAAGGGTAAAAAAAGATTTACTCTATTTATTAACTTATTTTTAAAAACGCATTTATAATATATAATAGCTTTAATAATATTCGTACTTATGAAAATATCAGTTCTTCCAACAGTACCTTTAAACCATGGTTTTTTATATGAATCAGAAAACGATATTTCTGATGGAACAATTGTGAAAATTCCTTTTGGTAATCGCCTTATTGAAGGAGTTGTTATTCATGATGACTCTATTACTAACAAGGAATTAAAACATATTGAAAAAATTTATTCTTATAATATAGGGACAATTTATATTTCTTTTTTAAATTGGGTTTCCGCTTATACATTAATTCCACGTGGAATGGTTCTAAAAATGATATTAGCGGAAAAAACTCTATTTAATCTTAAAAAAAAGCTAATTTTATCCGAATCTGAACATATTTTAGATTATAAACCTATTGAGCTTAACAATGATCAATTGAAAGCTTTAGAATCAATTAATAATAATGGTAATAAGCCTTTTTTATTAGAAGGTGTAACAGGTAGCGGAAAAACAGAAGTTTATTTAAAGAAAGCAAAAGAATTATTTGATAAAGACAAACAAATATTAATTCTATTTCCAGAAATTGCTTTAAGTAAACAAATGGTTCAAAGAATAGCAAAATATTTTGGAATTCTACCTATTGTTTGGAACTCTTCTATAACACCAAAAAATAGACGTATGGCTTGGTTGAAAGCAAATAGCGGTGAAAAATGTGTAATTATTGGGGCTAGATCAGCTATTTTTATTCCATTTAAAAATTTAGGTTTGATAGTGGTAGATGAAGAACATGATTCATCTTATAAACAAGAAGAAGGTGGATTTTATAATGCTCGAGATATGGCTGTTGTTTTAGCTCATCTTACAAATATTCCAATCATTTTATCCTCTGCTACTCCATCTATTGAAAGTTATGTAAACGCAAAAGAAGGTAAATATGGCTATTTCAATATAAAAAAACGCTATGGTAATTCTCTACTTCCAAATATAAAATTAATAGATATGAAGCAGAATAAATTTGATGGATTTATTTCTATTCCATTATTTTATGCTTTAAAATTAAGATTAGAAAAAAAAGAACAAGCCCTCATATATCTAAATAGAAGAGGTTATGCGCCAATTACTTTATGTAAAAATTGTGGAGAGAAGATTTCTTGTCCGAATTGTTCCACTTGGTTAGTTTATCACAAAAGAAATGATAAATTGATTTGTCATTATTGCGGTCATATGGAAAGCATTCCTAAAAATTGCAAAAATTGTTCTGCTGAAGATTCATACATTCCATTTGGCCCTGGAGTGGAGCGAGTTTATGATGAACTGTGCAGAAAATTTCCAGAAGCCAATATAGAAATAGCTTCATCTGATACTTTTTCGTCAGAAAAAGAAGCTTCTCAAATTATTGAGAATATCCAATTAGGCACAGTTGATATTGTTATTGGAACGCAAATTTTAGCGAAGGGACATCATTTTCCAAATATTACTTTAGTTGGAGTAATTGATGGAGATTTGGGATTAAATGGAGCGGATTTACGTTCAGCAGAAAAGACATATCAAATGATAAACCAAGTTGCAGGCAGAGCAGGAAGAGGGGACAAGCCAGGAGAAATTATTATTCAAACATTTAACATTAGTCATCCATTATTTGAAATCTTAAAACAAGGAGAACAATCTAATTTTATGGAGCTTGAAGCATATAATCGAAAAAAATATTCTCTACCTCCATTTTCAAAATTTGCATCATTAATTATATCCGGTACTAATAAAGAAATGACTGAAAAAGCCACTAGATTATTAAGAAATACATGTCCTAAAAATATTAAGATTTTTGGTCCTGCCCCTGCCCCTATGTTTCTATTAAGGGGAAGATTTCGATGGCGGATTTTATTAAAATCTTTGAAAAAAAATTCTCTAAATATAGAAATATCTAAGTGGATAGAGTCTTTGAGCATTCCTAAAAATGTTAGAATTCAAATAGATATTGATCCAATAACTTTTTTTTAAAATTAACTTATTATAAACATATTTTATATATTCTAATCAAAGTATAGAAGCGTTTATAGCTATAGATTAGATGAAAAGGTGTAGTAATGGTAGAAAGTACACAACATATTTTAGATAGGGTGAGACCACCTAGAGTACAAATTACTTATGATGTCGAAATTGGTAATGCCATTGTCATGAAAGAACTTCCATTTGTATTTGGTGTTTTGGCGGATTTATCTGGAATGGTAACTGATCCATTACCCCCTATAAAAATGAGAAAATTTGTTGAAGTTGATCGTGATAACTTACCAGAATTCATGATAAGCATAAACCCTCGCTTAGCTATACAGGTTAAGAATGTACTAAATGATGGAGAAGATTTTCTTAATGCAGAGCTATTTTTTAAACATATGGATGATTTCGGACCGATTAGTATAGCTAAACAAGTACCAAAATTAAAAAAAATTTACGACGCCCGTATAAAATTAAATGATTTAGCTGTTAAAATGGAAGGAAATGACGTTTTACAAGAGCAATTAAAGGAAATTGTAAAAGACAATAGTCTTAAAAAAACTCTAAAAAATCAAATTGAAACATTATTGAAAGCAAATAAGCAGCATATAACAGAAGATTTTATAACATCTCCTACAGATGACATTAATGCAGTTCAAACTGATGAAAAAGATAATAGTAATAAATCAATTTATAAAGAGTCAGATTTAAATGATGATAAAAATGCTTCTAAAAGAGAAATTTTAAAGGAGATTTTTACTGATGGTCGCTTAGCAAGAGAACCAAGCCTAGAGCTTTATGCCTGCGCAATGATTGTAGAGTTTCTTAACCAGGTAGAAAAAGAAAAACCGAATGAAATACGTAATCCTCTAACATTTACTGAAAATTGCATTATAAAAATTGATAAGTTATTAAGCGCACAAATCAATGAAATTTTACATTGTCCTACTTTCCAAGCTTTAGAAGGAACATGGAGAGCTTTGCATTATTTGATAATGAACACAGAAACCTCTACGCATTTAAAAATTAGGATAATGAACGTTACTAAAAAAGAATTAATGGATGATTTAGAACAGGCTGTTGAATTTGATCAAAGTCAATTATTTAAAAAAGTCTATGAAGAAGAATATGGTACTTTCGGCGGACATCCTTACTCTTGTTTAATAGGAGCATATGAATTTACTAGGCATCCTCAGGATATTCTATTATTGAGCAAAATTTCAAATGTCGCAGCAGCAGCTCATGCTCCGTTTATTGCCGCCGCTCATCCAAGGCTATTTGATATGGATAGTTTTTCTCATTTAGGAGAACCAAGAGACTTAGCTAAAACTTTCGATAGTACAGAAATGATAAAATGGAATTCTTTTAGAGATTCAGAAGATTCACGTTACGTAGCTTTAGCTCTTCCTAGAGTATTAATGAGGTTACCTTATGGTCCGGATACATTGCCTGTAGATGGTATGAATTTTGTTGAAGAAATAGATGGGGCAGATAATTCTCAATTTTGTTGGGGAAATGCAGCTTTTGTTATGGCTCAGAAAATAGGTTATGCTTTTTCTTTATATAAATGGCCAGCTGCAATTAGAGGAGTTGAAGGAGGAGGTTTAGTAGAAGGTTTACCAGCTTATACTTTTAAAACGACAGATGGAGATACTGCTTTAAAATGTCCAACAGAAATTGCTATTACAGATCGAAGAGAAAAAGAATTAAGTAATCTAGGATTTTTACCTATATGCCATAGTAAAGGGACAGATTATGCAGCTTTTTTTGGATGTCAGACAGCTCAAAAACCAAAAATATATAACACAGATGATGCTAATGCCAACGCTTCTTTAAGTGCTAGATTGCCTTATTTATTGTGTGCTTCTAGATTCGCTCATTACGTAAAAGCAATTATGAGAGATAAAGTTGGTTCATTTTTAACCAAAGATAATGTTGCTTTGTATCTTAATAATTGGATAGCTAGTTATGTATTACTGAATGATTCTGCTAACCAAGAATTAAAAGCAAAGTTTCCTTTAAGGGAAGCACGTGTAGATGTTTATGATGTTCCAGGAAAACCAGGTTCTTATAAGGCTACAATTTATTTGCGACCTCATTTTCAATTAGAAGAACTAACTGCTTCTATTCGTTTAGTCGCTACTTTACCACCACCAGCAGCAAGTTAAAGGATAGTTTATGAGTAAGAGTAGTTTTGTAATGGAGAAATAAAAATGTCCTGGGAAGATTTTACTAGTAGTTCAGGCGATGTAGCACAAAGTTCAAGTGATATATCTCAAAATTCTGTACAAGCCGCTAAAACTCCACAATATACTATAACAAATCCCGATTTATTTCAAAGCTCTTTGGATAATACAGATATTCATGGAACAGATACAGCTCCTTGTATTTGGGTAGATTCAGGTCATACCAGATTAATGACTTATGATGCATCAGGAAAAATAAGAGGAGATGGTAGAATTACAGCAAAACAAACTCTAGTTTGTATGAAAGCTGGACAGTGGATTCCAGGCATTCAACAATACTTAAGTGAAGGACACCCTCTTGAAACGGTAATTATTAAAAGAATTATTATTTTAATGGGGCTAGCGGTTCCGGTACAAACGACTACATATTTTGATGTAGTAATTACTTTTTTTAAACAAAAGGGAGATATAATATTGTTTGCTTTTTCATATAGTAAATTAACAGATGTTTATACTTTATACGATGCAGATGGAAATAGTACGGGAAATAAAGCTGTTACAATAGATTATGAAACATTAAAAATTACAGGTGGAGAATAATTAATTTATGTAGAAACATTTCTATAAAATTGAAAAGGATATTATTTTTTTTACAATGTAAAAATTTTTTTAACTTTATTATAAAATTGTTTCAACTCAGTTATAAATCAGATCATATTTATTATATATTTATACATTTAACAAAAATATAAAAAATTCATTTAACTATATTGCATTCCAAAATAAAATTATGTAATCATTAAATACTTAGAAGGTGGTGGAATGTAGAAAGGAGTATGTATTATGATAGATTTATTTATTGTTTGTATTTACTTGATAATTACATTATCTGTTGGCTTCTTTTGTGGACGCGGAGTTAATACAATGCGTGACTTTGCGGTCTCCAATAAATCATTCCCGACTGTAGCTATGTTATCTACAGTTTTTGCTACGTGTATAGGAGGAGATGATTTATTAGGTGATACAGAGAGAGCATATAGTGTTGGTATTATATTTTTATTAATTTCTATAGCGCAATGCGGTAATGTATTTTTTACAGCACAATTCGTTGCCCCCAAGATTATAAAAGATTTTTCAGATAAAATATCTATAGGTGAGATTATGGAAAATCTATATGGTAAATATGGAAGAATCGTTTGTGGTATTTCTAACATGTTATTTACATTGGGGTTTGTTGCTGTACAGGTTAGTTGTATAGGATATGTTTGTAATTCTCTTTTAGGTGTATCTCATATCTATGGAACAATTATAGGAAGCTTAATAGTTATAGCATATTCTGCATTTGGAGGAATTCGTTCTGTTGTTTTTACTGATGCAGTGCAATTTGGTGTTCTAATAATAGGGATTCCTTTAATTGCAAGCGTTGTTTTAGGACAAGTTGGCGGTTTTAATGGTTTAATTAGTAAATTACCTCCAGAATATTTAAATGTTGGCCCATCGAATAAATTATTTTATGGTTATATGTTTACTGTTTTTGCATTTTTATTTCCTAATTTTCTGTCTGTTGATATTCAAAGAATTCTAATGGCTAAGGATGTAAAACAAGCTAGGAGTTCTTTAAGATGGACATCGGCACTATATATTCCATTCTATGTAATTTTATCAATTATCGGATTGTGTGCTTATATATTGTTTCCTGGAATAGAAGATCCAAACACCGTATTTTTAAAGGTACTTAGTGAATCACTTCCAGTAGTTATTAAAGGAATCGCTGTTTCTGCAGTATTAGCTGTCATTATGTCTACAGCGGATTCATTTTTAAATTCAGCAGCAATTTCAGCAATAGATGATTTAGCTCCTTTTTTATATCGAAAAAAAATTGGAGATAACATCAAATTGAGATTAGCGAGAATTATTACAATTGTATTTGGTATATCATCTATTTTCATAACAATGTGTTCTTTCGATAGCATAGTAGAGTTTTTACTATTTTTCTTTAATTTCTGGATGCCTGTAGTTTCTGCCCCAATGCTATTATACATCTTTAATTTCAAAACAGATGTGTCGACATATTTAGTGAGTACTATATTTGGTTTTATAATATTATTCACTTATAGAAATTTTGTACCAGAAGAATTTGAAATGGCTAGTCAATTTGTTGGAATGATGGCGACTTTCTTTGGTATGATTATTTTGGGTAAATTTAGGAATAGGTTATATCCTATAAAATCTTTAGTTAAATAATATGTATTGTTTATGGTTTACTGAAGTGCTATACAACACCGACAATAAGTTGGTGTTGTTATATATGGAGAAATTATTAAGATGTATAAAGTAATAGAGATCTTTAATAAATTAGCTAGAATTTCTGAAGAAAGAGTTAATTATTTTGGTGCTAGATACATAGCTTTTGGAGTATTTTGCTTAATTAATTATTTTTTTCCTCTTTATATGTGGTCAGAAGAACATTCTGGAGAAATTGCTGTTTATTCCATAAGGATCATTGCTATTATTTTGAGTTTCTTATTAACTACATCGGATATGTGGTTAGAAAAATACAAAAAATACAGACCGTTATTTTGGCATTTCACTGTTATGTTTTGTCTACCATTTTATGTAACATTTATGATATGGTATGAGGGGCTGTCTTTAATTTGGGTAATTAATTCTAGCTTAGCTGTCTTATTTGGACTAATATTGTTAGATTTTCACAGTTTTTCTTATATATATATTCTAGGAACTATATTAGGTGCAACAACAGCAATAATCTTAGGGCATCATTTAGTTTTACTTTTACCTGAATACACATTATATCCATCTTTGTACATGTTTTTCTTTATATTCGTTATAGTAATAATATTTTCGCGTGATTTAGAAAAAAAGAGAAATTTACAATTGAATGCTATGAGGGCTTTAGCATCTACTGTAGCTCATGAAGTAAGAACTCCATTGTCCACTATATCAATGTTGGTAAAATCAATGAAAATTGATAAAAATATTACGATTGAACGGATTGATAAATTCAATAAAAAGAAGGAATTAATAATTAATGAGATGGGAGGAATTTTTAGCTTAATCGATTCAATGTTAATGAAAGTTTCCTTTTTTACAGAAGGTTGTAAAGATTTGGAGGAAGTTAGTGTAAAGGACTTAATAAATGATATTATTAGTAAATATATATTAAGCCTTCATGATAAAAAATTAGTTCATGTTGATATAAAAAAAGATTTTATTATTAATGTCAATAAAGTTTTAATGTACCATGTTTTCTTTAATCTTATTCAAAATGCTTTATATCAAATTAGAGAAGAAATGAAAGGAGAAATTTTTATTACAGCGAATAGAACAAGAAAGTGGGATTATATTTCTATAAAGGATACAGCTACAGGAATCGCTCCAGAAAGAATAAGTAAAATATTTGAACCTTTTGTTACATATAAACCTCAAGGTACAGGTCTAGGCTTGAACTTTTGTAAAACAGTCATTGAGTCATTTGGAGCAAATATAGAATGTAAATCAGTATATGGGCAATATGCTGAGTTTGTTATTAAATTTTAGAATAATTAAAATCCATTTCAAGTATATATAAATTTTTTAGTATTTTTATTACAGTGTTTTTTTGTAATTTTTTTAATATCTAAATCACTATTGATTACCACATCGTTTTATTCCTTACAACGAAATGATGAAAAATGAAGTAATGAAAGTGTGCTACTACTCGCGATGATGAAAGAAAACATCCATAGCGTCATTATAATAAAAACACGCCATATCTTCATCATCCTTAGCGTTCTATCCCTCCCCTCATCATTCTGAGAGAAAACATTTCCCCCCTTGCGTCATTTTGAGAGGAAACACTCTCCACTTGCGTCATTCTGAGCGAGTGTAACGAGCGTGAGAATCCATTCACTTATAATTAACGTCTCAGACTACGATACAGTATTGTTATAGATTGCCACGTCGCTCCGCTCTGTATGATGATAGAAAAGAGAAGCATTTAAATAATAAGGCAAAGAGAAATGTACAAATTTAAAAATATTTTTCAACCTAATAAAAGAAGAAAATCTATTCGCTCAAAATAAGAGAGATAAAGTGATAGAAATAATAGACTCAATAAAATATTAATACAAATCAAGCAAAGAATGCAGTTTATCTTCATTAAAAAGGGCGGATATTTCATCAAAACCACCAACAAATTTACCATTAACATATAAATATGGCGCAAGTCTGGGTGCATATTTTTCTCTCATAAATTGATACAAGTTGGGATGTGATAAAAGATTAATACACACATATTTAATACCACTTTTTTTTAGCATATAACACACGGTACTAGATAGACCACAAACAGGGAAACTTCCACAACCTTTCAAAAATAAAATTACTGGATCTTTTTTTAAAATATTAAGCAATTCCGTTTGTATTTCATAAAGATTACTCATCTTTTTTTTAAATATATTAAATATTAATATAGTATTATTTAATAGAAGATAAATCAACCTAAAACTTTAAAATATGCAAAAAGTATTCTACCTATAGTAATTATATTAATTTTATTAATAGAACATCATATTTTTGTTGATATAAAATAAGATAATCATTTAAAAATTATATATAATTATTTTTAAATATTAGGAAATAAGTGATAAAAAAACAACAAAAGAAATTTTCAATAATTAATTATTAATTATTATTCGGCATTCTGCTATCATGAGAATGAAGGTATACGGGTTCAAGTATGAGCTGGACAATTACGCAAATAGCTTCAGTTGTTTTATGCGCTATGGGAATGGGTTTAATTTTTTCCTGCTTAGGGCATACTCCTGTATTGGGTTATATCATAGCTGGATTATTACTTGGACCATCTGTTTTTTCCGTTATTAATGATTACGAATCTGTAACATTATTCTCAGAAATGGGAATTATTTTTTTATTATTCGTTATAGGGCAAGGATTATCTTTTGAAAAAATAAAACATATTTGGAAATCTTCTATTCTTCTTACAATTGCTTCAATGTTTTGTACATATATAATCTTATTTATAATTGGTTATATTTTACAAATTCCACAAACTAAAATAATTTTATTCACTTTTTGCATAACATTATCTTCTACTGCTGTAACAATAAAATCTTTAAAGACATTGAAAGAAAAAGAAGATTCTATAGAAGAAAATATTTTTGGAATATTAATCGCACAAGATTTAATATCTTTGGTTATGGTTCTTGTTATCAATGCTATGGCTAAAAATGGTGATTTTGCTGTATCTTATAAATCTACACGTTTGATTGCTTTATTACTTTTTACAACAGGATTATTTCTATACTTCTTTTATTATCACAAGTACGTACATAAAATAACGAATTTTATTCGTAAACATGATGAAATGCAGTCCATCATTATTTTTGGTATTTGCTTAGGAGGAGCTGTATTAGCAGAGCTAGTTGGATTTTCAGCTCCATTTGGGGCATTTATTGCAGGTTTAATTATAGGGAATTCAAATTTAAAAGATGAAGCCAAAGCGGTTTCGTTACCGATTGAGGAAATATTATTAATGATTTTTTTTCTCAGTGTTGGTTTATTAGTAGATTTACAATTCGTATGGAACAATTTAGGGTTTATATTTTTAGCCCTCATTTATGTAACAGTAGGTAAGACATTCCTAAATATATTTTTATTACGTATTTTTAAATTTCCTTTAAAAGATTCATTTATTATAGGAGTTTTGTTAGGGCATATAGGAGAATTTTCTTTTATGCTTGCTTTTGCCGCCAGTAAAGTAGGCATTATAGGAGTTACGGAACTAAAATTTTTAATTAGTATAACAGCAATTAGCTTATTTATGAGCCCATTCTGGCTGATTTTTGCTGAGAGATGTAGAAAATTGGCTATATCAAGTATTAACTTATCATCTTGGGAGTTTTTCAGCTTAGTAGTTGCAAGGGAAACTCATAAAACAAATATTATGATTAAGTTTATACTAAGAATTACGAAAATTAGCTTAAATTTTTTATATAAAAAAGCTAAAATTCTCTTTGTATTATTAAGGAATAAATTAAAAAGATGAATGATAATTGGTACATAGAAAATATGGTTAAACCAGAAGATAGTATCGGAATTGATGAAGTTGGAAGAGGTCCTTTGGCGGGTCCAGTTGTTGCTACAGCAGTATGGCTAAGTGAAAAAGCTATAGCAGAAATAGAAAGAGCTAATATAATTATCCGAGACTCAAAAAAGTTATCTCCTAAGCAGCGAGAGAAAACATATTCTTGGGTAAAGGAACAACCAGAAGATATTTTAAAATATTCAATCGCTTGGGCATCTGTTGAAGAGATTGATAAATTGAATATATTAAATGCTACAATGCTAGCTATGCAAAGAGCTTATAACGAACTAAATTTAAACAAAGATATTGTTTTAGTAGATGGCAATAGAGCGCCAAATTTGGGAAACGCTAATGTAAAAGCTGTTGTTAAAGGTGATAGCAAAATATTGTCTATTTCATTAGCATCTATTATAGCTAAAGAATATCGTGATAATTTTATGAAAAATTTGGCTAAAAAACATCCATATTATGGTTGGGAAAATAATATGGGTTATGGTTCTCAACAACATATTTATGCTATTTTAAGATATGGAGCTACGATTCATCATAGAAAGACATTTTCGCCTGTAAAAGACCTAGATAATATTTCATACAACGTAAACAAAGTACTGACTAAGTTAAAAGATATATATACAATAAATAATATTATTACTTCTTAATTTAATAAAGTTTTGCTTTAATAATTTTTATATGAACGATATTACAAAATAGTTTTTTTCTGAAAATCAAAAATTTTTAAAACCGTGTTTTAAACTACGTCATTTTGAGTAGTATGTATCCAATAGCTTGCGCCATTCTAAGCTAGCATAACCTCATAGCATCCTTCTGAGCGCCCTGCTTCTCTCGTCATTCTGAGCGAGAGCAACGAGCGTGAGAATCTATTTTCGTACTTTATATTATGCTATTACCCTCATTATCTGTTGGATTACCACTATACGTCGTCATTGCGAGGAGTGAAGCGACGTGGCAATCTATAATGATACTTTATCGTAGTCTAGACTTTAAGTATAAGTGAATGGATTCTCACGCTCACTTCGTTCGCTCAGAATGACGAAAGTGGAGAGTGTTTCCTCTCAGAATGACGCGAGAAGTGGAAGAATAATCGTTTAGAATGCCACTATACTTCGTCATTGCGAGGAGCAGCGCGACGTGGCAATCTATAATGATACTTTATCGTAGTCTGAGATGTTAAGTATAAGTAAATGGATTCTCACGCTCGTTGCTCTCGCTCAGAATGACGAAAGTGGAGAGTGTGTCCTCTCAGAATGGCGCGACAGGTGAAAGAATAATCGCTCAGAATGCCACTATACTTCGTCATTGCGAGGAGCAGCGCGACGTGGCAATCTATAATGATACTTTATCGTAGTCTAGACGTTAATTATAAGTAAATGGATTCTCACGCTCACTGCGTTCGTTCAGAATGACGAAAGTGGAGAGTGTTTCCTCTCAGAATGACGAGAGAAGTGGAAGAATAATCGTTTAGAATGACGCTAATAGACGTATTGATACAACTCTGTTCTCTCAGTATGATACTTTGCAGTAGCTTTCTCTAGCGTCATTGCGAGGAGCAGCGCGACGTGGCAATCCATAACGATACTGTATTGTAGTCTAGACTTTAAGTATAAGTGAATGGATTCTCACGCTCACTTCGTTCGCTCAGAATGACGCAAGCGGAGAGTGTTTCCTCTCAGAATGACGAGAGAAGCAGGGCATTCGAAGGATGCTATGAGGTTATGCTAGCTCAGAATAACATAAGAGGAGTACTATTATTCACAATAACGACCTCTAGCGCTACTACAAACACCCTTCCCTTATTCTATTTGAATTACAAATAAAAAAAGCCTCCCAAATAGGAGGCATTTCATAAAAATTTATTAAATTTATATTAGTTTAACAAAGCGACAAATTTTTGATCAGCTAATAACATTAACAAAAGGTTACGTAAATCATCAGCATCTGTTCTTTCACAACACGCTGCTATGATATGCTGAATCTGTCTATTTTTTATAAAATTCAATGATTTATAATCTATAGAAGATTTGATAGCACTATCAAAATCAAGAGTATTAGCTGTCTCACCGCCCACAAAACCATCTATTAAAGGATCGCAAACCGAATTGATTACAGGAGCCTGAATAACACCATTTTCATTTACAGAATCAAAAGCATCTTTTGCTGCTTTAAAAAACGCAGCAAATTCACCCCCCTTATCATTATATTTACCACTATCCAATAAATCGGAATTAATAATATCTTTATAGCCTTTATATGTGATTTGTTTATTTAAAAGCTTATCCTTCTCATTTTGTTGAAGATTAGCGAATGTAATATTGCCATTTTCTGTATAATTTTGAGTAATATCATCTCGTAAAGACTTGAACGCTGGATCCGTATTACCCATAAGAGTTCCGACATCACTAGGGATAGAGCCCTTGTCTAAATATTTATCCTTCTCATTTTGTTGAAGACTAGCGAATGTAATATTGCCATTTTCTGTATAACGTTGAGTAATATCATCTTGTAAAGACTTGAACGCTGGATCCGTATTACCCATAAGAGTTCCGACATCACTAGGGATAGAGCCCTTGTTTAAATAGTCACCCTGATCAGGAGCAGTATTCCAAATTGAACTAATCGTCGGAGCTCCTTGAGACGGCGCACTAGGTGTCCCACTTTGTTGCAGTTGTGCATTTTGCACACTAGAAGAAGATCCCGTATTTGATGTTAGCGTAGGGGATACAGGAGATAATGCATTTGATTGCGCTTGCTGTGCAGCTTTTGCAGTTGCAAATTTAGCCTTCAGTGCTTCCATTGCATACGCATCAAAACCATATAACATAGAAACAACAGAACTCAATAATATTATTTTATTTTTAGTCATAATTATCCTCCATAGTTTATCTAAAATAATATGTACCAACTACTCTAACTACATAACCTTTAACTTTATTTTTGACATGACCAAGATAATCCTGGGAAATTTCACTCTTTAGATCAGATTTTTTATCCGACGAAAAACGATAATCATATTCCAACTTTAAGTTGAAATTGTCAAAAATATTTTTTTCTATACCAAGACCAAGAACAGGTGTTATCTTTTTATTTGTAACATCTTGATCCTTAAAGAAATCCCCTTCAAACTTATTATGCATAGCTGTACATCCGACTCTTGCATAAATTAAAGAATCTATTTCAGAAATATAACCACCAAGCCTTAAAGCTAAAGTAGGAACAATGCCTCTTGTCTTTAATTTTACTGACAAATACGTCATTTCACCATTTACAACATTATTTATATTAGAGGTTTTATTACCAGCTATATCAAGAGTTAACTCTCCACCGATATAAAAATCGTCAAAAAGAAAATCCCCATAACCAACTGATACTACACCACCAATTCTGCCAACTCTTCCATTAATTAAACTAAAACCTGATGCATCATACCAGCCTGGACCATACCCAACGAGAGAACCTACGTTATCATCCAATAGCACATCGGCGCTAGTATGCTGATAGGAAATTCCAGCACCGACGTACCAACCCGAATATTTATCTTTACAGCTGTCATCTGCAAATACAGCTGAAACACACATTAAAGACATAAGAACTTTTTTCATTTGTCATCCTATACAATTTTTGTATATTCTATCATAACTTTTTTATATTTGCAAATTTTTTTCAATATTTTTTTACCCCCCCCCCCTCCATTTTTTTAATTTCCTTTGTTTTTCAATGTATTAAAGGACTATTTTAATAATAAACGATTTTAAAGAATGTTGCAATAATATAACATAAAAGAATATTTCGAAAATTTTAAGAGTTGGAATAAATTTTTTTACTCAACATTATATGGAATGCCACTATACTTCGTCATTGCGAGGAACAGCGCGACGTGGCAATCTATAATGATACTTTATCGTAGTCTAGACGTTAATTATAAGTGAATGGATTCTCACGCTCACTTCGTTCGCTCAGAATGACGCGACAGGTGAAAGAATAATCGCTCAGAATGACGAAAATGGAGAGTGTGTCCTCTCAAAATGACGCGAGAGCTGGAAGAATAATCGTTTAGAATGATGAAAAATGATGTTTTAATTTATAATATTGTGAATATTTTTCCCATGGTTTGTGTTTTTCCAAAACAAATGAATATTTGCTCCGGCATCTATTGTAACTATGGGGCCATCATTATTTTCTTTCCACAAGTTTTCAATATTCCTAAGCACCTGTATTGTTTTTGCTGAAAAATATCCAAAGTGAGGAGAAGATGTTTCAAATAAAGCATGCATATCCCAAAATTCTTCCCAACAAATTTGATAACACTGTTGCCAATTAAGTTCATTAAGAGCTTTTATCAAATTTTCAAGTCTTTTTTCAGCTCTATTTATTCTATCCTTAAATAGATAACTAGTTTTTACTAATTCATGGGCATCACTTGAAGTTACGGGTTTTATACCATCGTCAACAGTTATTAATTCATGATGTAATATAGGAAGATTAATTGCTTGAACAGATTTTTTTGTCCAGATCGCCCAAGGAGCGAAAAAAGAACGACATGAGGAGCCGGAACCCTTTCGACTGATTTGGCTCATTTCATCTAAAGAAGGCAAAGGTTTTTGTAAAATATCACAAATTGCCTTACATCCACATAACGTTAATGCTGCAAAACTCGATGCTGAACTTGCGATTCCTGCAGAATGAATAAAATTATTTGTAGATTGTATTTTAAATTTTTCTTTACAGTTAAATAATTGGCGAATGTAATTCAAATGTTTTAAAAAACGTTCAATAGCAAATTGACTTAAATTCTCAGAATTAACAAAATAATCTTCTTTCGCTATTTCTAGTGATACTGTAGTTCTATAATTATTTAATGTATAAGAAAGAGAAGAATTAAGAGGTATATTATCCTTATCTTTTCCCATATATTTTATAAGAGCAATATTTGCTGGGGCACTAGTTGTCCAAATCATAAATATAACCTATAGCAATTATTTTTTAGGACGACAATCATTTATTACACCAAGATTTTTTAATTTACGATGAAGTGCTGAACGTTCCATACCTATAAATGATGCAGTTTTAGAAATGTTTCCAGAAAACCTTATCATCTGCGCTTTTAAATATTCAGATTCAAAGCGCTCTTTTGCTTCCTTTAATGGATAAGACATTAACTTTGCAACATTCATTGATTCTAATCTTTCTTGGGCACAGGTCGTAAGTTCAGTAGGAAGAGAATCTTCGTAAATGCAATCATGATCTGAGGCATTTATTAATGAATTTTCTACAACACTTTTTAACTGATGAATATTCCCAGGCCAATCATAAGATTGCAGTATAGCTAAACAACTTTCAGAAATTTTTTTATTTTTTAACCCAAAAAATATTTCTGAATTATTTAAATAATAATTTACCAATGGAATTATATCTTCACGTCGTTCTTTTAGTGGCGGAATGTTAATTCTAGAAATATTTAAACGATAATATAATTCTCTACTAAAATCTGCTGGAATATCTTCATCAGAAAGCTGACTATTAGTAATAATTCTAACATCTAAGTATCCAGATTTACGCTCTCCAGCATTTATTTGATTTTCTTTTAAGAATTGTAGCAACCTGTTTTGGCAAATTTTCGGCAACTTGTTTATATTATCTAAAAATAATGTTCCAAAATTTGCTTGCTCAATATATCCATAAGATTTTGTAGTTCCAAACAAATCATTTTCTAATTTTTCATCATTATTAGAATGGCAATTACAATAAATAAAAGGATAATCTTTTCTTAAAGAATGTTTATGAATATAATACGCTATGCTATCTGTATTTATTCCTGAACATGCTTTTATGAATATTCTACTATTAGTTGAAGCAAATTTTTCAATACGACTTATTATTGATTGAGCAAAAGTTGATTTACCAACATTTAGTATTGAAGTATCAATTTTATTACTTTTTAATTTAGAATTTTCTCTTTGTAACCTACATAACTCTATAGCTCGTTGTGTGGTAATTAATAGTCTATCAATAATAAATGGTTTTTCAATAAAATCAAAAGCTCCTTTTTGTATAGCTTTTACTGCTACATCAATAGTTCCATGACCAGAAACTATTACAACGGGAACATCTGGATATAATTTTTTTATTTTTGTTAAAAATTTTATTCCTGCAGATTCATCTTCTCCTATCCATAAATCTAGAAATACTAAATCATAAGTATTATTTTTTAAAGATTCGAAAATTTCTTTTTCTGTTCCGGCCTCAGATGTTTTATATCCTTCATCAGAAAGGACATCAGATATTAAAGAACGAACTTCACTATCATCATCTATAATTAAGATTTTATTAACCGACATATCAATTACTCCATAAAAACAGGAAAAGTTAAGGTCACACAAGCCCCTCCATGAATGCTATCTCCAAAAGATATAGAACCTTGGTGATCTTGAATAATTTTTTTAACTATAGCTAGCCCTAATCCAGTACCTTTTGGAAGTAAAGAGAAATATGGGGTAGCTAGAGATTCCATTTTATCTTTAGGTAATCCCGGACCATTATCTTCTACATTTAATTTTATATTGTCTTTTGAGAAAATTAATGAAATCCATATTTTTTTATCTTCTTTTTCTACTGTAGATAATGCATTTATTGAATTTTTTATTAAATTAACTATACATTGATGGATTAATCGTTCATCTCCATTTATTTCAAATACTCCTTCATTCTTTGAGAATAAAATATCTATATCAGAGACGGTATTATTCATTAAAAATATAGCTTGTGAACATATTTCTTCCAAATTCATTTTTCTCATTTTAGGATCTGGCAGTCTAGCGAAAAAATTAAATTCATCTATGAGCCTCTTTATGTCTCCAACTTGCTTTACAATTATATCTATTAATTTAAAAAAGGTATCACTTTCTTCTTTGATTTGAGAAGAGTATTTTCTTTTTATTCTTTCTGCAGACAATTGAATAGGTGTTAGAGGATTTTTTATTTCATGTGCTACTCTCCTTGCGACTTCAGACCAAGCAGCTTTACGTTGTGCAATAACAGTATCAGTTAAATCATCAAATGTAATTACATATCTACTAATTTCTCCTGAAAAAATTTTCATTAATTTTACAGAAAATAGCAATATTTCATTATCTCTTCGATACTTGCATTCTTTAACAATTAATTCATTATTTTTATCAGAAAGATATATAAAATCCTTAATTTCATGAAATAGATTAAAAATAGTTTCTCCAAAATTTATAGATTTCCCTAATAATTCTTCCGCCCGCTTGTTCCATATATATATATGTTCTCCGTCAATCCCTATAATTCCAGAAGATACCCCGGATAAGACGCTACTAATAAATTTTACTTTTTCATCTAGTTTTTCATTGATTGTTTTCAATGATTTTTGTTGTTGATGTACTTGTTCAATCATCCTATTAAACGTATCTGATAAAATTTTTAATTCTCCTATTGATTTTATATTCGCAGCTCTTGCAGACAGATTACCGTCAATAATTTGCTCCGATACATCTATAAGATTACTAACGGGATGTACTATTCTCCAAGAAAAAGCAATTGCCGCTATTATGGATAAAATTAATATAAGTATTCCAACAATAAAAAACATTATAATAAATGATATTTCTAATGAATTTCTTTTTTCTAGCAAATCGAAATATTCTGTATATGCTGCTCTAGCCTGTTGCGCTTTTAGTAATACTTGAGGATCTAATTTTTTCTCGGCTATTAAGTAGAAAAATTTATCATTTAAATTTGGAGAGGAAGCTTTAAAGCAAGTAGCAATAGTAAGTATATTGGGATTATTATTTTTTATATTTAAAATTATTCCATTTTTTTCTTTAAAAACTAGCTCTTTGAGATTTTGGAATTCTTGATTTGTTATATTAATAAAATGTAAGTTTACACTATATTTACTGTGAGCTATTATATTTCCTGAATTTACAAGAATTGCAGAGTCAATATTTTTTAAATTACATAAATCATCTAAAGAGGAATTTATAGATTTATTTATATAAGCTAAATGTTCTTCATCTACATTAAAGTTTTCAATATTACTTTCTATGACCCTTGAAATAGCAATGCAATCAGATAACGCCTCTTTTTTGTGTTCATTAAAATATGATTCCGCAACTTTTAAAGAATCTTGTAGAACTGTCTGATTTCTAGAGTTGAACCAAGATTCTAAGCCATTATGAAAAAATATTGATGAAAAAGTACACATTAGAATAGAAGGAAAAATAGATATTCCAGAAAATATTTTTATTAATCTTATAGTTAATCTTGAACCTTTTCTGTGTCTTTCATTCCAAAATTTCATTACTTTGTTAATAGCTATACTAATTAAAATTAGAATAAGTATTAAATCTACATAAAGAACCGACAGAACTTTTCTTGATTTTATTCCGACAGAATTTATGTCAGAGAATAACCAATATGTATATAGGCATGAAATTACAGCAAAAGAAAAAAATATATAAGTTATAATGTTTTGGTTATACAACTGTCGGATTATTTTAAAAACATTTTTTAACATTTCATTCCTTAAAAGATATTTTTAAATTTATTAGTTTTTTCTTTAAAGTATTTCGATTAATACCTAAAATTTTAGATGCCTTGGACTGATTTCCTTTTGTATATAAAAGTGTGGCTTTAAAAAGACTTTTTTCTGTTTCGTTTATGATTCTATTATATAATCCATGAGGAATTTCATCTCCTTTATGCATTAAAAAATATTTTTCCAACCTTTTCTCAATAAAATTCGATAAACTATAATCTAATAGTGCGGTTTCTTTGTTTTCGGACATATTTATTTTCACTTTTTAAACAATATTATAATAAACATATTAATTATTTTATGGAAGATAGAAAATTTTCTATATAAAAAGCTTTATTTTCTTAAAATTTAATATAAAATATATATAAATTGGAAATAGATAAGAGGTTTACAATGAATAAAATCTTTATTTTAATATCTTTTTTTTACCTAACATATACTGTGAATGCAGTAAAACCTAAGGAAGAAATTGAAAATATAAGTATAATTTGGGAGAAATGCCAATCCACATTTTTTTGTGAAAATGTAGAAAAAAATTTGCAAAAGAAAAATGCAATTTTATATTTTTCAAATTTATCTGAAACATATAAACCATATTGGATAAGATCATTATTGTTACTATGTAAACATTTTTATACATTGCATGGTAATAATATTGAATTAATGCTAGATTTAATAGATTATCATTGGAATGATAATAAAGATTTATTCTATTCTGAATACTTATCAATGAAGGTAGGTGATAACCACTATATCATTAGCGATAAAGATATAAGTGAAAAAATGTCGAATCTATCATTAGTACATGAAATTTTCTTTTCATTAAATGATGGATTTAGTAAAGCAAAAGATGGCTTTCATAGAGCCAGTTTATTATTCGATAATGAAACATTTAAATATTTGTATAATGATGATATCGAGAATTTTAGTCTTATATTTAACACCACTAATTTTAGTCAAAAAACTAAAAATCTTCTTTTATCTTATAGTATTTTATTTAGTTCTGTGAAATGTTTCAAATTTATATTTTTAAATTTAGAGTCAAATTTACATCAAATACAAGGAACGATGCGATTGGCAACTTTAAGTGGCAATTTGGAAATCATTCGTATATGTGAACAAAATGGATGTCTACCAGATCGATATACGTATTCTATTTTTTCTGATATAAATGAATGGTTGATAGATGTACGCGGTTTGGATGATTGGGATTTAACATGCAATCTTATACGTGCTAAGGAAATAGGTGCTGCCTGTAGTCTAATTTCCAAAAATTGTGATAGTATTTTATCTAAAATATGTAATACATCCGATAATAATAAAAGAATAAAATTTTTTAAATCTGCTTGCAACCATATGCTTCCTATATTCAAATTTTCACTAGAAGCATATAAGTCTTTAAATAAAGAAGATACAGAATCGCTTATAAATTTTCTATTAGTCCAAGCTTTTATGTACACCAAGGATATAAAAACTACAGAATATTTACTAGAGTCTGGTGCAAATATTAACGTAACTGACAGAAAGGCTGGAAATACTCTTTTACATTGGGCTGTTTCTCATCGTAAGAATGATATATATAAATATTTATTTAAAAATAGTACAGAAGATGATGTGTATAAATATTTATTAGAACATGGAGCGGATGTAAATATAACTAATAAAGATGGAAATACTCCTTTGCATTTAGCTGTTTATTATGGTTATTATAATGCTTGCAAATATCTTATTTCAAAATATAAAGCAGATGTTAATGCAGTAAATGAAAATGGAAATACGCCGTTGCTTTATGCTATTTTACAAGACAAAAGTCGTCTAACTATAATAAAATATTTATTAAAACATGGAGCGGATGTAAATATAACTAATAAAGATGGAAAAAATGCTTTATCTCTAGCTCGCGATAATGAAGATTTATACCAATGTCTTATGTTACATGGTAATAAGAAATAGTATTAAAAATATTTAGCTGAACTCATAAACTTTGAATGAAAGAAGATGCTAATATGCTTTGCTTGTTTTTTGTTTTTACCAAAGCTTAGTTTTTATTAGATATCTTACGAAAGTTGAATTCCCAACCTTCCGTCATTCTGAGAGAGAACACACTTCATCCTCGTCATTCTGAGCAAGTATAACGAGCGGAAGAATCTATTATTCTTACTTTTTTCTGAAATTGCTTTGAAATCATAGTGGATTACTAGGGGCGGAACTACGTGGCAATCCAACAGATAATGTATACGAAGTCATATAACCTTCGCTTTTTAGCTTTATATCATCACAAGGAACGATCAGATATGGCAAGACGTAAAGGGAGTCTTAATATGTAATAATGCATTTGCTCAAAATGGTAAAAGGTTAGGAGAAACACAAATAGTAAAAGAAAAACATATAAAAGTATATGTACTGAGAATATTATGAAATTATTCGGAAGAAAGAGCAAAAAAAGCATTCGAACAAAATAATATCTTTTATGGCTTAATAAGCTGGAACTTTTATATATAAACTAAAATTAATAAATATCGAAAAATATTCGGCTAATTAATTATTTTCTGTAAAATTCCATTTTCCAAATCTTGAATATTATAAATCGTATCCAATATATCAAAAATTTCCTCTAAATTGTGTTTGGCGCCATTCCAACCGTAACCATCTGTAAACCAAATAAATGTAATGCCATTTACTGTAGCAATTTCTTGTGACAGAGTTTTATAACTTCTTGCTGTTTCATTAAGTTTTGAACCAACATTTGAATAAAAATTTGTTTCAATTACATATATTTGTTTGTCTGTTTTTATTACGAAATCAAACCGTTTTTCCATTTTATTTTGATTTGAAATCGCAGATAAATCTATATTCCACTTATTTTCGATTTCATGGATATACATTTCTTTAAAATAAGTTTTGTTTTTTATAAAGCCAGTTTTTTTGATATATTCTTCAACAAGGTTTTCCATTAAATGACCACTACGGTTTTTTCTTCCGTTACTGTCAAGTCCAACTTCAACACCTGTTGCATAATCTAACAAATTGCTAATGATATGATTTTCAAGAAGATCAAACAGTTTTGTTTTTCGCATGAACATTTTGTATTCTTCTATATTGTAATTTTGCTTTTTAAACGAAAAGATATATCCTTTGTTTTTATCTATAATGGAAATTTCATTTGAACGAACAGCCAAAAGCAGAGGAATACATTTCAGTGTTTCAGGATATTTATTAATGATATCTTCAAAATCCTGTTCAATATTTTTCGAGCCAACCAGAGTATTTAAAATATTAAGTTCTACCTTAATATTATCAACATTTCTATTTACTTTATCAAAATCAACATAGTAACAGTAATCTGAAATACAAGAACGAAATGTTGCTAACCATTCTTTAAAATTTCTAGTCATCATAATTTCTCACTAAAACTTCTGTTATCTTACTTCTGCCATTACCATTAGCATTTATAGCACGAGAAGCAAAAACTTTTTTTATTCCATAATTTGAATACAATTCATTTATAAATTTTGTATCTGAATTAGAAAGCATGAACATTACACCGGCTGAATCCAATTCATCACAGACATCTTTTAACCTAAATTGCATGTCAAGATCAAAACCGTCTTTTGTATAAGATGTAAAGCAGGATGTCTCATTTAGCGGTACATAAGGTGGATCAAAGTAAACAAAATCGCCTTTTTGAACTTTGTTTAAAATTTTCGAAAAATCTGCGCAACAAATTTCTGTACTTTTCAATAAATTAGAACAATTAATTAAGTTTTCCGCATCTAAAATTCTGGGGTTTTTGTAATTTCCGAATGGTACATTAAACTGTCCTTGTGAATTTACTCGATACATTCCATTAAAACAGGTTCTGTTTAAATAAATAAATCTGCTTGCTTTTTCAATATTAGATAATTTACTGTATTCTTTAGTCCTGTCGAGATTTCTTATTTTTAGAAAATATTCTTTTGAGATTTCATGCTTATTCAGGGTATCAATTAGTTCATAAACATTATTACGAACGACAGAGTATAAATTTATCAGTTCTTCATTCATATCAGAGATATAACAATTTTGTGGCTGTAATTCAAAAAACAACGCTCCACCGCCGATAAATGGTTCAAAATATCTGTTATAAGTTTTAGGCATGTTTTTGAGAAGCTCAAACATAAGCTGACGTTTTCCACCAACCCATTTGACTATAGGATATATTTTCTTTTCTGAAACTACTGTCATTTTAGTTCCTTATTTGAAAATGGTTGCTTAAACCTTTTGATTGAAATATCTAAATACTTTTGTTCCAAGTCTATACCAATGAACTTTCTTCCTAACTCTAATGCTATTATACCAGTTGTGGAACTTCCTGTGAATGATCTAGAGTTAAATCACCTTTATTAGGTGAAGCAAGAATTATACGCCTTAACAACTCTAAGGTTAAAAAAATAATCTATTATTAATAAGTTTTGTATTTATATTATTTCTAACTTGTAGCAAAATGCTGAATTTCTTTACTAACATATTGAGGAAATTTCATTCCCAACAAATGAGAAGCACCTAAGGTATAAGTAATTCTAACATCTCTTAATCTACGAAAATTATCTTCTATTATTTTATAAGGGATAACCCAATCGTCGTAACTTGTAAGAATCAAATGCGGTATATCAGGAGATTTAATAGAGCCGTACAATAGCTGTAAATCCTGCATTAATAATTTTTTATTTAAATTGGCTGGTAGAGTAGGTATAGGTGCTCCACACATTTTCATAAAGTTAGATAGTGTTAATTTAGGCGCTAATTTATAGCTATATTTCATGAAATTTAAATAAAATTTTCTAATAGATTTTAATGGCTCAGATTTTCCGAGATAATTAGAAAAACCCTCTATTGAGACAATTTTATTTAAGTTAAAAAAATCATATTTTTCATTTAAAGCGCACAATTTGTGATATCCCTGAGAATGTCCAACCCCTATTAAAGTTTTATTTCTAAAAAAATTACGAATATCTAATAAATTGTAATCTTCAGGATAATAAAAATAATTTTCCGAAAGAAGAATTTTATTATATTCTGAAAAATAAGGTAATAAATTATCCCAGTATTTATAATCTGAACCAAACCCGTTAAAAAATACAAATAGTAGATTATCTGTTTTGTTGGCTTCTAATATTTTGCATAACATATTATACCTCTTAAATTTTTAAAAATCATTTGGAGAAATTGCTGTTATTTATAATTTAATATATCTATAGCTTCATAACCGCAATTTGTATGCTGAACCATTAGAGTTAATGTTTTATCGGGTTCAATATTTTCTATTGCTAATTTCCGTAATAAATTTGCGTGAATAAATACGTCATCGCCTGTTTTTAATTGTGCAAATCCGAAACCTTTAGCTGGATTGAACCATTTCATAACAGCAGTTACTTTTTCTGGATTAGAATCATCTATTTTAAATTTTGCAGAAGATTCAATTTTTTTTATCTCTTTAACCTGATATTTATCGCCATTTTTAGTTACTAAACATGTGATTATATCATCTTTTAAAAGAGTTTTAATTCCGGCTTTATCTAATACCGAAAAATGAAGAAAAATATCATCTTTTATTCCTTCAACTTCCACAAAACCATACCCTTTGAATTGATTAAACCATTTTACTTTTCCAATAATTGGACTCATTTCTTTGCCTCACATATAAACTATCACTCTTTTTATTTTAAGAAAAAAACTTTTATATAAAGTTAATAATATAAATTTTTGATAAAAATATTACTTACTTGACTTTTTTAGAATCCAATTTATAGTAATGGATATTGAAACTCTAAGGCCGGGTGGCAGAGTGGTTATGCAGAGGACTGCAAATCCTTGTACGTCGGTTCGATTCCGGTCCTGGCCTCCAATATATTAGACATTTAATATATTAAATTTTAGTCTTATTGATAAATTAAAAAAATATTATGAAATTATTTTGTGAAAATATTTTATATGACACAAGATAGTACACTTTTTTAGAATTCTGACTACTTTTGATTTTCTTCGTTATTCTAATTTGGATTACCACGTCGCGTTGCCCCTCGTAATGACACCTGGTACAGTTTATGCCATTCTGATCGTTCTACATACCTTCAGTCATTCTGAGCGAAAATATAACCTGAGCGACACGTATCATTACAACATTAGCGTCATTCTAGGCGAACATAGCGAACGTGAGAATATATCTGTACACCTTACTATATATTATAGATTTCATTTCTTCTGTTGTTCCATATACTATTATCCTCTTTCTATCGTCATTACACTAAGCCATGTAGGCTTCGCTTCTTCCATTTCTCGTAATTAAGAGGAGTCTTATACCTTTAGCGTCATTACGAGGAGTAACGCGACGTGGCAATCCAACAAATGGTGAGGGTAATAGCATAATAAAAGTACACAAATAGATTCTCACGCTCGCTACACTCGCTCAGAATGACGAGGGGGGGGGGAAAGGAGTGTTTTCGCTCAGATTAAAGGCATATATAGTTCTGTTTAATAACGGAAATCTAAGAAATTATGAAATATTAAATGATTATTTATTAACAAGCAGAAGAATCGGAATTTACTGTATTTTTACATCATCTTTTGTACTAGGAATATAAGGAACAATAAAAATTCCACTAACAGTGAATAAAGTAGCTATTAAAATCGATTGAATGGAAGATTCAATAATCATGAATAAGCAGAATACTATAGCCATAGCAGATAATATCAGTTTTCTATAATTATTTAAACGATAAGCTAATTTAAAATATGCTAAACAACAGGCTAAATATACAAGCAGGAATGATTTAACCGAAAAATCTATAATATATGTAACTTGAGCCGCTAAACTTTCATTCTTTGTTAAAATAAGTATAGGAATCATACCAAAACAACTAATCAATACACTAATATAAGGCGATCCAGCAGTATTTTTACGTGCAAAAAAAGACGGTAATAAATTTGACTGAGCTAATCCTAAAGAAATCTGAGCAGATGTTAAAATCCAGGCATTAAGTGTCCCTATACAAACCAATGAAGTAATAATTGACATTATAAATGAAATATTTTTCCCAAGAACTACTTTAATTGCATCAACAAATGGCGCTTTACTTTCAGCTAATATATTGCTAGGAATTACCCCCATAATAGCGATATTATTTATGATATATATTAAAGCAACAGCTAAAGTACCTAAAACTATAGCACGAGGAATAGTTTTTGATGGATTCTTTACAAATTCGGCAGGAGTTGTTGCACTTTCTACACCAATAAATCCCCAAAAGGCAATTGAAATAACTATTGGCATTAATGATAATACTGATTCATTAGAATATTCATTTAATATATATGCATTAGATAAGTCAAATTTATAAAAAATAATTGTTGGAACTATAGCAAACGGAATAAATTTTAATAACGTTAATATAAGCTCAAATTTACCTGATAATACAACACTTTTGCAATTAATATATGTTAATGCTAATAATAAAATTATCTCTAATGATAAATATACATATGGTGACTGATATTCTCCTAATAAAGGATGCAGACAGGCAACTGAAGCGATAACGACAACCGAACTACTTACCCATGAGATTAACCAATATGTCCACCCTGTAAAAAAAGCAGGCCATCTTCCAAATAATTCATATATGTATACATGTGGACCACCGGTCTTAGGAAAAGCGGAACATAATCCTGCAAATACAAAAGCTAATAATAACGCTCCCAAACCAGCTAAAATCCAACCCAAAATACTAATTGTTCCAAAAGGGGCTAGAGCCGCAGGAACCATAAAAATGCCAGACCCTATTTGGCTTCCAAAAACAATGGCTAAAACAGAGCCAAATCCCATTTTTTTTAACATTATCATATCTTTTAATTTATCAAATGCCATTATTATTGATTATTCTCATTTAAAAGACAAGGAAATAATCAATTTGATATATAATAAAGCAAAAAAGCACTAGATAAATTTTTTATTTTAAAATACTTTTAATTATTGAATAATCTGTGAAAAACTTGTTTATAATTATTGAATATATCAAACTTTTCATCAATTCCAACTTTTATCAAAAAATAAATCACAAAATATACACAGAATTATTAAAATTTAGTTAATATATTTACTGTAAAAATATCGTTAAAAATCAAATAGAAAAGCAATTGCTTTAATAAAATTTTTAGAAATTCACAAAATAACAGGTACAAAAACAATAACAAAATTATTGATATATTAATATTATTGTTGTAATAATAAATATGCCGGGGCGTAGCGCAGCCTGGTAGCGCGTCTGCTTTGGGAGCAGAATGTCGGAGGTTCAAATCCTCTCGCCCCGACCATTATCTTTTTTATAATTTTCCTTTCTTCTTAACACTTCCTCAACTATTTGCCTGTTATAATGGCAAGGCAGATATTGAGGAAATGTAATGAAAAAAACAATAATAATATTATTGATAATGACAGCATGTTGTCGTACTGAGGAGCAAAGAATTATGAATATAGCAATAAAACATGAAGAGAAGTTAAGGCATCATTTTATGGGACATAGAGCTGGAGACATATCTAGTTTAATAAATGAAACAAGGAGCATTTCTCAAAAGTTAAAGAGAGAAGGTTTTTTGAAAGTTGCTAATAGATTTGATTCTTATGCTGATGTTTTAATTTATGGGAATAGAACATTAAATGAATCCGTTCAAGATATGTTTAATCTTGTAGATCATGGTGTACGTATTTGTGATTATAGAAAATGTATTCCTAATCCATTTTTATGTCACTAAGTTGTTATATTGCTAAAAAGTAAAATCCTGTACTAAAAATAGTCCAAGATTTACCATATTTATTAAAGATTTCTAGATACAATTTCTTTTTTTTAATAAATTTTTTATATTATCTTTTGATACATTCAAAAAAAAACATCGCGAGCATAATCTGTAATACCGTACTCATTCCACATTTCAGGAACATTTGAATTAGGGATTTTTTCTGCTATTTTTGATAATATTGGATAATACCCTGGGTCATCATTATTATCTGAAATTGCAATAACAAATAATGAATAAGCTTTGTTCAGATGTCCATCTTTTACATTTTGAAAACACATAGTCATATTTTCTCTTGCTGTACAATTATTGTATTGTTTTAACATTGCTGTACAACTACTAATTATAAATAAAAAAAATTATTATCTTATTCATAATTAATATCCTTAACTATGCTCTGAATTTATAAATTCATCTATCATTAACATATCATGCCAAAATTCTTTTTTTTGAGATGGAGATCTTAGTAAATAAGCGGGATGGAATGTCGGTAAAATTCTCGCATTTATTTCATCTATAGAAGCCCATCTACCTCTAAGTCGCATAATTCCTTCTGTTGATTGTAACAATGCTTTTGTTGCGGTTCCACCAAGGCACACAACAATTTTAGGATTAACTAATTCTATATGTTTTAAAACATAAGGACGAAATAAAGCAATTTCTTCCCCGTTTGGAGTTCTATTTCCTGGTGGGCGCCATGGCAATATATTAGTTATATAAACTTTATCGCGATTTAATCCTATTGCGCTTAATGCTTTATCTAACAATTGTCCGCTTTGTCCGACAAAAGGGATGCCTTGTCTATCTTCTTCAGCACCTGGAGCTTCGCCTAATAGTAAAATATTTGCATGAGGATTTCCAGTCCCAAAAACCATATGTTGAGCACAATGTTTTATGGAAATGTCTATATTCTCCATGGCTGTTTTTAATTCCGCAAGCGTATTTATTTGTTGCTTAGAACTTGGAGAAATATTGTTTAAAGTTAAGTCCGTAACACCTGATTTAGAAAACCATTCTAAAACGCGTATTACATCCTGTCTTTTCATAATTATTTCCTATTTAAGGCATTTTCTATTAAACGAAGAGCATTATTTAATCCATATAAAGCAATAAACGTTCCCATACGTGGCCCTTCATTTTGCCCTAATAAGGTTTTATATAAAGAAATAAACCAGGCTTTCAAATCTGGAAATTCATAATGTTTACCTACTTCAAACACAACGCTTTGAATTTCCTCAGGTTTGCTATCTATAGACATGTTTTTTAGTGTGTTATACAGCTCTTGCAGAGCTTTTCTCTCCATTTCAGATGGAATAGAATACTTTTTATTTGGTTTTATGAAGTCTTGATAGTAATTAATAGCATGTTCTACCAATTTATCTAAAAAAGGCATAGTTTTTGGAGATGCATTTTTTAGATATTTTTGAATAAATCCCCATAAAATATTTTTATCTTCGCTATTACAAGCACTAACTAAGTTTAATAACAACGAATAAGATATTTCTGTTTCAGCTTTAGGGGGATTACCATTATGAATATGCCAAACTGGATTATCTACTTTTTTATTCTCAGTTTGTGTCTCAAAATTACGCAAATTGAGCGTATAATCATCTACTTGCCTTGGAATAACATCAAAATATAAACGTTTGGCACTCTTTGGTGAAGCAAACATAAAGTTAGCTAAACTTTCTTGTGGAGCATACCTTAACCATTCTTCTATACTTAAACCATTACCTTTAGATTTTGAAATTTTCTTACCTTCTCCATCTAAAAATAACTCATAATTAAATCCTTCCGGAGGGGTACCTCCAAGTATTCTACATATTTTTGAAGATAGTTTTACAGAATCTATTAAATCTTTTCCTGCCATTTCATAATCTACATCGAAAAAAGTCCATCGAGCAGCCCAGTCAACTTTCCATTGTAATTTACAATGCCCATCTGTTACAGGAATTTCAGTCAGATTATTATCTTCATCCTTAAATACAATTGTTCCATCATTAATACGATATTCTTCAATGTTGACTTGTAATACCTTGCCTGTTTTTGGTGATATTGGTAAAAATGGACTATATGTTGCGGCTCTTTCTTCTCTTAAGCTTGTAAGTATTACTGATAAAATCTCTTTATGATTTTCTAGTACTTTTAATAAAATTTTATTAAATTCTCCACTATTATACCATTTTGTAGAGCTTTGTAATTCATAATTAAAGCCAAATGAATCCAAAAAATACTTTAATTTTTCATTATTATGTTCTCCAAAGCTATTATGACATCCAAATGGATCAGGAATACTAGTTAATGGCATTTCTAAATATTTACCAATCATTTCACGATTTGGTATGTTATCAGGAACTTTTCTTAATCCATCCCTATCATCAGAAAAAGCAAATAATTTAGTTTTCATTCCCGTTAAGTGTTCGAAAGCGTGTCGAACATAATTTGTCCGGACAATTTCTCCAAATGTCCCAATGTGAGGCAATCCTGATGGACCATATCCTGTTTCGAATAAAGCATATCCCTTTTCTTTTACATTCTTTCTTTTGGTTAACTTTCGAGCTTCTTCAAAAGGCCAGGATTTCGCATTTTCATATATGTCTTTATCGAAAGTTTTTTCTGTCATATTATCCTCAAATAACAAAATAATTAATTATAGATTGAATATACTAAAATTCCAACATAGAAAATTTTTAAGAAAGATTTTAATTCATTTTATAACTTGATATTATTAGTCAGTTTATGGAGAATATCCAATATGAAAAAAATCTTATTATTTGTAGCTACAGCTATAATATTTCAATTAAATTATGTAGATGCTAAACATAAAATTCGCAAATATAAGCAATCTGTAACTAATATTATCCAAAATAAAAACGATAATGAAAGCTTTATAGAAGCCAAGCAAGCTGTTTTAATAGATTGCGATTCAGGAGAAATTTTATTTGAGAAAAATTCAAACGATATTTGTACACCTTCATCTATGACAAAGCTTATGACTTTATATTTGTTATTTTCCGCAATAAAAGAAGGTAGAATAAAAATGGAAGATGAACTTCCAGTAAGTGAAAACGCTCAACATAAAGAAGGTTCTAGAAGTTTCTATAAAGCAGGAACTTCAGCTAAAGTAGAAGATTTAATAAGAAGTATTGTTGTCCATTCAGGGAATGATTCTTGTACCATTGTTGCAGAAGCTTTATCTGGAGATGACATTATTTTTGCTGAAGAAATGAATCAAAAAGCCTTAGAGTTTGGTTTAAAAAATTCTCATTTTACTAATCCCGCTGGCTTACCAGATAATAACCATTATTCAACCGTTCATGATTTAGCCGTTATAGCTCAACGTATAATTAAAGATTTTCCAGAATATTATCACTATTTTTCAGAAAAAGTATTTGAGGTAAATGGTATTAGTCAGCAAAATCGTAATACATTACTAGGTAACTCAATGGGGGTTGATGGATTAAAAACTGGACATACAAATGCCGGAGGTTATGGTTTAGTAGCTTCTACTTCTATGGATGGGAAACGTCTCATTGTAGTTGTTAATGGGTGTAAAAGTTCAAAGTTAAGGGCGAAGTCATCCAATCAATTGTTAGCTTTTGGATTTAAATCTTTTGTTAGATTAAAAACAATTATTGCAGGAATGCCAATTTTAAATTTAAAGGTATGGTTAGGTACTTCTCCGGAAGTTGGTGTATGTTTACATGAAAATTTAAGTATATCAATTCCGAGAAAATATCAAAATTCCGTAAAAATAGAGGCTAAAGTAATGGAGCCTATAGAAGCACCTATATCTATTGGATCTAAAGTAGGTACACTTACATATAGATATGATAATTTCAAATCAAAAGAATATGATTTGTTTGCTTGTAATAATGTAGCAAAAGCAAATATCTTTGAAAGAGGAAAAGTCGCAATAAAATATCTATTATTTGGCAATTCATCTGAATTAAATGAAACTACCAGAGATATTAATGTTAAAAAATAAAATAGGAAAATTTATCACATTTGAAGGGGCGGATGGAGTAGGTAAATCTACTCAGGTCCAATTATTATTCAATCAATTAAAAAGTGAAGGTTATCCAGTATACGTCACTAGAGAACCTGGGGGAACTGTTTTTGCTGAACATATACGAAAAATTTTAAAAGAACAAAATACTCTTGATCCCATTATTGAAATCTTACTTATATTTGCCGCGAGAAGATCTCATTTTATTGAGGTAATAAAACCAATGTTATCTAAAGGATACATTGTAATTTCTGATAGATTTTATGATTCTTCTTTAGTTTATCAAGGTATATTGAAAGAGGTATCTATAGAAAAAATTATGACATTAAAATATATGGTAATGAAAGATTTTGAACCAGATTTAACATTTGTCTTAGATATGCCTGCTGAAACCGCTCATTTGAGAACTTCATTACGTCATGATAAGAACAAAGATATTTATGATGATATGTCTATTGATAACTATAATCGTGTACGTAATGGTTTCTTAAAGGTAGCACAAATTTTTTCTTCGCGTGCAGTTGTTATAAATGCAAGTGGACGTCAAGAAATGGTATTAAAAAAAATACTAAAATCCTTAAAAGAATCGATATCTTGAGAAACTTGAATTTTTCGCATGGCGTCATCGTTCTGAACATCTTTTCCTTCTCGTCAATCTGAGCGAACGTTTCTATGTCTATCGTCATTTTGAGAGAAAACACTCTCCACTGCTTCATTCTGAGAGAGTGCAACGAGCGTGAGAATCTATTTTTGTGCTTTCATCATGATACTATTTGCATCATATTATGGATTACCACGTCGCGCTGCTCCTCGCAATGACGACGCGTATTGTTATTCTAGCGAACACACTTAATACCACTTCGCGTCATTCTGAGCGAACGTAGTGAGCGTGAGAATCTATTATTGCTCTCTTTTTCTAAAATTGCTCTGAAATCGTTATGAATTGCCACGTGACAAACGGAAGAGGTGAAGCCTACATGACTTCGTGTGATGACGAAAGGAAAGAAAGTTCTTCGCAATTATGCTAGATAAGGATGCTATGTATTTCAGAAATTCTAAAACGTTATTTTCGACTTTTATAAAAACTCTAATTCATGGCTAAATGGTAACTAGTTCTAATGTTTCCGTCCAAAGTATAGCAATTTTAGCTTTCTGTTTTGAAATTATTTGATAAGCTCTTTGATAAAATAATAATTGTTCAATATATTCTTTAGGAATTGGATTTTTTGAGGTTCCCGTTTTAAAATCTACAATCCATATTTCATTGTTTATTTTGGCGATTTTATCTATGCGTCCTTCTCTACCATCTAAGAAAAAAGTAACTTCTGCTTGAGTATCTGTTGTAAACAATTGTGGAAACTTATTTAAAATTAATATTGAAGTATTTATAGCTTCTTCTTTTTTGTGTTGCGGAAGATTAAAATTAGATGTTAATTCTTTAGCAACAATAAGAATATCGTGTCCATATATACTTAAATTTTTAAGTAATAAATGCACACAATCTCCAAACTCGGTTTCTTGAGACTTTATGGAATTTATAATTTTTGATTCAATGTTAGGTAGTTTTTCATAATACCAGTCAGGCATACTAAATGTACCGCTTTCCGCTGAAGTATTGTTTGATAATTGGTTGGTCACAACTGGATAGTTTCCAAATCTGGATATATTATTATATTTTTTAAAAAGAGCTTTTATATTTGGAATTATTAGTTTTTGATACCAACAATTATTAGTTTGTTTCTGTTTTTGTCCTAATATATATAAGAAATTTTCTGCTCTAGTTAATGCCACATATAATAACCTATTAGCTTCTTCTTTTTCTAATATTGTTTTTTGTTCGGATAGTTTTTGTATTGATTCAGGCATATGGTTTTTCCCAAAATTCCAAAATAACTTTGGATTTGTTCGGTCTTTATTATCAATTAAGATATTATCGCTTTTATTTTTTGTAAAATGGGCATCAGCAATAATAACAAAAGGTGATTGTAATCCTTTAGAAGAATGTACAGTCATTAAGCGAACAGCATTTTGATTATTATCGTACTGTTTTTCTATTTTTTGTTCAAATTTATCAAACCAATTAATAAAATCCGATAAAATGGGAGAATATTCTTTTTCAAATTTAAAACAGGTGCTTAAAAATTCATTAATGATATTTATACATGATGAACCAAATGTATTTACAAATTTTTCTTCTAATCCATCCATCAATATATATGAAAAGAAATCATAACAGGAAAGTTTTAATTCACTATATTTTTGTAATTTATGTATGTCATATTTATTGTATGAGTCAATATTATTTAAAATATAATACCATAGTTTTTGATTTTGCCTAGCTAAACAAGTATTCATTAAATCTCGTTCTGTCATTCCTATAACAGGAGATTTTAAAACACGCGCTAACATCAAATCATCCAAAGGAAATTGAGTAAATTCTGCTAATGCAATTAAATCTTCGATTACAGGTTCTTCTTTTAATAAAATTCTATCAACTCCTGAAACTGGTACATTTTTTTTATTTAATTCTGAGCATATTTTATTCATTATGTTTATATTTCTACGGCGAAACAGAATTAAAAAATCTTTAGCTTCTGCTGTTCTTGAATATTTTTTTAGAGGGATTTTATTTTTAATAGCTTCATAAATAATATTTGCAATGCTTTTTGTTAAATCTTGTTCATTTTCAAATAAATCAAATATTTCTACAACACCATCATTTGGGTTATCATTAGGGATATGTCTAATTTCTGGGAAATCACTGGAAAATACATTATCTACAAATTGTAAAATATTACCATCTGAACGAAAAGATTTATCTAATGAGACAGTATAGAATTGCTGACCACATTTTAAGGATTTTTCTTTAAATTCATTATACATTTTTTTAAATAATGAAACATCAGCGCCTTGAAAAGAATAAATAGATTGTTTTGCATCTCCTACAACAAAAATTGTTTTTTGTATTGTATTATCGTTGAAAAAATCAGATGTTATCAATTTTATAATTTCCCATTGTTCAGGACTGGTATCTTGAGCTTCATCAACTAATAAGTGGTCGATATTTTGATCAATTTTATAAAAAACCCATCCAAAATTACTTTGTAATAGATTACGAGTTTGTATAATCATATCGTCAAAATCAATTAAATGTTTTTCGTTTTTTTGTTGAATAAAATTTTTTATTATTTGATTTATAACCGTGAAATATGAAATATTTAATTTTGCAAATTTAATTTTTCTTTTATTTTCAAGATAATTTAACGTCTTATTTGATATATCTTGAAAAAGGTGTTTTAATTCTTTAGATTTAATTCCTTTTAATGAGCGAGGTTCAAACTTTTCTGTTAATATTATTTGTATAAATTCATCATAATGATTATCTAAAACTTTTTGTAACGCTTCTTTTAGTTTTGAAGCTTTGTTTTCGTCAGTTTTCGTTGTTAAATTATGATAATTATCAACTTCTTGAATGATTTTCTTAAATTCTATTTGATAATTTCCAAAAGATTGCTTTAATAAATACTTTTGCAATTCTTCATCTGATAAACAATATGTTTTTTCGGAAATATCAAAATATTGAAGGAAAAAATTTTGAATATCTGAATCTTGGGGATATTTCCACAAAAATTCCATAATTTTCATATTATTATTTTTAAAATTATCATCTAGAATATTTAGAGTATAATGTGAAATATTTTCTAAATGTTTATATAAAGATTCTTGTTGCAAAACATGATTCAATGCATTTTCTAATAACTCTTGTTTTTTATTATCATCACATTGTTTTATTCCTGGATATAAACCAGTCTCCATTGGAAATTTTTTCAATAGAGATAGTGCAAAACTATGTATAGTTTGAATATTAACCCAATTGTTTTTTAAATGATTTTTTGCAACTTTTTTTATTTGTTCAAAATACGATTTGCTAAACCCTATTTTTAATAATTCATTATAAATTTCATTATCAGATATATTTAAGATATTTTGGAAGTAGCTGTGAAGCCTATCCTGCATTTCAGTAGCTGCTGCCTTTGTGTATGTTAAACATAAAATATGTGAAGGTTCTGCTCCATTAAGTAATAGCGCTAATATTCTGTCAATTAGACTTTTTGTTTTCCCTGTACCAGCTGAAGCTGAAATCCATACAGAAGCGGATGTATCTTTAATTTCCTCAATCATATATTTTGTTCTTTCTGTCTAGCTAAATGGAAATATGCTCTGTTATAAGGTGTATCATCATCAACATTAAATATATAAGGATCTCCATCTATATTATATTTTTGGATAAGGTCTTTGATAATATTTTCAACATCATCACATAAGTTTATATTTTCCTTTTCTAACAGTTCTGACAGTGAAATATCTATGATTTCAAATTGTTTTTCTTTAAGTTGCCAAAAAGCCATTTTTTCAACTGTATTATAGCCAATATTAAATCCATTATGTTGAGCGATTAATGCTTCTACTGTTAATTGTATTTTTGTTCCATTTTTTACCTCTTTTAGTTTTGGGGCTGTTCCAGTTTTATAATCTATTATAGAAATAGAATTAGTGATAGGATCTATATCTAAACGATCTGCTTTACAACTAATAGTTACAGTTATAATTTCTTCATTATTTTTGATAGAAAGGTTGTAATTTCCTTTAATTTCTGTGAAAAATATCAGGTTTGGATTTATATTATCATTTATCTTATCTACTATTTTTTTTATTAAACTTTTTCGACAAAAAAACCATAGACCTAATTTTTCTTTAGTAATCCAATGCTTATCTATAGTATTCAATAACTCAAGTTCTAATAAATTATAAGTGAATTTTTTAAACTTTTTAAACAACTGATCTAATGCTTCATGCATCAGATTTCCTATTATTAATATATTACTGAGGTGGTTAATTTTCGGGATTTCTTTTAATTTTAAAATGTTTTTTGCATAGAAAACATATGGATTAGCTCGAAGTTGCTCTAATTCAGATACCCATAAAATAGTAGGTCTTACATATAGAGGTGGAATTGGATCTAAACTAGTAGATATTATTAGACGATCTTGTTTATTATGTAATATTTGATGAAATATACTATTACATTCAGGAACCATTTTTCCGAATATTGGATGAATACGGGTTGTTTCATTGTTTAAAGTTTTAGAACGAGTAACATATACTTTTTTGTGATATAAAAGTTTTTCTAATATACAAGAATAAAATTCAAATAGATCATCCGATGTTTCTAATTTTAGTTGACGAATCATATTTTGACTCATCCAAAAATCGCTAGTAGATAATGGTTGCCAAGATTGTTCATTTGCTCCGCATATAATAATTAAATCTCCTTCAATTAATTGTGCTTCTATAGGGCCTATTATTGTTATATTATCAGTATGTTGTTGAGATCTAATAGGTTGTGAAAGAATTTGATTTCTAAGAAAAACACAGAATTCAGTAGGTGATAAATTTAAAGATATATCTGTGTTAAAAATTTTGATAATTTCATGGAATGAATTACTACATTCACTGTTTATTAATTGTGATAACTCAAGTACATGGTTAAACCATTCAGTTAGTGTATAAGATTTTAATAATTTTTCAGATAATTTTTTTAGTTTACAAAGTATTTCATAAAAATCTTCATTTAAGACTAGAGAATAAGTTTTAATATCTAATTCATTTTTTGATTTAATATATATAATCTTTTGTTCAATGAATGTTTCTAACATTTTAAAGAAATTTGGAGGATAATATTGTTGAGTTCTTAAAAAGAGTTCTAAATTTAATGCGTACTTTTTGTAATTATTACTAGCTTTAATAAAATTAATAACATCTTGATTGGAAAAATTATTGAGTATCATATTGCTAATAATATGTATGATTTGGCCAAAAAACGTTTTTCCGAAAGGCGTTCCTGAAGATATATCTGGAATAATATTCCACCTTAAAAGCTCTTTTTGAATATATGTTGATAATTCTTCACGGGGGCATACTACTAATATTTTTTTTCTGTCATACAAACTGCTTCTAATCAACAATGCTATAGCTTTTGCTTCATTTTCTTGTGTATCAAATTCAAACAACTGATGAAATGTGTCAGATTTTATATGATTTAGATCCTGAAATTCAAAATTGTTATCCTTTTTGAGATTAAATGGATAAATGTCATACTTTAGTAAAGTAATATTATGATTTTGTTCTATATTACTAGTGATTTCACTAATTTTTAATTGTATTTTAGAAAATAAATTCAAATTTCTATAGTAATTATAACTATTTTTTATTTCAAGACCAGATACAATAGGAATTCCTTGCTTACAAGCCATTTTAAATATTAATTTAGAATAAAAATTAGCAGTCCCAATATCAATAGTCATAAAACATGTATTGGAAAGTATCTGTAACCAATGCTTTAGTTTCACGTGGAACATTTTTTGTGTTTTAATGATATAATCTTTATTAAATAATTCTGATAGAATAACATAAGTATGTTCCCAATTTTTAGTTTCAATTTCTAAATTTTGTAATTGTTTAATATCAATATTATTTGTAATTAGTGTTTTGATTAATTTATAAAGAGTTTTGGATAATTCATATAATGTATTGAAAGGTATATTTTTTATACGTTGAGAAAAAAATTCCATTATGCTATATGTGATATCTGGTATTTCTAATATCTCTGATATCGTAATCAATTCTGGAAATATTATATTTTCAGTTTTTAATTTGCTCTTTAAAACATTTTTACTTCTGTTATTTGGCAAAATGATATGTGAAATTTGAGAATTATTTTTTAAAATATAGGCGATTCCATCAATATATGAACTAGATAGTGCGATATTATATATACTATAGGTATTCATATTTTGCTCTAGTTATCATTTTTTTTTATTAATTTTTTCAATGTCCCATACTAAAATTATTTTTCCTCTTTTATCTGTTATACTTGAAAATATTTCGTATTTAAAATTAAAAAAATTGGAAGCCTCCGCGATTTCTTTTGATAATTTTTCTCCTTTTAAAAACAAACCGTAAGTAGAGTGCTTTTTGACTATAGAAAGTAAGTTTTTTAAATCTGCAAATCCTCTAGCAGTAACAATGTCAAATTTTTCATTAATATTTTCAATTCTATCATTGATAATTTGCGCTGGTATATTGATAATACGGGCGACTTCAGATAAAAATATTGTTTTTTTATAGTCAGAATCTATACATGTAATATTTAATTTACTAATTAATGGATATTTTTTTTGTAATTCTAAAGAAGTATTTGCGATGGCTAATACTAATCCTGGAAACCCACCTCCAGAACCTATATCTAAAATTTTTAAACCTTTAATTAATGGTAGTAACTGTAAACTATCTAAAATATGCCTATTCCAGAAATCTATCAATGTTCCACGTGAAACCAAATTTATGGACTTCTGCCATTTGAACAATAGCTCTTTATATAAACAAAATTTATTAAATAAATCTTTCGGTATTTGTTCCACGTGAAACAATATAATATTATTATTGATGACTTTTTATCCAATCAATTAATCTAGCCTTTGAAGCTGCTCCAACGTTAACAGAAACTTTTTCTCCTTTTTTGAAAATTATCAAAGTAGGAATACTCATTACATCATATTTAGAAGCTAGATTAGGCGATTCATCGATATTTACCTTTACAATTTGAATATTTAATTCGTTTTGAATTTCTTCTAGAAAAGGTAAAATCATACGACAAGGACCACACCAATCAGCGTAGAAGTCCACTAAAACAAAATCTTTTTCTAATACATCAGATGAAAAATTTGAATCATTAATTACTTTCATGCTTTTTCTCCTTACTTTATATTCTGTCTATTTTTACACCACAATTCGCTAATTTCTTTTCTACACAGCAATATCCTCTATCAAGATGATATACTCTATCAACAATGGTATTTCCTTTTGCTGCTAAACCTGCAAGTACCAAACTAAAAGAAGCTCTTAAGTCTGTTGCCATTACAGGGGCGCCTATCAAAGAACTAACGCCTTTGATTATAGCTTTATGTCCAGATATAGAAATGTTGGCTCCCATTCTTATTAACTCAGCAACGTGCATAAATCTGTTTTCCCAAATATTTTCTTCTACTGTAGATTCTCCAGTAGCTAAACACAATAAAGACATAGTTTGTGCTTGTAAATCTGTAGGAAAACCAGGAAACGGTTTTGTTTCTATATGGCAGGGATTAATTTTACCGCTCGAGTATACTCTAATCCCATTTGGAATGTCTTCGAAAACAAGACCTATTTCTTCCATTTTCGTTATAAAACAAGTAAGTAAACTTCTAAAATCTCCTCCGATAAGATCTAAATTACCCCTTGTTATTCCTGCCGCAATAGCATATGTTCCAGCTTCGATACGATCAGGAAGAACTGTATATGTGGTATTATTTAATCTCGTAACACCTTTTATATGGATTTCAGATGTTCCTTGGCCTGTAATTTTTGCTCCCATTTTATTTAAACAGTTTGCTAAGTCAACGATTTCAGGTTCTTTAGCAACATTTTTTAGAACCGTATACCCATTAGCAAGAGTTGCTGCCATCATAAGATTTTCAGTTCCGGTTACAGTTACTATAGGAAACTCAAATTCTCCGCCTTTAAGACCCATTTTTGCTTGTGCACAAACGTATCCATCTTTTAATTCAATATCTGCACCCAATGCCTCAAGTCCTTTTAAATGCAGGTCGATAGGTCGAACTCCAATAGCACATCCTCCGGGAAGAGAAACACGACATTGACCAAATCTTGCTAATAATGGACCTAATACAAGAATCGATGCCCTCATTTTTTTTACAATATCATATGGCGCTGTAAAAGTGTTAATGGAATCTGTTTTATTATTTACGGATATAGAAAAATCATTATCTTTTGTTATATTACTTTCTATACCTAATTTATTAAGAAGGGTAAGCATAGTTTTTATATCTGATAGAGGAGGGACATTTTTTAAAGATAAACCATCGTCAGATAATATAGATGCAGCTAATAAAGGCAATGCAGAATTTTTAGCTCCAGAAATCTGAATAGTCCCATTAATGACTTGGCCTCCATATACTTTAATTTTTTCAACCAAGCTTATCTCCACATTAAAACTCTATCAGAATATCTTAAAGGCATAATCTATTCAAGAAATAAATTAATTAAAGTTAATTTAATTTTGAAAATATATATAATATTTACTTTTTTTTTACTTATAAAATTTATAATAAGTTATAATAGATAAATAATAGGAGATTAAAATGAAAAAAATTTGTTTGATAATTTGCGGATGCTGTTGCTTACCTTTTGTAGGAAGTGTTTCCGCCTTAGACGATTATAATAATGGCGATGCTTATATGGAAATGTTTAATGAGGATTCAGAAAATGCCTCTCAATTAAGTTCACAAGATGAAAATAATGATGAAGCTATAAATAATGATGAAGAATCAGATGAACAGAACGTAAAAAAAGATAAGAAAGATAAAAAGGATAAAAAGAAAAATAAAAAAGATAAGAAAAAAGACAAAAAAGATAAAAAGAAAAATAAAAAGGATAAGAAAAAAAAGAAGAAATAAAATTCTATTTTAACGTGTAATTTTAATAAAAATTGCACGTTTTTTGTATTATTTAATTAAGCAATTTATAATTATTGGAAGGATAATGTGTTTTATCTTATTCTAATGGATTTTGATTTGTTTGTTTTGGTAAACATGTTGTTTGAACTATGTTTAAATGTAAACCGATTAACAAATATATTGCAAGAGTATTCATTATATTGAAGAAAATCTAAAAGAAAAGATTTTATATGAAAGATTTATATGGATGAAGCGTTTACTAAAGTATTCTTGGCTATACATGATTATTCGCTAAAAAATCCAAGATTGACGGCGAATGATTTGAATAATTATTTTAAATCTACTTTAAGCAAACCTCATGATAAGTTAATAGTAGAGTGAGATTGTTTGTCTATAATTTCTCATTTTTTCGTAATTTTAAACGATTTATTCTTCAATGTCTTTTGTCATTATGATGTGTTCATTGTAATTACAAAAAGCAGAAGAGACAGAAGCTACTCCGATTTTGAACGAAGATATATTTGTCCTCATTATTATAAGAGAGTATAATAAACGTCTTTTTTTGAATTTTTAATTAATTATTTATTTACTAAAATCCAATTTTGAAGTATAAATAACTCATGATTTTTTTTTCATAATAACCGATCCTCCTTATTATAGGGGGATTCTTTTATAAGAATGATTAGTGGATCTGTAAATAATTCTAATAAAATTGATTTTATATCTTATTACAGAAGCATTTTAGTAAGAAATTTTAAAATAAATAGTCAGGTTAATTTCTATGTTAGGTTATTAAAAAATAATAGAAATGATATATGTAGTAACTTTGCAATTCTTATATCTCTTCTAAAGAATGATGCTAAGTTACAATTCTCAAATATAGTTAACAAACTTGAGCGAATAGAGTCTTTTCAAGATATTCATATAAATAGCAAAGGCGTTGTCTTTTGGAATATTCCAGAGGAATTATGGTATATAAAATTTCAAAATGTTGTGGAGTTGGCTTTTTCTAATTCAAATGAATGTAAATACGGAATGTTTTCGGTAGATAGTAATATGTTTAGACCAATATATATGTACACTCGAATTATATCAGTAATCCGTTATTTTTATGATATGTTTCCCAGTGAAAGATTATGTAATTTAGATATAAAAAAAGTTAAATTGGAAATAATATCTAGGCATAGAATGATAAATTTGATAAAAGTATTAACGGAGTGGGTTGAATGTCAATTCACCAATCAAGGCGAGATTATATATAGTTTCCTAATTCGGCTTGAAAAGGAATTTGATAAATTATGGCTTAACTCTTTAAAAGGGACTTGTATGTGTTTTATTGTTATTGATGATTTAAAAGCCACAAAAATATTAATAGCTTGCTTGGACGTAATTCGCATTATTTTAGAAAAGGCCTTTCAAATGATTGGCGTTAAACCAATAAAGGAACTAGAATAATGTGTCCGTTTATAGATGATGAAGAATTTAATTATGAAAACAACTCTTCTCCAGAACAATTTAAAAGGGGAATGGTTTCTAATTTCTTTAAAAATGATAGAAAATATTTTCTCATCGGTGGGAGTATAATAGTTGTTGTTTTTTTAACAATATTAGGGTTAATTAATTCCAATACTACCGTAAACATAGATGAATTGCCTGTGATTCATGCGGAACAGACCGAATTTAAAGAAAAGCCATTAGAAAATAAACAAATTCAGCATCAAGATAAAATAGTTTACGATAATATTTCTGGATATAAGAGACCTGTAGTGGAAAAATTAGCGGCACAGCCTGAAACCGTTGTTGATATTCCTGAAATTGATGTTTCAGAAAGTTTATCAGCAGAAGAAAAGCAAAATATTATGCGGGCCTTTGATGATTTGGCTCCAGACAAAGAATATAAAATAAATTATAAAACACGAAATTCTTCTACTAACAGTAAAAATTATCAAATAAGTGCTTTAAGCGAGAGTGAAAACAGAACATTACAAATTCTAAAAAATAAAAAGAAGTTATCTTTAAATGAAAAAAAACTATTATCCGAATTAGAACAAAAAGTTTTAAATTCTTACAAAACAGAGGAAAGTGAAAATAGTATAGTTTTGCCTCCAATAAACAAAATTGATGGAACGAATAGAACAAACAAAAAGAGATTAAAGGATATTGTGAGAGAACAGAATTCTAAGCAACAAAGTAATAATAAAAGTAATGATAAATCTCAAAATGTAATGGTACAAATTGCTTCAGTTACAAGTAAAGCTGCTGCAGAGCGTGAATATTTGAGGATTAGATTGAGAAATAGATTTTTAAGTGGAAAAGGGAAAAAAATTATAAAAGTTGATTTAGGTAAAGATAAGGGTATTCGTTATCGTATACATATCGGACCATTTAAAAATGTAGATGAAGCAAAAAAAATCATTTCTGCCATGAAAGCTAATGGATATTCCGCTTATATATCGAGATGAAACATATTCCTAGATTTTTTTTCTCAGATGAAATAAGACAAAATGTATTTATAACTCTATCTGCAGAACAAATACATCATGCATGTAAGGTTTTGAGATTAAAAGAAGGTAATGAAATTCATATATTTAATTCTCAAAACGGAGAATGGCGATGTTTTATAAGCAATATTAAAAATAATGAAATCTATGTGCAAGAGCAGATAAAATTTCCAATTAATGAATTAGGTCCTTCTATAGCTTGCGCATTAATTAATCCTAATAAATTTTTTTTGATGTTAGAAAAAATTACAGAATTAGGTGTGATGAATATAATTCCATTAATTACAGATTTTACACAGTATAAGAATTTTAATTTTAAAAAAGCAGAACAAATAATTATACAAGCATGTGAACAATCACGCAGACTGTCTATTCCAAAATTACATAAAATTTTATCTTTAAAAGCATTTATTGATAATTTTGATAATAATAGGTTGTTAGTAGGATTAGAAAGAGATTCATATTATAAATTAGAAAATTATTTAGATTTTAAATGTACTTTTTTAATCGGACCAGAGGGCGGATTTTCAGAAAAGGAAATTAGCATGTTTAAAGCAAGTAATTTTATTTCTACCTTTCATTTCGGACATAATATTCTTAGGAGTGAAACTGCAGCTATCGCTTTTGTTTCATCTTGGTTTTTTAAATATAGTTAAAAGTCATTTTTCGATTAGTATATTGAAATTACATATAAATTTTACTAATATTAATTAAATTTTTACTTTGTTTTAGGATAATATTTTATGGTTGGAAGGAGAGAGTATGAAGGAGAGTTACTTAGAAGCTGTATCTTTAATAGAGAAACTACATCGTTTATACTTAGAAGTTATCAAAACTGAGTTAGATAATTTAAGAGTAGAGGATATTAATAATGTCCAAGCTTTGGTTCTTTATAACTTAGGCGGAGAGCAAATCTCCATAGGTGACTTGACCGCAAAAAGATATTATTTAGGCTCCAACGTAACTTATAATTTGAAAAAAATGATTCAAAATGGTTATATCGAGCAGATATCTTCTAAACATGATAAAAGATCTTATATAATTAAGTTATCTGATAAAGGATTAGCTTTAAGTAAAAGATTAGACTCGGCTATAGAAAAACATATTACCGGTCTCCGTAGGATGGGTGTCCTTTCTCTTGAAGATTTAGTATTCACATTACGAAAACTCGAAGATTTTTGGAAAAGTGCGTCAATTCAAAAAGTTCGTTTCGAAATGAAAAAAAGATAATAATCTTTCACCTTTTAACAGCATCTCATTATCTCTCTCTTTCTAGGGATGATGAGATGTAACTTTAAATGATTTTATAATTGATAATTTGATTTCACTGAAGTGTTTGTTTTATAAAATAAAAATCAATTCATTTGTGTTTATATTTTTTTATGTTAGAATGCTGGAGTTTTTGTAATAGGGGTTATATGTTAAATAGAACGGGTATAGTCTTTTTTCAATTTTCAATTTTAAGTTTATTATTTGCAAATGGACAGACTGATAATCCTAGAGAGGTGAAAGCTAATTCATCTGCCATTAATGAAAATGATGGAATTTTTGATGGATTCTTAAATATTAAAGTATCTCATGGAAGAACAGGTACTTATCCTTTTGGGCCTAAAAATTCGTCAATGATTGTTGCTAACCCTTATTTAATGTTTGGAAATTTTTCTATAGATTCAGATTTTTCTTATGGTCGTTCTACAAAATATGCGGGGTATTTAATGAGTCCAGTGTGTTTAAGTAAAACAACTACTAATTTGCCGGCTTTCTTTTCGGAATTTCATAAAATATCCCCCAAAATGAAAAAAGGTTTTTCTAGTACCATAGAAAAATCTCATTTTTATAGAAACTATACTCGATTAATGTATGATGATACTAAACATAATATAAAAATTATAACTGGTGATGTTGCAACAAGGAATGTCATCGGATTTCAGAGTCCTTTTTCAGGAGGCGGAATAAGTATTTCTCGACAAAATAGAAATAATAAAGAAATCAATCCTGGTACTCCTCTTGTTATTACAAAAATAAGTAAAGTAGAAGTAAGACTTGGCGAAGAGATTTTGAGAGTGAAAATTTTAGAACCAGGAACTTATACAGTAGATGATTTAGGCGAAGAAGCAAAACTTCCAGGGGCTAAAATTAAAATATCTGATCAAGTAAGTCGTTCTGAAATGATAGATATAGCGTATTTTGGTGGTTATGGCATGCCGGAATTAGGTAAAGATGATTTTGATTTTACGGTGGCTTTCCCTCATCATTATGATATAGATGACCCTTACAAAATAAGGTATAAAAATAAGCCTATATATAGTGGAAATTATCGTATTACACCTTTTGAAAATATAACTTTAGCATTTGGAGGACAAGCTTATAATAATTCTTATAGTGTTGATTTTAATGCTATATTTATGACAAAATACGGTAAAATTTCCCCAAATATCGGATTTACAGATACATATCATGGTGAAAAAGCGTTTGGAGCCGGTATATATTATGCGCTTCCAAATAATGACAAAGGTATCCATTGGGAAATTTTGTTGGCTACCAAGAGTAGAGGTTATGGAGATTTGGGTAAAATAGAAGAAGATAGAGAATATTTTGATTATTATATGAATAAATATTTTTCTTCTATTGCTTCTAGTAACAGCTTGTTAAATGGTAATGTTATGGGCGAAAGTTCTCGTTCAATAGTAACAAGATTGTATACTGATCCAATTTATGGGTATACGCCTGCTTTTATTTTTAGAGGAGAGTGGTCCAATAATAGTATAAAAAGTACTCAAAGACTAAGAGAGTATTCGATAAGTTTAACAAAGTCTTTCTTTAAGTGTTGTACTTTTACCGCGTTAGCGGGGCTTACATATGATGATCCGTTCAAAGGAAGAAATCAGGAATCTCCGGACAGAAGGTTAACTTTATCATGTTGTGTTAATTTAGGTACAGAATTAGTTATGAGAGCAACTTATTCTCATTTGGATGGAGAAAGAATGAGAAAATTTGGATCCATTACTTATTCTCCTGAATCAATCCCAGGTTTAGAATTGTCAACAGAATATACTAGGAATCCAGGAAAGAGCATTCCTTATATTTCTTTAAAATATAGTGGAAAACATGGAGAGTTTAAGGCTGAAGAGACTGTTGTATGCTCGTATTATGATAAAAGAGCAACAACAAAAACTAATCATAGTAATTCTCAATTATTTATAGCAGGAACTTGCTTAACTAAAAAAGGGTTTGAGAGCGTAAAGAAAAATAATTTCAATATTATTAGAACTGCGAAAGATTTTCGTAAGTAATTGGTTATAGATAAAAGAAGAGATAGTAATCTCTTCTTTTTTGTATGCCGTATCTCAATAGAGTTGTTACTTAGCTAAATTTTTCTCAAATTCTTTATCTATATCAACAAATTAATCAACTAATTGAAGAATAAGATTTTTTTGAGACTAGATATTTTGATAAGAATACAACAAAAGGAAATATTAAAAACTCTAATGTTTTTATAAAAGGTATATGACTGAGTTTAAAACCTGATATAGTAAATATGGTGTCTACTCCCCATATTAATATAATACTTAAAAATAAAGCTATAGCTTTCTGGCATGGATGTATTTTTTGGTTTTCATTAAAAAGATACATACACATGACTATACCAAGTAGAGTATAAAAAGCCATCCAAGTATGTGTAGGTGCTTTATAGTATATGTATAATATTGTCATAAGTATTGTTGATATTATTAAAATTAGAGTATCAATATTTTTAGATTTAAAATGTTTATTTATCTGATGGAATATAAATATTTCTACAATTGAAAAACCAACTGCCCCTATAACATCATATAAATCATGAAAACGACAATATATGAGGGCAAAACCTATAATGCTCAGTAGGGTAGTTAGTCCGTATTTTATTTTTATATTCTTTGTTGTACATATTAAATATCCGTAGAAAATTGTTGCTGCATGCATATGTCCGCTTGGAAATGCATATCCTGTACCCAAATGTGGGAATAGTGGAACTTTGAACCAGTCTTTTAATAATGTGTTGAATATCATAACAAAACAAACTAAACAGCCTGCATTTTTATAAATTTCAGATTTTTTGGAAAATAAGGTGCCACATATGACTATCGCTACAATAGCATAAACACTTCCTAATTTTAGAAAGACTTTCATTAATATATCAAAAAAACTCATAGAAAATTCTTCCAATAAAACCTATTAATAATTATGAATATGTCATTTAAAAAGTATTGTCAATTAATTCTAGTGAATTAAAAAAATAGCTTTGCGTCATTCTGGGTAATGTTTATTATTTAGTGTATTGCGTATTTTGAGCATTTTTATTATTCCGAAGCATATTTGTCACTGTAGATTCAAATAAATTATTATTTTGAGCCACCATCTCTCGTCATTCTGAGAGAACGAAGTGAGTGTGAGAATCTAACGTACCTTAATTATGCTACAAACTTCATTATTGTTATAGATTGCCACGTCGCGTTGCTCCTCGCAATGACACTGAAGTGGGGGGGGATACTTCCTCACAGTGACGACAGGCGGAAGAAGCTAAGTCTATATGGCTTCGTGCAATGACGAAAAGTGGAAGAGGCAGGCTATATGCCTCCGTATTCTGAGCGAACGAGGGGAGAATCTATTTGCGTACCTTCTATGTTATACTCATCGCTTGGATTGTCCGTTTCATTCCTCGCAGTGACGTAATGAGAGGATGTCCTTCCTAACGGCATTAAAGAATAAAACTTTTTGCAATAATGAATACAATAAAACCTCCAACAACAACACTACACACGGGTAGTCATCATAATCTGTCAGGCAATAAATTAAAGCCACTAATAACACTAAAGAAAATATCTTTAATAGGTCTATATGTAATAATTAGAATAGATGAATACTTTATTTATCTGTTTTAATAAAATAATAATATCTATTTCTAGATACCATTAGAATATTTTTATATTTGCTTATTTAACTTAGAACATAGCAGTAGCATCTTTATAATTGCTTAGAAATAATGAAAAGTCTAAGTTAATTCATAATCTAATTATATTAAATAATATTTTATTTATTTAACAACAAAAATATTAATAACTGAAAAAAACTAATGGGCGAAAGTTCGCCCAAATTAACAGAAATTAATTATTAGATGCATTTAATGGATCGTCTATAGCGTTTGCTATATTATTGAGTTGATCTTTAACCTTACTTCCTATAGATTTCATTCCAGTAATTGCTACAACAGCGATTAAACTTGCAATAAGCGCGTATTCTATAGCCGTCGCTCCTTTAGAATTTTTAAATATCTTTCTTAATTGCTCCAACATTCGTTCTCTCCGACTAAATATATAATCTACTTTCTATAGTAAACAATATTTTTATTACTATTTTCTTAATATTTCAAAGAATTTCTATTTTTTTTCTATTTAGTTTTGTGCATCATAAAAACAGCTATGAGGGCTAGACATAAATATCTAACTTTGCTATCTTCTAGCTATTGCCGGACTAGCTCAGCTGGTAGAGCAACTGATTTGTAATCAGTAGGTCGATGGTTCAAGTCCGTCGTCCGGCACCATATATAATTAATAGATAGTTTTTAAGAAGTTTTATCATTACAATATTAATCAGAAATAGAGGAAATTAACTTTTTGCGAAATTTAATATGGTGCGCCCTGTAGGATTCGAACCCACGACCTGCGGCTTAGAAGGCCGACGCTCTATCCAACTGAGCTAAGGACGCAATTCTACTAAAATATACAAAAATCTCTTTTTTTTTTCAAGATACATAGTAATAATGAATTCTTATCTATCATATTTATAATATTTTCCCTGCTTTTTATTATTTTGAGTAGAATTTTATATCATTATTCTGAGTATTTCTTGTAATGACGAAAAGAGGGAAAGGCGTATTGGCTCTGTATTCTGAGCGACATATATCTTTTCACGCTTTACGTCATTCTGAAAGAAAACACTCTCCACTTGCGTCATTCTGAGCGAGTATAACGAGCGTGAGAATCCATTTTCGCATTTAACACCTCTGTCTACACTTTGATATCGTAATGGATTGCCACGTCGAGTTGCTCCTCGCAATGACGCTAAATGGAGGAAAATCTTCTAAATATTGAAACTCCTTGCAATGACGCTAGAAAGGCTTCTAATAACATAATAATAATACGGCAAACACTACCATCACATGACAAACGTGAGAAACAAACCTACATAGCTTTGCATAATAACCAGAAGAAGAGGGCTTATAACCCTCTTTTCTTCCACCATTCATCGGTTTTGAACTCTTCTGGAATTTCTTCCGGTTTTATATCACAAAAGTCTTTGCCTAATGCCTCTTCTAGCGCATCTGAATATGGGGAATTACCATTTTCATCTATACCATAAAGTATTTTGGGCATTTTTGCTCCACAAAATGGACAGTATCTCATAAAATATTCACCATATTTTTTGTCTACTTCATCCCAAATATAGTAACAAACACCTCTAAACTGCGGATAAATCCTAAACTCGTTTCTTTGAATCGAAGTTATCAAATTTTCACAACAATCAAACATACACTACCTTTCTATATTTTTAAAGATCTATCTGTACGAGCCTTAACGGTATTTAGTTTCCCAGTAACCGGATCAATCGCCCCTAAATGAGTATCCTTATTTTGGAAATATTCCCATTCATGATGCATGGTATCTCTTTCTAAAAATTGTCCTTTTTTAAACTTAATACCATTATATTCACACTTTTTCTGAATTTCAAAATATTCTCTACCGTCTTTTGCTATTCTCTTATCGCTCAAAACGCCTCTATCTTGTAACCCATGAATATAACTATCCGCGTGTTGTTTAGAAGAAGCTTTTCTCT
>CALXQM010000020.1 GCA_944390765.1 uncultured Alphaproteobacteria bacterium | reverse complement strand
GCATCAAAACAGCTTTGTTCTACTGCTGCTTCTTCTACTACTACATCTTCTGCGTTTGCATTTAACGCGAGTACTCCCGCTAATGCTACTAACCCGATCTTTTTCATATCTGTCTCCATATTTCTTTTATGCCTGCATATTATCACTTCTCCTATTTTCGACAAACTTTATATTTAAATACTTCTTTAACTGTTGCCTCTATACAACATACCACCACCTTATTTGAAAAAAGAAAATAAAATTAATCAAACATCCAAAAAACTTTTTAATTTTCTAGAACGGCTGGGATGTTTTAACTTTCTTAAAGCTTTTGCTTCAATTTGCCTTATACGTTCTCTAGTAACAGAAAATTGTTGACCTACTTCTTCCAAAGTATGATCACTATTCATTCCTATACCAAAACGCATTCTAAGTACGCGTTCTTCTCTAGGGGTTAAGCTTGCCAACACTAATGTTGTAGTTTCTCGTAAATTTGAACTAACTGCAGAATCCACAGGCTGCGCAATATTTTTATCTTCAATAAAATCTCCTAAATGCGAATCGTCCTCATCACCTATAGGTGCTTCTAAACTGACAGGCTCTTTCGCTATTTTTAAAACTTTTCGCACTTTATCTAAAGGCATATGTAAATGTTCTGCTAATTCCTCTGGAGTTGGTTCTCTACCTGTTTCATTCAAAATTTGACGTGATGATCTAACTATTTTATTTATTGTTTCTATCATATGCACTGGAATTCTAATTGTACGAGCTTGATCAGCTATAGATCGGGTAATTGCTTGCCTAATCCACCATGTAGCATAAGTAGAAAATTTATATCCCCTTCTATATTCGAATTTATCTACAGCTTTCATCAAACCAATATTACCTTCTTGAATCAAATCCAAAAATTGTAATCCCCTATTTGTATATTTCTTAGCAATTGAAATAACTAAACGCAAATTTGCCTCTATCATTTCTTTTTTTGCTCTATTTGCTTTTCTTTCTCCTTTTTGTATACAAGAAACTAATTTTCTAAATACATTAAGTGGTAACATAGCTTCATCTTCAACATTTTTCGCTATATTCTGAGCATTAATAATAGAATCTCGACATTTGTCAAAAAATCTCTTCCAATTAGAAAATTTTAATAATGAATTCTCCCAATTTTTATTTATTTCATTTCCATAATAATTTTTTAAAAAAACTTCTCTACTAATTCCATTATCTTGAGCTAACCTTAATAAAGTACTTTCATTTTTTATTAATTTCCTATTTAAATTACTTAAATCCTCGCACATTGAATCAATAATTTTCTGTGTTAGATTAAGTTGTGAGATTATGGAAACTATTTCTGTTTTTTGTTTCGTAGAAGGATTCTTTGATTTCAGAACACGTTGATGAAGATCTATTGCTCTGTTAAGTAACCCTATAATATTTGGAAGCATTTTTTCTTCCTGTTCACTTGATTCTTGCATTATACTATCAGTTAAACCATCATCTGATAATTCATCTAATTCAGAATCTTCAGCATCAGATTGATCTTTCCCATTATCTATTTGAATTATGTCTCTTAATAACATTTTATGATTTTGTAAAGCTGTAATCCAATTCTGAAATTGAATAAAAGTTCTAGGGCTTTCACTTAAACCGTTCAAAACTTCTGCGTATCCTTCTTCGATTTTTTTTGCAAGCTCTATTTCACCATCTCTAGATAATAACTCGACATCACCCATTTCACGAAGATAAAGTCTAACTGGATCATCTGTGCGAAGCAAATCATCATTATTGGCTTCTGGAACTGATTCTTCTACTTTAGAATCATTATCTGTTTCATTTCTAAAAGTATCTGCTTCTTCAGCTTCAACTAACTGAATTCCCATATCTAAAATACTAGAAACTGCAATATCTATTTTTTCAGATGAAAATTTTTCTTTTGGTAATGCATCATTTAATTCATCATAAGTAATATAACCACGTTCTTTACCCAATGTTAGTAATTGAGTAAATTCAACTTCAGAATTTTTTTCATTATAACTATTTTGTTGCTCTTCATTTTCAATAATCTTTGAGTTTGATACTGCACTCATTATAACTCCTGTTATTTTATACGATCAGAAATAATCTCTTTTTTTAATGCCTTAAATCTTTGCCAATCATCTTCTGAGAAAGAGTATTTTAAACTATCTTCAGCTTTCTGTAAATCATTATTCATTTTTGTTATAGATAAATATTTAAAAAATAATTTATTCCAAACAACTGCAATTTTGTCACTACTAATACTTTCTTCTATCAATTTAGAATAAGAATCAATACTTGTGAAAATTCCAATATTCTCATTAAAAATTAAATTCATATATTCTATAAATTTATCAAATTCTTTATATCCAACTTCATTATAATAGTTTAGAATTTTTTCCTTTAAATTTCGGGCTCTGGCATTCCTAAATTCACACTTTACTAAATCTTCTATAACACTATTAATAATATATGGATACTTCAGTAGTATTACAATTAACATTTGTTCAATTTTTTCTATTGCTGATTTTGTAACATGAAGATTTTCATGATTTATTACTTTATTTTTTATTTTATATAATTCATATTCTCTCTTTTTAATATCATGGATATACAATTTTTTTAACGAAGTATTTTGTATATTACTTACCTTATTTAATAACATTTGTATAAGTTCAGATTTTTGTTCGGGAGTTTGTGATGGATATAATATAAAAGCACCATCCCAAAGCCATTGAGATAAAGGCTTAGCATTTAATATAGCATTATCAATAATAGATTTTTGATTATTGTATAATAACAAATCTGGATCTGTATTCTGAGGCAGAATTGCAAAATTAAATGATTTCCCAGGTTGTAAATTATATAATATTTTATCAACCCATCTGTATGAAGCTTTGATACCTGCATTATCTCCATCTAAAGCAATCACTGGAGTATTACAAATTTTCCAACACATATTAATTTGTATCTCGCTTATAGATGTTCCTAAAGGAGCAACTGCTCCATCAAATCCCGCTTGATGTAAAGAAATTACATCAAGATATCCCTCTGTAATTATAATTTTACGAGTCTTACCTTTCTTTGCCAAATTATAGCTATAGAGATGTTCACTCTTTTTATAAATTTCTGTTTCAGGTGAATTTATATATTTTGCCCGATCTGTTCTACTTAAAATACGTCCACCGAATCCAATACAAAGTCCTACACTATTTAAAATAGGAAATATTAATCTGTGTTTGTATCTATTAATCAACATATGGTTAGAGTTTGATTTTATGAATATTCCAGTTCTAATTAAATCAATATCGTTATATCCTTTTTCCCTCAATAAAGAATATAATTCTGTATTATCAGGCGCAAATCCCAGTTGAAACTTTTCAACAGATTCATTACTAATTTTTCTTAATTCTAAATAATCTCTAGCCCCCTTCCCTATTTTATCATTAAGTTTTTCAATAAAATAATTTTTCGAAATATTTAAAATGTCATATAAATATTGAAATGGTGATGCTTTTATATCTTTTTCTTTTGGAATTTCTAAACCATATTGATGAGCTAACAACTCTACTGCTTCTTGAAATGAAATTTTATCAAAATCCATAACGAATTTTATCGTATCTCCCCCAGCACCGCATCCAAAACAATAAAAAAGCCCTTTAGACTCATCAACTTTAAATGAACCCGTCTTTTCCTTATGAAAAGGACATAGACCGAACCAATCACTACCTTTTTTTTTTAATCTAATACGAGAAGAAACAATATCAACTATAGAAATTTTACTTTTTAATAATTCGATAAATTCTTTATGCATAATGTATCAATATATTTCTAATATCATGAATATAAGGTTGAACATAATCAATTATATCATCGAATAATCTTATCATATCGCATTTTTTATTAGCTTCAACTCTAAGGGATAACGCATCTTGGGTATTTGATGCCCTTAATAACCACCATCCATAGTCATTTGATACTCGAATACCATCAACATCTATTACTTTGATATAATTTTTCTCTAATTTTTCTTTTATTTCCTTAATAATAACAAATTTTTTATCCTCATCGCATTGAATACGTATTTCGGGAGTAACAAACCCGTATGGTAAATTCGTAAACGCATTTTTATTTGAACTTAATATTTCTAAACAACGAAGAGCTGCATAAATTCCATCATCAAAACCATACCAACGATCCTTGAAGAAAAAATGTCCACTCATCTCTCCTGCCAGCAGGGCTCCACTACTTTTCATTTTGGCCTTAATAAAAGAGTGTCCTACCTTTTCCATAATAGGGATACCTCCATATTCTCTTACTGTATCAAATAAACTGTTACATGCTTTAACATCTGCAATTACTTGAGCACCAGGATTTTTTTTTAAAAAATCTTTAGCAAAAACTCCCAAAACTTGATCGCTATACAACATTTGTCCTTCAGAATTGACAACGCTCAATCTATCTCCATCACTATCAAATGCAAATCCTACATCAAATTTATTATACATTATAAATTTTCTAAGATAGCTAATATTATCAGCAACTGTAGGATCTGGTAAACGATTTGGAAAATTACCATCCATATCTTCAAATAGCACATGATGCTGTCCAGGAATTCTTGTAACAATTTCCTTTATTGCATTACTCGTGGCACCATTGCCTATATCCCAAACAACACGCAAATCATCAGAAAAATCAAATCCATTTAAAATCTCAGAAATGTATTTAGAGAAAATATCATTCATTATAATTTCTCTACCATTAGCCTCAATAAAATCTTTCTTATTTATCATTTGTCCTAATTTTTTTATATCATCACCATAAAATGGATCGGTTCCTAGCATAAATTTAAAGCCGTTATATTCACCTGGATTATGTGAACCAGTAACCATAATACCAGCATTCATTTCGAATTTATTAACAGTATAATACATCATAGGAGTATGGCATACACTTAATTCAAAAACATCCATTCCAGAACGAGTTAATCCACTAATAAGGTTCTTAGAAATAGTATCTGAAGAATTTCTACAATCTTGTCCTACTGCCACTTTTTTTAAATTTTTCCTATATAAATAGGTACCAAATGCTCTTCCTATATGATAGGCGTCATCTGCGAATAAATTAACATTCCATATTCCTCGAATATCATAATCCCTCAAAATATTTTCAGATAAGCATTTTTCTTTTTTTATCGATTTATTATTATCCAAACATAACAATTTCCTAATTGATGCTAAAACATCCATAACAAACTACTCCTTATTTATTATCTAGTATAATAAAATAAATTTAAAAATAAGAAAAATTTTCAGAACTTATTTACTTTTTTGTGTTTTTATAGATCCATGAATGTTGTTTTACGGAGTATTACATTATGAAGATTAGAACTTGTGGTACATATAGTATAATTTTATCTTCCATATTATCATCTATATTTTTCAGTACATTAGGAAATGGACAAGTAAACTCTATTAATCAAACCCCTATATCGGATACAAAATCCAATGAAGAAATAGAAAATGCTGATATGAACCCATTCATTAGAAGTAATAATAAAATAATAGATGACGATGTAGTGGGATTAAGAATTACTGAAAATAAACTTTATATGCTCGGACGTGATAAAAATTTCTATGTAGAACCATTAGATAATAAATTTAACTTTGATGATATTGATTTTTTTTCTAAATATCAAAATCTACAAAGTGTAGATCTTCATAAATTAGTTTTAACAAGAGAAATTTTAGAAAACTTACAAAAATACCTTCCTAAGACATTAAAAAATTTAGTTATTAATAAATGTAAGATATCAAAAAAAGATTACGATGATATTGTTGAAGTTCTACAAATAAATGAAGAACTTACAGCAATAACTTTAATTGAACCAGATGTTGAGTTAGCAGAATCAACAAGATTAATTGGAGCGTTATTTCAATTAAAAAACCTACAAGCAATTAATATAACTTTAGGAGCAGTAGGGAAACAGGGAATAGAAGAATTAAGTAAAATATTACAGGCTTCTTCTAATAGCTTAAAGTCACTCACAATAGGTTTTAGTTCTGTTCAAGAAAGCGAAGAATATAATAAATTTTTAGATATATTAAAAGAATTAACTCAATTGGTAGAATTTGAATTTTCTGTATTAGAAAGTACACCTGAGCAAACGACAATATTTTTCAATTCTTTGAAAAATATGAAAAATTTAAGAAAATTAAAATTTTACTTCCATGACTTTGAAAAACATGATCATGTTAAAGCTTATCACAATGCTATTATATTTAGAGATGCTATTATTCCAATGCCATTAGAATTCTTAGATATTTCATATATGAAATTACATGACTCAGTCTTGCAGATGTTCGCTCAAGCTTTACCTAAGTTAACTCATTTAAAAAGTTTAAATATTTCAGGAAATCCTTTAAGCGATAAATCGGCTAAAGAATTATCTGAATCGATTAAAAACTCTACAGAATTAATAACATTAATTGCTAATGATTGTAAAATGGATGAAAATATATTTGCTTCTTTATGCTCTTCTTTAAATAACTGCGGATTGCAATACCTATATTTTAGGGAAAACAATATAGGTCAAGGAATCAAAAGTCTTCCTATAGATCAAATGAAATATATTCAAGTTGTTGATTTTTCAAATAATAATATTAACTATGATAATGCATTAGATTTTGCTTCTCGTTCTAAAGATAATCCATTACTTCAAATAGTAAATTTTGCAAATAATAAACCAATAATGGATTTAAATTCTGTAGAAAGAAGTGCAAAAAATGATTTGTTAGTAAAATTGAAAATGAGTTCTTTTGAAAATAAATCAAATCATACTTTATTTCTCGGCTTATAATTAGCGATTTTAAATTAGTTAGTATTATAATGAATTTATATTAGAAAAGTATATATAAATTTTAAAAGTAAATGAAAAGTTAAAAACTAATAAAAATCAATAAGTTACTTGACTTTTTCATAATTTTAAGTTATTCTATATATGCAATTGCTTGGATAGAAGACCATGAAAAAAAATATATTTTTAAAATTTACAATTATAATAGCAATAGGGAATTTATACTTTATGAATTCTGAAGCAAAATTTAGTCTTTGGGACTTTATTAAAGGTACTGGACCTGTGCAAATTGTAAAAGAAGAAACACTTCAAGATAGACCTAAAATAGCGGAACCTATTACAGAGCATATTTCAAATACTTTCGACAAAATAAATAGTTCTGATGAAAAAACAACTTCTATTCAAAATGTAGTGATACAAGACAAAGAAAAAGAAATCGAAAAAGCTACAACAAATACGCAAATGCCTAATAATGAACAAAATGGAATATTAATTGGTCAATCAACAGAAATATTTTCTGTTTATGACTTATTGAAAATAATCAATAATAATATAGAAAAATTATCTCAAGGACGGTTATCTAATAGAGACAATAAAAAACTACAAGAACAAAAAAATATTGTAGAAACTCTACTATTAGATTTTAATACAAAATCTAGTAGTATATATAACAAAATTTGTATCCTGGAAAAAATTTTAATTTCATACAATTTAATATGTGAAACCTCAGCATATTTTCTAGAAGATATTGATAAATCAATGATTGAGCAAGTTCAAAATACTTTATTCTATATAGACATAGAAGCAGCAAAAAATGAATTAACCTTAGTATTCAGTACTGAAGTATCCGCAGAACTTAAGGAGTGTATTATAAAATGGATGGATAAAGCTAATAAAGAGGCTATCACAAATTTTTGTAATTGGATATCTAATCAGCTAAAAAAAATTCCAAGTGATTTACTAGAAGATTCCCAATCTGAGCAAATAAAAAAGGTTCTAAATAATATAAGTCAAACAATATCTGGAAATTTTAAAGAAAAATGTTATATTTTAAAAAATATAGTGGATTCATATAATTCTATAAAAACTATTCCATTTAGATTGAAAAAAATTGATAATCAAGAAATAACTGATCTTATTCTAAATATGATAGAACATGAATTTTTTGATAAGATTATGGATGATTTACATGTAATGAGTGAAGCGAACTTCTCGGAAACTGCGGAATTAGATGAAGAAGTTCTGGTAGCAAGAAATATTAAGAAAACTAATCAACTCTTATCAAAAGATACAATAAAAAATAATAAAAAAAGTTGTCTTATAATATTCCAAAAATCAGATTCTTTATATGAAAAATCAAATGCATTAAAAACAATTATAAGTCAATTCAATAAAACAGCTAATCTATATAATAAACTTATGGAAATAAAAGGAATAAATAAAAATATAGAGCTAATACAAGAAGATATTGATAGACTTATGGAAAAAATCAAAACACATAAAAATATCTCACCTGTAGAAGCGAATAATCAAAATGATTTACAATATCATGAAATTAATACTTTACAAGATAGTGAATTATCTGAGCTAGAACAAGAAACCTCAAATAATGATACTGATAACTTAAATAACGATCTCTCCGATATTAAAAATGAGAATTTCAATATAGAATCCGATGATTTAGAGATAATTGGAGAAAATTCTGTTATTTCAGATACAACATCTAATAATAATAAACAAATTCAATAAAATTTTATCTTTTGTTATTGTTCATATTAGGTTATACTAATATCATTAGATGGGTATTGTCTTGGATAAGGTGGCATCTCTCTTTCATAAGGAATTAGCTCACATCTTTTCCCGCAAGAAATACAAAATAAAAAAATGACGAAAAAAAGGATATATTTCATGAGCATTTCATCTGTACTTAATCTTTTGAAGTATAAAAAATATATTTTATATTGTATAGGCTTTTTTTTGATAAATGTAACAGAATGCTCTCAAAACACAAAAGCTAATGATAACACTGGCTTGATATACGGAATTTTAAATAAAATTTCTGAAAAATCAGGAACTATTAGTAAAAAAAACAAACCATTTTCAGAACAAGCTGGTTATATGGAAAAAATTGAAAATTTTAATATGCAAATTTCTTCTATTGATAATAATGTCAATTATAAATTAAGTGAATTAAAAAATAATGTCATTATTTTATTTTTTACAACAACATGGTGCCCCAATTGCCCTTCTGTATTTAAAGATTTAGATATATTGCAAGAAAAACTAAATTCTCTAAAAATTACAAATGTTAAAATTATCCCACTGATTATAGAAGATAATATCAGTGATAATGGAGTATCCATTTATTATAAAGCTAATAATATTAATTCATTACAAAAATACAAATCTATTTCTCCTCAAACATTAAAAAATATAGAAGGTATTCCTACATGTATTATTCAAGATAAAAAAGGACAATTTGTATGGGGATATGTTGGGATTGCTAATTATCAAAGTCAAGAATTTTTAAATTATATAATTGAATTATCAGAAGAAAAATAATTCTATTTAAATTGAACTTATAATAATTTATTAATTTGTTAATAATTTCAATCCGATTATACCGAATAATATAAAACTAATACAAATAAGCCTCATATATGTAACTGGTTCTTTAAAAAGAATTATTCCAAATATCACTGAACCTAAAGTACCTATGCCTGTCCAAATAGCATAAGCAGTTCCAAGAGGCAAACTTTTAAGTGCTAACATCAGAAAATAAAAGCTCAAAACCATACAAAAAACAATAATAATACCCGGTAAAATCTGGGAAAATCCGTATAACTTTAAACCTACTGCCCAAACAATCTCTAATAAGCCGGCAAATAATAAAAAAAACCATTGCATATTTTCCTATCCTTTTTTTATTTTTTACATTGTAATCTAAAATTTTTCAAAAATAATTAATTTTAAGAATATTTGCTCAGTATATACCAAAAACTTGTTTTATTTCATAATTATCAGTTTTACTATTATCAATTAGATCTGAATTATTTTCATATGGAGTTTCTAAAATATCATCATTTATTTCTTCATTTTGTTTAAATGCTTCTATTATATCAATATTTCCCTTTGGGTTTGTTCCTGTCACTAGATCTATTTTCCGAAGCTTAATACCTTTTGGTACTTTAAATGGTTTTGGAACAAACAATTTCTTAGCATTTTGCATAAAATTAATAAATATTGGTAAAGCTGTTGTCGCACCACTAGCATTCTTTCCTAAAGATTTAGTATGATCATCAAATCCGATAAAAACACCAATAGCAATATCTGGGGTGTAGGCTACAAACCAAGTATCTTTACTTTCATTACTAGTTCCAGTTTTCCCAGCAATTGGAAAATTTAAAAATCTAGCAGATACTCCTGAACCTCTTTGAATAACCCCTTCTAATAGAGAAGTCAGTTGATAAATACTTTGTTCATTTAATATTTGTGGTCTCATATCGATTAAATGAGGAGGATATTCATTATCATTATTTCCTAATTCTCTTATATCTGATTTATAAATAACTTTGCCATTTTTATCAAAAATATAATCTATCATTATTGGTTCTATTTTTTTACCCCCATTTGCTAACATTGCGTATGCAGTAACGAGTTTTAATAAAGTAGTTTCTCCTGCGCCTAACGCATACGACAGATATTCAGGCATTTCTTCAAACAAACCGAAATCAGTAGCAATTTTAGCAATTTTGGTCATTCCGACTTCCTTTGCAATACGAATAGTTGCTGTATTTACAGATCTTTCAATAGCTTGTCTAAAAGTAATCTTATCAAGAATAGCTCCACGATAATTTCTAGGTCTCCAAATTCCTTGTCCTCCTCCTAAATCTATTTCAAGAGGACTTGCATCTATAATTGAATTTGGGGCAAATCCATTATCTAAGCCAGCTAGATAAACAAAAGGTTTAAATGCAGAACCGATTTGTCTTTTTGCTTGAGTTACACGATTAAACTCACTTTGAGCAAATGAATATCCTCCTTGCATAGCAAGAATTCTCCCGTTATGAACATCCATAACGATAATAGCTCCTTGAACTTCGGGAATCTGTTTTAATAAATATCTATTTTTTTCTTTTTCTACTAAAATTACATCTCCTGCTTTTAAATTTTTTGCCCATTTTAAATCTTCATTTGTAAGTTGTGATATTGATTTATTTTCTAACAAAATTTTACAATTATAACCAAGAAAAACAGCTTTTAAGAAGTTTTCTCCCCCTTTAGGCAAATTAATACTTTTCAAAATCGATAAAATTTTATTTTTATCTTGATTTAACTGTATATGAGATATAGCTCCTCTCCATCCAAATCTACGATCAACATTCTCAATACCCTTTTTAAGAGCATAATAAGCATAATACTGTAAATTACTATCAAGAGTAGCCCTGACTATCATTCCTTCTTTATTTAGAATTTCATTTGGGTATTTACTTTTAATATCTTTTCTTAATTCTTCCGAAAAATATTCAGCTAAATATCCATTTCTATTCTGTTTTACCGTTAAAAGGTCTTCATGAACTGCTTTCTCATATTCAATTTTCGTTATATATCCATCTTCTAACATTCTACCAAGCGCCCAATTTCGACGGGATATAGCTTTATTTTTATGTTTTTCAGGATGATAATTATTTGCTCCTTTAGCTAAAATAGCCAGATATGCACATTCTGAAATCGTTAACTCATTAATTGTTTTATCGAAATAAGTTTTTGCTGCAGCTACAATACCATATGCGCTTAATCCCAAATAAATTTGATTTAGATAAAGCTCTAAAATTTGCTTTTTACTAAGGGTATTCTCTATCCTATATGCTAAAATAGCCTCTTTTAATTTTCTAATATAGGATACTTCATTACTTTTTATTAAAAAAATACGAGCTACTTGCTGAGTTATCGTGGATGCTCCTTGAGGTCTTTGCCCTGTTCCTATTCTTTTTAAGTTTGTTAACAAAGAACGGAATATTCCATAGACATCAATACCAAAATGTTTAAAAAAATGTTTATCTTCGACAGCAATAAAAGCGTTAATAACTTTATCTGGAACTAAATCAATGGGTATAAAATACCTTTTTTCATCAGAATATTCACACAATTTTGAACCATCTTGAAGAAAAACTCTAGTAGAGATATTTGGATTATAATTTTTTAAAGTATTATGATTAGGAAGCTCTACATTAATCAAATACAATATAATGAAAAAGCATGCACCACCTATCCCTATTAAAGCAAAAAAAGAACAAATAAAATAAAAGAATATACGAGAAAAAAAATGATACACTCCTAATAATTTCTTACTGGCGTTTTTCTTTTTTTCTTGTAACTTGTTTTCATCAGCAACTACTCCCTGCCGAGATAATCGACTTGCTCTATCATAAATATCTTCATCATTCATCTATTGCTCGTTTTAAAAAACTTATCCAATGCATACAACATAGCATAAATGGCTTTTTCTCGAAATAATTTCGATAATAAAAGATTACTATCAATTTTATTAGATATACATCCCAGCTCTATTAGTACAGAAGGAATTGTATTCTTTAAAATCTTTAAATCACCACTACGACAAGTTTTATTTTTTATTTTACAGAACTTAGGCACATAATCCATTAAATATTGTGCAAAACGTTTCGACTTTTTTAAATTATCTTGATAAACGCCTTGTTTTTCCCATATAGATAATGCATTATCCGGTAAAGTATAAACAGACATACCCCTGAGAGCACTATCATCATTATAATCTGTATGTATTGATATCAATATAGATCCATTTGAAGAGTTAATTATAGATAATCTATCATCCAATGATACAAACTTATCTTCATCCCTTGTTAAAACAACATTATATCTACCTGTTTTTAATAATGTATTTCTTAGTTCAATAGCAGTAACTAGAGAAATATTCTTTTCCATCTGTCCAACATAAGGAGAACGAGTACCAGGATCTTTACCTCCATGTCCAGCATCAATAATTATTGTAGGTTTTTGTACTGCTTTGAAACTAATTTTTATAGTATTTTTTGTATAACTTTTTTTGGTAAATACAACATTCTTATTAAATGCCATAACAAACATTAAAGAAGATTCCCCAAATTTTTCGAAAAAATATCCTTTAACAATTCCGTGATTTCCATAATCCATTTTTGGATTACTAATAGGTCTTTTGAATGATAAAAACATTTTTAAACCATTAGAAAGGGTATGTATTCTAGGTGTAAAATCAAAACCATCATAAAAATCTATATTCAGTGTATATATTTCATTATCTTTTGAAATCCAAGTTTTTTTTATAGCTAAGAAATTATGTTCATTAGAAAAAGCATTGATAAAAAAATAATAATTGAAAACTATTAACAAAAAAATAAGCTTAAAGCTTTTTATTCGCATTTTATAATTTCCTTAATTTTTGGATTATATCAATAATATTGAATTTTACATAGATATTTGAAAATACTCTTCTGTAATTATTTCAATTTTATCTTAATTTTGAAAAAGTTATTTTATAATAATTCTAAAAATATTTATATAATAATTGAATAATGCCAATGTTTTATATAGAATGATTCAAGTTTTTAATAGAGGTTAATGTGTTAGATAGAGTTTTTGACCCGAAATCATTTGAGACAAATTTTTCCTTCGATATTGAAGCTTCTCAGAGAAATCTCAAAGCTGAACCTTTTATGATTTTATTACCACCCCCAAATATTACTGGAAGTTTACATATGGGACATGCTCTTTGTTTTACACTTCAGGATATTATTGCTCGATATAAAAGATTAAAAGGTTTTGATGTCTTATTTCAACCTGGACTGGATCATGCCGGTATAGTAACCCAATTACTAGTAGAGAAAAAAATTTATGCTTCTGGTGTACAAAAAGGAACTTTAACACGTGAACAGTTATTAAAAGAAATTTGGTTTTGGAAAGAAAGTTCTGGTTACAAAATACTCGATCAAATGAAAAGAATAGGTATTTCTTGTGATTTTTCTCGATTAAGATTTACATTGGATGAGGATAGCAAAAAAGCAGTATCTAAGGTATTTGTACAATTATATAAACGAGGTCTTCTCTATCGAGATCAAAGAATGGTAAATTGGGATCCATTAATAGAAACTGCTATATCTGACCTTGAAATTGTTGAAAAAGAGATTGACGGGCATTTATGGCATATTAAATATGAATTAGAAGACGGTTCAGATTTTATAACAATTGCAACCAGTAGACCAGAAACATTATTTGGAGATGTAGCTATCGCTGTTAGTCCTAATGATAAACGTTACACTCGATTTATTGGTAAAAATGTTAAAATTCCATTAATTGATAGAATAATCCCTATTATTGCTGATAAGTATGCAGATCCTAAAAAAGGAACAGGAGCTGTAAAAATCACCCCTGCACATGATTTTAATGACTTTGAAGTGGGATATCGCCATAAACTTCCGATTATAGATATATTTAATACTAAAGCTGAACTCAATGATAAAGTTCCAGAAATTTTCCAAGGTATGGATAGATTTGAAGCTAGAAAAAAAGTTTTAGAACTTTTAGGTAAAAAAGAACTATTAGTTGGTATAGAAAATATAAAACAAATATTACCATTTGGGGATAGATCAGGTGTTATTCTTGAACCACGTTTAACATATCAATGGTTTATAAATGTAGAAAAATTAGCTAAACCTGCTATTGAAGTGGTCAAATCCGGGAAAATTAAATTTATTCCAAAACATTGGGAAAATTTATATTTTGAATGGTTAGAAAATATAAGACCATGGTGTGTATCTCGTCAAATTTGGTGGGGACATCGTATACCGGCTTGGTATGGTCCAAACAACCAAATTTTCGTTGCTGAAACAGAATCCGAAGCAAAAGCCCAAGCGATAAAATATTATGGAAATAATTCAATAGAATTAACACAAGACCCAGATGTTTTAGATACCTGGTTCTCGTCTAGTATGTGGCCATTTATCACTTTAGGATGGCCACAGCAAACAAAAGAGTTAGAAAGATTTATTTCCAATATGATAGTCGTAACAGGTTTCGACATTATATTTTTCTGGGTTTCAAGAATGATAATGATGTCATTATTTGCTATTAATGAAATTCCATTTAAAAATATTTATATACATGGATTAATAAGAGATAGCAAAGGAAATAAAATGTCAAAGTCTAAAGGAAATGTGGTTGATCCTTTAAGCCTTTGTGATAAATATGGAGCTGATGCTGTCAGATATACTTTATCTTACTTATCATCTCCTGGTAGAGATATTAAAATGAATGATCAAGTTGTAGAGTTAAGCAGAAATTTTTTAACAAAGTTATGGAACGTAGTACGATTTGCCCAAATGAATGGATGTACTAATGATAATGAATATGATCCAAATAAGGTCATTCATCCATTAAATAAATGGATTATTTTTGAAATAAAAAATATGGTTATTTCAGTTGAAGAAGCATTAGAGAATTATCGATTTGATGATGCAACTAGATTTATTTATCAATGTTTATGGAATTCATTTTGTGATTGGTATATGGAGTGTATTAAGCCTATCCTACAACAAACATCTTTGGATTATACAAAGCTAGAAGGATACAATTTAAATCAGACATTACTTAAAAAAGAAATTAGAGATACAGTGGCTTGGTCTATTTTACAATTTACAAAAGTACTTTATCCAATAACTCCGTTTATATCAAAAAAACTTAGTGGAGAATTAGGTGTTGTTGAAATTTCTTGGCCTCAAATTAAAAACATTAACATTGATTTTAAACAATCAATAAAAGAAGTGAAATTATTACAAGGAATTATTTCTTCTATTCGGTCATTAAAACAATGTTTGCAGATGTCCGTAGGAAAAAAACTTAACGTAAAACTAGAAGTAATGGATACTAGCGAGGGTAACTTTATTGAATCTCATGGTATAATCATTTCAACCATGGCGAATATTAATTTTGTTGATAGTGTAAACAAACAAATTCCACTAGTATTTAATGGCGCTATTTTACATGTTGGTATTGATGAAAAAGTCGATATTAATAAAGAAAAAATACGTTTAAAAAATGAAATCGAAAACTTTATAAAAATGAGAGATGCTACTATTTTCAGACTAAACAATTCAGATTTTATACAAAAAGCATCTCAAAACACAATAGAAGAACACAAAAAGAGAGTAGAAAAGCTTAATGATAAAATTAGTAAAATAGAATATATAATTCATAATTTAGAAATCATTCAATAATGTATAGATATAAACTTACTATTGAATATGATGGTACTCCATTTTTTGGTTGGCAACGACAGAAAAATCTTCCTACTATTCAACAATTTATTGAGGAGGCTGTGCAGCCTTTAACAAAAGATTTGGTAACTATCCAGGGAGCTGGACGTACTGATACCGGTGTCCATGCTTTAGGACAAGTGGCGCATTTTGATACAGATAAACATTTGAAACCTTTCCGTATACAAGAGTGTATTAACGCTCATCTAGCAAACCAATCTATCAGCATATTAAATGTAGAAGAGGTACCATTAACATTTAATGCTAGATTTAATGCTATTGAACGTAGATATATTTACAAAATTATTAACCGTAGGGCTAAATTAAGTTTAGATAATAATAGAGCTTGGAAAATCACTAAAAATATTGATATAAATTTAATGAATTCAGCTGCTCAATTGTTAAAAGGTAAACATGATTTTTCAACATTTAGAGCGGCAGGATGCCAATCATTATCTCCCATCAAAACGTTAAATAATATTACCATTGAAAGAGTAGATGATTTAATTTTAATAAAATTATTTGCTAAATCATTCCTTTATCATCAAGTAAGAAATATAGTAGGTTCACTAATAAAAGTTGGCACAGGAGAATGGTCAATTGATTATTTTCATAATATATTTAAAATGTGTGACCGTAAATTAGGGGCAATGACGGCACCTTCTCATGGATTATATTTTTGGAATGTCATTTATGATCCAAAAGAATTATAGTCATGTTTAATAAAGAATCTATAAATATTGTAACGTTCTAAAAAATAATATGAAGTCTCTTTCTTCTGAGTGAACGAAGTGAGTGTAGAATCCATTTGCGTACCTTAATCATATTACTGTTTGAATCATCTTATAGATTGCTAAGTCACTTCACTTTTCGTAATGACGAAATAAAGAAACCTTCGTAATGACGCTAAGCATAGCATACAAATATCTTGCATGACATTTTATAGCCTCTAACTATCAGAATCTGAAAAACTAAGGAATTTACTTTTGAAATATAATATTTAAAATAAAAGATGAAATACTTGTAGTCCGCACAATAACGTATTTGAGTATTTAAGTTAGTTTTATCATATTCCAATTTTTTGTGATAGTTCTGAAAGTTTTTCTTGTTTTAAACCTGCTTCTTTCATAATCTGCAAAAAATCAACTTTAGCTTTTTCTATTATAGAATCGATATCTTGATAAAAAGCGATTTTTTCTATAATTTCGACATATCTTCTCTTGCGTTCTATATCCATATAAAATGTATTATTACTATTTTTATATAAATTGCCCATTATTTTATTTTTTAACCAATTATATTTTTCAATATCCTTCCAATGAACTTTACATCCTAATTGTTTTAAAATCTTAAAAGGCGTTGATGTAATTAGGTATTCATTAAAAACAAATTCATGTCCTGATTTTATTTTTTTTGCTTGTTCAATTATTTTATTATCTATATTTAAAAGATTACAGATTTCTATGAAACATTTATTTCCAACGAGTTCTAAAATAGGAATCAACGATAAATTGATCTCCTGAAAATCTTCGATAGTTTCTTGAATATATTGTTCATATTCTGTGTTTTGAAGCAAATTTAACAATTTTTTATATAATATTTTTTCACTTATTTCTTTACACGAACAAATATCTAAAATTGATGCTTTACATATATGAAATAAAATTTCTTTTGGCGATTTTTGAGATAATTCTTTCATTTGATTATCACTGTACCAATCTGCATTTCCTTCTAAAAGTTTCAATTGTTCATTTAATAGATTTAAAGATAATTTTTCGCTCAAAATAATAGGAATTGATATTCTTAATACTTTTACATGCAAATTATCAAGTAGAATCTTTTTATTATCAGAATTAGCAGTAATATAAAATATTTGTTGTATAGGTTTATTACGCTGCGATTCTATTATTACTCTAAGTTGTTTATCTAAATCCTGATTACTCGCAATAAGTATACCGTTTCTAAAAAATTCTGATGAATATGGTTCCCAATTTTTATATAAATCCCCTAAAACAAATTTCATTTCATTACAAAGAAGATTTAATATTTTTCCTTGATATAAAAACTTATCATTCTTTCTAAAGATAACTAAAACTCTTGCTCCATTTTTAATACTATCTTGCAATATACTTTGAATACGATCCCCTATAAATTTTCTCGGAGCATTCAGTAAGGCAAAATCGATACGTTCATTAATCTCTTTAGATAAATTATCACGTTTTTTTAAAAAATTATTATATAAATTTTTAACATCATCATCATTTTCATATATGAAAGCGCTGTCTAAATAATGTTGAATTAAATTTTCAGCCTCCAAAACTATAAAACTGCTATCATTTGCTTGTTTACAAAAATCAGACACTTGATTCATCTCAGGAGATGCATTTTCTAATGCATTAATATTCGAAATATTGAATAAACAATAAAAAATGAAAAGATATAGCTTCATATTATCCTCCTGTTTCTAGAATAACACAATTAAAATTTATATAAAATTATTATTAAATTAATTTAATCCGATAATGAAAGAAATAAGTCATAGTTTTTTTATTTCTTAAAAAATGTTATATTTTTAAAAATATTTTGGAATTTTTTTATGCTTATATCAGATATAAGAAACGCCTTTTTAAAGTTTTTTGAAAATAATGGACATAAAATTATTAGCTCTAGTATGACTGTGCCTAAAAATGACCCTACTCTGCTTTTTACAAACGCGGGAATGGTACAGTTTAAAGATGTATTTACAGGGCTGGAAACAAGAGAATATAATCGAGCGACTACTGCACAAAAGTGCATACGAGCTGGAGGAAAACATAATGACTTAGATCAGGTAGGTTTTACGGCTAGGCATCATACTTTCTTCGAAATGTTAGGTAATTTTTCTTTTGGCGATTATTTTAAAGATGAAGCGATTAATTTTGCCTGGCAGTTTTTAACCAAAGAATTAAAAATTCCAAAAAACAAATTACTAGTAACAGTATATCATACGGATGACACTGCAATTAGTGTTTGGAAAAAAGTAGCTGGAGATATTACAATTATACCAATTTCCAGTTCTGATAATTTTTGGTCTATGGGGGATATAGGTCCGTGTGGACCATGTTCAGAAATTTTTTATGATCACGGGGAACAAATGTCCGGCGGTATGCCTGGAACACCCGATGAAAATGGCGATAGATATATGGAAATATGGAATATTGTTTTCATGCAATTTGAGCAATTAAAAACAGGTGAAAGAATTCCTCTTAAAAAGAAATCAATTGATACGGGTATGGGACTTGAACGTATTGCAGCAGTTATGCAAGGAGTGGATGATAATTATAAAATAGATTTATTTCAAGAAATCATACAATGTATTAAAGAAATATCTAAAACTAATTTTGATAATGTATATCCTTCATATAAAGTTATTGCAGATCATATTCGTTCAATTTCATTTTTAATTGCAGACGGAGTTATTCCTAGTAATGAAGGACGAGGTTATGTTTTACGTAGAATTCTACGTCGTGCTATGAGACATGGGCATCTAATAGGCATAAAAAAACCATTTTTATTCGAATTATCAAATACACTCATAAATTTAATGAAAGATGCATATCCTGAACTTATTGAAGCATCTGAACTAATAAAAAATACGGTTCATAATGAAGAAGAAAAATTTTTAGAAACTTTAGATAAAGGTTTAAAAATTCTACAAAATGATATTAGTGTTATGAATGCAGGAGATATTTTAAGTGGGGAAAAAGTATTTAAACTATATGATACATACGGCTTTCCTTTAGACCTCACTCAAGATATTTTAAAAGCATACAATATAAATATAGATATAGATGGATTTAATAAATCATTGCAAGAACAAAAGTCTCGAACAAAATGGAAAGGTTCAGGAGAAAAAAAAGAGGAAATAGTTTGGCATTCTTTAAAAGAAAAATTAAAGCCAACTTTGTTTACCGGTTATGAGAAAAATACAGATAATGGGAAGATCTTAGCAATAGTACAAAATGGACAATGTATAGATTGTTTGGAAAATAATAAAGCATTTTTAATTACAGAACAGACTCCTTTTTATGCTGAATGTGGTGGTCAATGTGGAGACACTGGAATTATTTCCTCACCAAAAGGACAATTTCATGTAGTTAATACAATAAAATTTTGCAATTCTATTATTGCTCATGAAGGTGAATTAATTTCTGGAAAATTAGAAGTATCTGATCTTGTTAATTTAAAAATAGATCAAGAAAAACGTTTAAAAATTAGCGCAAATCATACTGCAACTCATTTATTACAGTCAGCATTAAGAAAATTACTCGGAACACAAGTTACTCAAAGAGGTTCATCAATTGATAGTGAAAAATTGCGATTTGACTTTTCTTATAACAAGGCATTATCTAATACAGAGATACAACAAATAGAATTACTTGTTAATAAAGCAATTATGTTGGATATTCCTGTAAAATATGAAGAAATGAATAAAGAAGAGGCTATTTATAATGGTGCTATGGCCTTATTTGGGGAAAAGTACGAAGATAGAGTCAGAACAGTTAAAATAGAAAAAGCAGATAATATTGTATCTTTTGAATTATGTGGAGGAACTCATATATCATCAACAGGTCGTATTGGTTTATTCAAAATAATATCTGAAACTAGTATAGGTTCCGGATTACGAAGAATAGAAGCAATTACTGGAGAAAATATTATTAAATTGCTAAGTAATTGCAATAACACATTATTAGAAATTTCTAATGAATTGAAATGTAATATTGATGGAATCTTAACAAAAATTACAGACTTACAGCAAGAATTGAAAAAGAAATCCCAAGAAATACAGAATCATAATCAACAAATGATTTTCAACCAATTAAGTTGTGTTTGTAAGAATAATATCAATATTTATTCTGTTATTTTGAATAATTTTTCAGTACAAGATTTAAGACTTTCCAATGAATATATTCACAAAAAAATAGAAGGTGTTGTTATTCTGTTAAGTTATTTCGAAAATAGACTTAATATTACAGTAGGTATTAGTAAAAAGTTACAACAAGACCATAATGCTTCTGATATCATAAAAATAGGATTAGATATTATAAATGGTAAAGGGGGTGGTAATGCCCTATTTGCGCAAGGTTCTGGTAAGGGTAACGCAGAAGAAGCATTAAATCATATGATTGAATTTATTTAATGAAATATACTGTTTCGTCAGAAGAAAATGGGCTTAGAATCGATAAATTAATAAGGCGTATCTGCCCAAATATTAGTTATAGTTTTTTACAAAAATTATTTCGTACTGGAAAAATATGTATAAATGGAAAAAAAGTAAAAGCTGATTTTCACGTATCAATAGGTGATTTAATTACAAATAATCTTATTGAAAAAATAGCTCGGCCTTCTTTAAAAAATCAAGAATTATCTAGTCGCTTACAATCTATGATAATTTTTGAAGATGATAATATATTGGCAATAAATAAACCTTCGGGTTTAGCTGTTCAGCTAGGTACCAAAATAAAAATATGCATTGAAACTATGGTAAAATCTTATAATGCTAGTAGTTATTTAGTACACCGTTTAGATAAAGATACCTCAGGGATCTTATTGGTAGCAAAAAATCGCCATACAGCTAAAAATTTATCAGAATTATTTAAAACAGGAAAGATAAAAAAAACATATTGGGCATTAGTAGATGGTAAAATAGACAAAACTGGAACTATAGATAACTATATTGGAAAATCATTTGTTAGTGGAGAAGAAAAAATGGTTGTTGTGAAAAACCTAAAAGGTCAACGCGCTATAACAAATTACAACCCCATAACAAGAATAGAATACTATACTTTGTTAGAAATGAAGCCATTAACAGGGAGAAAACATCAGTTACGTGTCCATTGCAGTGAGGTGTTAGGCGCGCCTATTCTTGGTGATGTAAAATATAATAAAAATGTTCAACATAATCATTTGTTTCTACACGCAAAAAAAATAGAAATTCCATCTTTAAATATAAGTATAGAAGCACAATTGCCAGATTATTTTAATAAGTTCTTAGAATGCAAAAAAGAGAAAAGTTAATCTTGTATTTAATTTGATATTTCAATATATTTACCGAAAGAGGTTAATATGATACTGGCTAGAAATGAAATTTTAAAAAATGTAGCTAATGGAAATATCTGCATATCCCCATTTTCTGAAGAATTACTAAATCCAAATAGCTGTGACTATCGTATAGATAAAAAATTACTAGAAATTGAAGATTTGCCTGTAGATCCAAAGAAACAAACTTCATATTATGAAATCGATTTTAATGATAATGGATATATCCTTTCTCCTAATAAAACATATCTAGCTAATACTTATGAAGAAATAGGTAGCGATGTTTTTGTCCCATTACTAATAGGAAAAACAGAGTTAGGAAAACTAGGATTATTCCTACAAATTACTGCAGATTTAGGTAATCTAGGTGCAAAGCACAAATGGACATTGGAACTAAAAGCTGTTCAACCTATAAGAATTTATCCAATGATGCCTATTGGGCAGGTATCATTTTGGATGACTGAGGGTGATAAGAAAATGTTTTATAACGGGAAATATGATAAGTTTTCTGAAGCTAAATCTAGCGAAATTTATAAGGAGTTTAATTAAGGATAAGAAATATGATTTTAACAGGAAGTGAAATATTTAAAAATGTAGAAGAAAAAAAAATTATAATTGATCCTTTTAATGTATCACAATTAAATCCAAATTCATATAATTTTACTTTAGGGAATAAGCTATTAGTATATAGTGACTATGTATTAGATGCAAAAAAAAGAAATGATGTAAGGGAAATTAATATACCAGATAGTGGACTGACATTAGCCCCAGGAACAGTTTATCTAGCACATACGAAAGAAACTTTAGGAAGTGATGTTTTTGTTCCCGTTATAAGAGGACGATCGTCTATTGGACGTCTTGGTTTATTTATTAACATTACAGCTGATTTAATAGATCTCGGAGCAATTAGTCAGCTAACATTACAATTAAATGCCGTTCAACCTGTCACAGTATATCCGGGAATGCAAATAGGTCAGGTTACATTTTGGAAAGTATTTGGAAATATCGGTAAAAAATATGAAGGTAAATACAAAGATTCGAAGGGACCAATAGAATCCAAAATGTACCAAGATTTTAAATGAAGTATAGGCAATTAGAATATCTTAAATTTTGTTTTGGGGGAATTATTGCTGCTTTAAGTTTCCCTCCTTTTTTCATTTTCCCATGCTTTTTTCTATCATTTGGTTGGTTATTTTTTAAGTTATTCATAAACAATTATTCTGTAAAAAATTTATCATTAAAAATCTTATATTATTGGAGTAGTTTTTTTGTTTTTAATTTATATTGGCTAGTCATTCCGCTTAGCTTTGATTTAAAGCAATATTTAATTTTAATGCCTGTTGCTTTGTTATTCGTTCCTTTATTTTTATCTTTATATTTTTTACCGGCTATTTATTTAACAAAAAAATATGGGAAAACTATTTATTCTGCAGGAATTATTTATATTCTTAGTAATTTTTTTATGATTTATATATGTGGGCAATGGTTCCCCGCTTTTCCATGGTTGCTACCTGGATATATTTGGAATTTCAGTGATATCGCTATACAACCTTTATGTTTATGGGGAATATATGGACAAACATTTATTACACTTTTAATAGGAACATTTATTGGTATTATCATGTATCAATATAAATTGAAAAAAAAATATTGCCCATTGCTACTTATTATATCATTAATATTTATAATATTATTTTCATTCGGTTATTATAGGTTATATAAAAATCCAACTTTTTTTACACATTATACAGCTAGAATAGTCAAACTTAATACTGGACAAAAAGAACGTATGGATAAAGAATTAAGATTTCAGCATCTAGAATCATATTTAGAATACAGCAAACATTTGAATACTACTTTTAATTTAAATAATAATAAATATGAAAACCAAGGTCATTTAGATTTTATTATTTGGTCAGAAGCTTCAGTTCCTTATTTATTTCATGATAATTTTCAGTATTTAAAAGAAAAACTATCATCAAAATTATTTCCAGAAGAGTATTTAATAACTGGAGTTGTCCGCAAGGACAATGTAACCGGTAAAATATACAATAGTGTCGTGATTATAGACAACAATAGTAATGTGGTTAATAGATATGATAAACGTCATTTGGTTCCATTCGGCGAATATATTCCGTTGCGGGAATATATTCCAAAAAACTTTCAAGCTGTTGCTAATAGTATAGGAGATTTCGATGTCGGAAATAAACCTAATATTGTTAAGTTAAAAAATATTAAAATAATTTTAGCCATTTGTTATGAAGCAATATTTACAAGTGAATTTATGCCTAAATCAGAAGACGGAGATGTGATTATTAATATTACTAATGATTCTTGGTTTGGCTATTCTAACGCTCTTATTCAACATCTGCAAATAGTTAGAACAAGAGCTGTGGAAGAAGGATTACCCCTGATTAGAGCAACAGGATTTGGTATCGCTTCAGTTTTTGATGCTTATGGTAGAGAAATTTATTCATTAAAAAGCAATGAATCAGGTGTAATAGATTTCTATATTCCTCAAAAAGCCAATCAAACTATATTCTCTTATATTAGAAAGTTTTTCTGATAAAATTCAATTATTATGATATTTATTAAAAATATCAAATCTTTACACTTTTTTTACTGTTTATACAATATAATAAAATGGTAGGAGCAATATATATGAAGAAAGTCACTTATCAAATATTAATATCATTACTATGCTGGTCATTAATAAATATTCCGGTATTTGCAAAATCTAATACTTCCGAAGAAACTAAAGATTCAACAAAAACAAAGAAAACAAGTTTCTCATTATTTTCAAAAAAACCTAAAAATACAAAATCAGAAATTATTATTACAAAATCACATAAAAGCATAGATCTTGCTAAATTCATCTCAGAATTCGAAAAAAATAAAACACGTATTCTAGGTGAAGATCATATAAAAGCACAATCCATAATGCTTGAAAGTATTAAAAAGTTAGAAGAAGAAATCAAAACTCTAACTGAACCTGAAAAAAAATATCAGAAAGAAAAACGTTTATCGGAACTTAAGACATTAATACAGAATGATATTGCAATTGAATTAGATTCTGAAAGTAAAGAAATAGATCCAATAATAAAATGTAATTTATTATATATTGGAAATTCAAAAGCTTCACTTATACATACATTACTTAATTTCTTAGACTCAAATTTTAAAAGTCAGTTTATTTTCGGAAAAAACACTATCCCTGGAATTATCAAGCAGAATCCAAAATTAGAAGAAGCGCTTAACGATTTACTTTTGTATTTAACAACTGTTATTGAACCTAAAGGTAGTTATGAGGCTAGTCTATCTACATTATTGAAAGAGGTTTATGCGGTTGTTGAGCAGTGTCCTCAATTTTCTACAGATAGTTTATTTCAAAAATTTGGACAATATATACATGGCATGAAAGAATTTTATAAAGCACAAATTGCTAAAAATCTTGCTGATCAAATTATAGAACGTATAAAGCCTGATATGGAAGATCAGTTGCAAAAGAAAACAAGAGGAATATATTACGGCTCAAATATTCCTATTTCTACAGGTCCTGCCAGTGTAAAAATTAGTTCAACAACAAGCTATAGCGAGGAGGCTACTGATGGATCATTTTTTGAAGTTTCATGTTCTAATAAATATACAATAAGTGTTAATGTTGGTTTTCAAAAACTACTTGCAAATTTTGGTGTTACATTAGGTTGGGAATTAGCCTCCTCCGCACTAATGTTTTCTATTTATGAAGTTATTGATACAGGTCAATTAAGAACCAGCATATTAAGTGGTGAAATAAAAAAAGAAGCAAAAAAAGGAGTAAAATTACGTAAAGAAATGCAATTACGCGAAAAACAATTATTGGCTATTTTTCCTCAATATATAGAAGGACTTTTAAAAATGGTTCCAATAATACCATTAAGTGTACCATTAGAATGGCCTAAAATTACAAAAGTCAAAAATCAAGAAAGTCGCACAGAAAGTAATAAATTTATAGAAGCCGATCTAAGTCTATTTGATATGCTTGGCTTTACAGTAAAATATTCTGATAAATCCATAACTTATAATAAATTTCAAGAATTCTCTTCTTTTATCACACCAGATTGTTATCCAGCTGAGGGTTATACAGCAGATAGTATTAATAAATTTTTCGGACAAAAATACAATTTATTTGATAAATACATGAATGAAAAAAACAATGAATATGGAATAACCATTATTTTGGGAGATTTAAGAAAATACATCAATGCATTAACAAATTTGGCTCAAAATTCATCAGATAAAGATGCAAAAAATACTAAACATGAAATAGAAAATAGATGGATTGGGAAAAAATTAATCAACTCAGAAGGGAGAAAAGGCGTTTTCAAGTCTATGTTAGTAACATTAATGAATTTAAGAATGAAATGTAAAACTGATAGAGAAATAGAATTATGCTCTCAGGCATATATTGAGTTAGAAAGATTATCTCAATTGCAAGAATTTGCAAAAGGAACCCATAGGGCTGATTTTGCTTTAAGCAAAAAAACAAAAGCGAAAACGATATCTGGAGAAATGAACGTTTCTTCTTATGGAATAAATTTTCAACTTGATACATCACTAGAATGTCCACATATTAGTGAAAATGGCGTATTTCTTTCATGTAAATTAATACTACCATTAGCTACTGCAGGCATTATGTCTATAAAAACAGTACAAGAAGTATTAAATAAATGCGGTGAACAATTAAGAGGCAAAGATAAAAATAACTCTTCTCTAAATCTAGGAAACGCATTTCAAATGATTGCGACAGATGGAATTAGTTTACTCGGAAGTAATGGCTCCGTACCATTCATTAGTAGTATATTAACTGGAACACCCTTAGATGTTATAGGAACAACGTTCATTACATTTAATTTAAGAAAAACTCAAACAGAAGCTATCGGTAATAAACCTTTACCTGATTCTAAGGAAATGATAAAAACTCCGGCTTCAAAATGGGTTATGCAATATGTTGAAATTATGTCATTTAGTAATTATGGAGCTGATTTGTCCGTATTAAAAACAGGAATAAATCTCGGAGATAGAGATAGAATTTTCGGAACAGGAACTTTAAGTCATATTTTGCAAAAATATTGTGTATTTAGACTTGGAATTAAAAAAGGTGAAAAAAACAGTCCATTAAAAGTTATAGAAGATCAACAAGCCATACAAATTTTAGGAATGTTTACAAATATTGCTGATAAAAATTCAAATATTAGATACGAGTTACAAAATTTATACAACCAAGTATTAGAAGGAATTAATTCTAATAACCCTGTAATAACAAATTTTTCTCAACTTATTATCGATTTCTTAAAAAATTGCGATACATTAAATAATTCTCGTCAAACAGGAATTCAGCCGAGTTTATATGAAAAAACGTTATTACAATTTAATGAAATAATGGAGTATTATTTTGAATATGTTTTTACTCCATATAGAGATAAGGCATTTGCCCTTCCTGATTCTGATATCTAAGAAACGGCTTAACCAAATTTGTTTATATTCTTAATAAGAAAACAAAAACGATTTATTATCGCCTTTATTTTATATTTAAGTTATCAACACAATATTAATGATATTAGTATAACAAAAAATGAAAATAATATTTCAAACCAATATTCATTTAAATTATTAGATAGAAAGCAATTTCTTTCTAATTATAAAGCTATCATGTCTTCAATTTTATAAATTTTTTGTACTTTTCTCTGAATATTTTCTCTTAATTTCTATATAATAACCATTACACATAATCATATAAGTTATTTGTAATGATTCGCGGTAAAAAACTATAATAATATTAATGATAGTATTATATGGATCGCTCTATAAACAAAAAGAATTATTAATAATGAAGTGAGTAATAATTATCACAAAAAATAATTATATAGAAACTTTATTTTATAATTAGATATTATTTATAATTTTATTCTAATATTTGCTATTGTATGATTTTCAATTTTTTGATATTGTGTTTCATCATGCGGGCGTAGCTCAGTGGTAGAGTACAACCTTGCCAAGGTTGGTGTCGTGGGTTCAAATCCCATCGCCCGCTCCATAACTATATTCAATTATCGTAGTATAAAGATATTAGACTAGATGGTTGTATCGATTTAGTGTGGTAATGAGTGACTTAGTGAGTCACTACGATACCTATATAGGTATAAAGGATACTTTTTTGTCTCATCTGAATAATCCAAATATGCTCGATTCTTAAAACTAATAGTAAAATCGTTTAATGAATCATCATCATATGACATCATCAAATCTATGGTGCGATCTAATACTGTTTCATCTTTTAAGCGAGCTATTACAAATGGAAAAGCTAATGGACTATTTTTTATTCTATATCCATCTGACATGTCAAAATTTTTTAAAAAACAATCTGAATCTGAATCCGCATATATGTTAGATGGCAATATTTTAATACAAAAATTGTTTTTCTGTAATTTTATTGGTAAAACGTTTTTAGCGTCATTTATATTTATACGTGATAATTCTTCTACTGACCGACTAACTACTTCCTCAGTGTAATACTGAGATATTGGAGTTGAGTCCTCTAAAACTTTATTGAATGCTTTTTTTACCGCTTCTATTTCTTTATATTTATCGAAGTCTTTTTCAAAAAACATTCTACTAACATATTCCCCATAGATCATATCTATATCTTTATGTTCTTTTAGAAATTGCATGGATATATTAAGACAATCTGGGTGGATTATATCATCAGCATCAAACATTAATATATACGGAGATAATGTTGTCATTTTTAATCTCGAAAGTAACAATATTCTCATTACATTCACCCCATTGTTTTTATCTGCAACAAGTGCTTCTATTTTTACATTATCATTTAACTCAATTTTTCTTAAATGTTCTGCTAAACTATCTAGTTCTTTTTGTTTATTACTAGACTCATCATCTATTCCAAAGATAATTTTAACATGTCCATTATAATTCAAAGCAGCTTTACAAGAATATTGGACAAGTTCTTTATTATAAGGTATATTATTATATAATGGTATTAGTATTGATATTTCAGTTGCTGTTTTCTCCGATAGTTTACTATATATAAATTTCTCTTTTTCCTTTTCATAAGATATTTTGATTCCAGTATTTTCCCAAGCTCCCCTACTCCATTGTAAAACATCTGCAGAGAACGATATATTTTTAGGACACTCACAGTGTTTTAACATAATATCGACACATTTCAATTTATCAGTTACAATATCATTAGATTCTTTCATTCCATTTAAACTAGACATAAGTAATACACATGCGATAATAGATAAATTTTTCATTTTTTTTCACCCCTAATCCTAACTATAATAATTATAATACTTATTCATTAATATAACATTAATTAATACTTATTTGCCAATCCATTAACATAGACCTGTTGTAATTTTTTACTTTTTCTTATAAAATTATTTCAATATTCGAGTGAAATTTATCATGGCTGGAAGTATCAATAAAGTAATTGTTTTAGGAAATCTCGGAAGGGATCCTGAAGTGCGTACAGCACAAGATGGAAGTAAGATTGTATCTTTTTCAGTAGCAACGACAGAATCATGGAAAGATAAAAATTCTGGAGAAAGAAAAGATCATACAGAATGGCATCGTGTTGTTGTATTTAATCCTAATTTGGCTGATATATGCGAAAAATATTTACATAAAGGTTCAAAAGTCTATTTAGAAGGTCAATTACAGACGAGAAAATGGCAAGATAAAGACGGAATAGAAAAATACACAACAGAAGTAATTATCCCTAGATTTAAAGGAGAAATTACTTTGCTGGATTCTCGACAAAGTGATAATATGGATGTATCTATAGCTCCGACAGAACAGCCTATAAATATTGATGATGATATTCCTTTTTAAAATATATAAATATGGAGTTTTGTTGTGACAATAGAAAATGAAGATATAATACCTGTAGATCTCGATGAGGAAATGAAGCGTTCTTATCTTGATTATGCGATGAGTGTAATTGTATCTCGTGCATTGCCTGATGTTCGTGATGGATTAAAACCTGTTCATCGCCGTATTATTTATAGCATGATAGAATGCGGTTGTGATTATAATAAACCTTATAGAAAATCTGCTCGTATTGTTGGAGATGTAATAGGTAAATATCATCCGCATGGAGATACTGCTGTTTATGAAGCTATTGTCCGTATGGCTCAACCATTCTCTATGAGAGAAAAATTAGTAAGTGGTCAGGGTAATTTCGGTTCTATGGATGGCGATTCTGCTGCTGCTATGAGATATACCGAAGCAAGATTATCAAAAATTGCTCATAAATTAACAGAAGATTTATACTCTGATACAGTCGATTTTCAACCAAATTATGACGGTTCTTTAAAAGAACCTGTTTTATTACCGGCTCGTTTCCCTAATTTTTTAGTAAATGGGGCTAATGGTATCGCTGTTGGTATGGCGACTAATGTTCCTTCACATAATTTAGGAGAAGTCATTAACGCTTGTGTTATGTTAATTGATAATCCTGACGCTGTTCTAGAGGATATTATGACTGTATTACCTGCGCCAGATTTTCCAACTGGAGGAATAATTTTAGGTAGAGGAGGCATATTATCAGCGTTTAGAACAGGACGTGGCTCTATTATCATTCGTTCAAAAAGTCATATAGAAAATATTAGGAAAGATAAACAGGGTATAGTTGTTACAGAAATTCCTTATCAAGTTAACAAAGCAAAAATGATAGAAAAGATTGCCTCATTAGTTAATGAAAAAGTCATAGAAGGGATTTCAGATATCAGAGATGAATCTGATAAAGATGGTGTTAGAGTTGTTATAGAATTAAAAAAAGACGTTAATGCTGATGTTATATTGAATCAATTATATCGAAATACTCCAATGCAAATTTCTTTTGGTGTGAATATGTTAGCCTTGCATAATGGTAGACCAAAATTAATGGGCATAATGGAGATTTTAAAAACATTTATTGAATTTAGAGAAGAAGTTGTTGTACGTCGTACTAGATTTGATTTAAATAAAACAAGAGATAGAGCACATATATTAATAGGATTAGCAATTGCTGTCGCAAATATTGATAGAGTAATTAAAATAATTAAGGAAAGTGCCGATCCTTCTGATGCTAAAACTACTCTTATGTCAATATACTGGGATGCAGAAGAAATTGAACCGTTAATTAAGTTAGTAGATGATCCGAATAGCATATATTTTGATGGAAAATGTCAATTAACAGAAGTACAAACTCAAGCTATTTTAGATCTGAAATTACAAAGGTTAACAGGGTTAGAAAGAACTAAAATTTCTGATGAATTAAATCAATTATCTGAGCAAATTAGAGATTTTTTGAATATCTTAAGCTCTAAATCTCGTGTTATGACAATTGTTAGAAATGAATTGATTGCAGTAAAGAATGAATTTGCTTCTCCTCGTATCACTTCTGTAGAAGAAACTGGAATAGATCTTGAAGATGAAGATTTTATTCAGAAAGAGGATATGGTAGTTACAATTAGTCACAGTGGTTATATAAAAAGAGTTCCTTTAAGTACTTATCGTGCACAGCGTAGAGGAGGAAAAGGTAAAACAGGTATGACTACAAAAGAAGAAGATTTTGTTCAAGATGTATTTGTTGCAAATACACATACACCTGTTTTATTCTTTTCTACAACAGGAATGGTTTACCAAATGAAAGTTTATAAACTGCCTTTAGCTTCTCCTCAGTCTAAAGGAAAAGCTCTAGTTAATCTTTTCCCGACAAAAGCAAATGAAGCTTTAGCTACAGGTTTATCTTTACCTGACGATGAATCTACTTGGAACGATTATGATATTGTATTTGCAACATCTAAGGGAACTATTCGCAGGAATAAACTTAGTGATTTTATAAATATCCGTGCTAGCGGAAAAATGGCGATGAAATTAGATAATGAAAAACTCATTTCTGTTGCTTTATGTAAAGAAGGTATGGATGTGATGATTTCAACTAAATTAGGAAAGTGTATTCGCTTCCCTGTAGATGATTTAAGAGTATTTGCTTCAAGAGCATCTACTGGTGTTAAAGCTGCCAAATTAATAGGAGATGATGAAGTCGTTTCTATGACTATACTAAATAATGGATCATCTACAGTTGAAGAGAGAGAAGAATATGTAAAATATTCAAATTGGTTAAGACGTTCTGGAGAAGAAATATTATCTGACCAAGTATTATTGCCTCCAACTAAATATGAAGAAATGAAAAAACTTGATCAAATAATTATGACGATTACAGAAAAGGGATATGCTAAAAGAACATCATCTTTTGAATATAGAACTTGTAGCCGAGGTACCCAAGGAGTTAAAAATATCGACATGAATTCCAAAAATGGGAAAGTTGTAGCTGTATTTCCTGTAAATGAAAATGATGATGTAATGCTTATTACAGATAGTGGAAAACTAATTCGCTGTCCCGTAAATAGTGTAAGAATTACTAGTCGTGCAACAAAAGGGGTAATATTATTTAGGGTTGATAATACAGAAAAAGTTGTATCTGCTGTAAGATTAGTTGAAAATAATCAGTGAGAATTATATGGCATCTATAAAGTTAAAAGGTATAAAAAAATCATTTAAAAATAGTCAGATTATAAAGAACGTTGATTTAACTATTGAAGATGGAGAATGTACTGTTCTTGTTGGGCCATCTGGTTGTGGAAAATCAACTATATTAAGACTTATATGTGGATTAGAGGATACTGACGCAGGAGAAATTTATATAGGTGATAGATTAGTAAATGATGTACCTCCTAGTAATCGAGGAATTGCTATGGTTTTCCAGTCATATGCTTTATATCCTCATATGACAGTTTTTGAAAATATGTCTTTTGCTTTACAAGTGAGAAAAATCAATAAGAATGAAATTAAAGAAAGAGTAATAAATACAGCTAAAATTTTAAAAATAGAACATTTATTAGATAGGAAACCTAAAGAGTTATCTGGTGGACAAAGACAAAGAGTAGCAATAGGAAGAGCTATTGTAAGGAATCCTTATGCTTTTTTGTTTGATGAACCTTTATCAAATTTAGATTATTCCCTAAGATGCCAAATGAGATATGAAATTGCTAAGCTTAAAAACCAATTAAAAACTACTATGGTTTATGTAACTCACGATCAAGCAGAAGCGATGACATTAGCAGATAAAATTGTAGTTATGAAAGATGGACTTATTGAGCAAGTCGGGACTCCATTAGAAATTTATAATTCTCCTGTAAATACTTTTGTTGCAAAATTTATTGGTTCTAGTGAAATGAATATATTCCCGGTTATTTATAGTGGAGCAAATGATAATTTATTTAATTTTTCATTAGATTCAGGAGAAATTGTATCAATCAGCCATAATAATAAATTTGAAATAAATAAAAAATATTATTTAGGTATCCGTCCTGAAGATATACATATAGTTAACAATGCATCTAATAATATTGGAAATAAATTAAATGGAAACATAGTTTTATCCGAAAATCTTGGTGGAGAAAATTTTATACATGTTTCATTAAAGAGTGGTAATCAAATAACATTAAAATCTAAAAATTTGATATCTGAAAAGTTTGGTGATGCTGTACAAATTGCATTTGATTATAAAAGTTGTTATTTATTTGATGAAAATGGAAATACTATTTGTTGTGTTAAACCATAATATCGAGGCATTTTTTGATAAAATTTCAGATTAATGCTATAGGAAAGTTAAAAAAATCATCAGTTCTAGATTTAATTAATGAATATAGAACTCGTATTCATAGTATATTGGATATTTATGAGTACGAAATAAAAAAAACATTTAATCAATCTATAAATGAAATAAAACAAGAGGAATCAAAGCTTTTATTGTCAAAAATTCCAAAAAATTCTTTTATAATATCGATGGATGAAATAGGAAAGATACTATCAAGTCAGCAATTTTCAGATCTTATTAAACAAAATTTAAATAAAGGATATTCTTCATTTATATTTATAATAGGTGGTCCCCATGGATTAGATAATTCTGTTAGGAAACAAAGCAATGAAATTTTAGCTTTTAGTAAAATGACTTTACCTCATATGTTAGCTCGTTTGTTTCTTATTGAACAAATTTATAGAGCGGAATGTATAATGAATAATCATCCTTATAACAAATAAAAATTTCTTATTAATTTCATTAAAAAAATATATGTATTATGCTATAAAAATTATATAGTATTTTAATAAAATTAATTGTGTTATTGGTAATAATAAATGATAGATATAATAAAGAAGTCACATATTAAGTTGTTTGTATATATGTTAATAGCTTTATTTATTTCAACATATCTTTGGTTTTTTTTATTTAATGGAATTCTTTTAGGATACGACAAATTTGTCTTTTGTTTTTTTGATGCCGACGATTATATGATGTTAACCCGTATTCGGGACTTTTTTCAGCATGGAACAACATCTTATTCTTTATTAAATCGAGTAAATACTCCTCATGGTGTGGATTTATATTGGTCACATGTATATGACTCTGTGTTAATTAGCTTAACTTGGGTTGCTTCATTTTTCATTAATTCCGCAAATAAATCTTTGGAAATTGTAGGATTCTTTATAGCTCCAGTAATTCGATTATTAACAGCATTTTTTTTATTTAAAATTTTTTTAAAAAATTCTCCTAAAATAGCTAAAACAGTTGTTATATTTTTTTTATTACATATAAATTTAACAGAAATTTTTTCATTAGGTCGCCCAGACCATCATGCATTTATTATGATGATGGAAGTTTTATTTTTAGGACAACTACAAAGAGTTATATTTAATAATACAGAAAAAAATAAGATATTATTAGGATTTGTTATAGCTATCAATATATGGACTTCTGTTGAAGTTCTGCCATTTATACTTCTTTGTGAAGTGGTTTTATTTTTTATGGGACGTAATAAGTTTTCACCTACCGACTTTTTTTATATTAATATTATAGTTGCAATTTCTATTAGTGCTATTTTAGCATATCATTCTATTTATATATCATCTATAACTATAGTTTTAATTATATTATACAGAAATTGGTTCAAGATATCATTATTAAATAAATATCCTATAGTATTTTCAGGTATTCAAATATTAATTCTATCATTTTGTTTCTATTTGATGTTATCTAACGATATCATATATGATGAACTGTCACAAACCCATTTAAATTTGCATATCTTAGCTTGTATATACTTTATATTAATTAATTATACAAAGAAAAGATATGTATTATTAGATTGTATAATAGGCGGAGTATGTGCTGCGGTATTTCTCTTTTTCTATCCGAATTTCTTTTTAGGAATAGAAGGTAATGCTTCAGAATTTCTACGTAATTTTTGGTTTCCAACTATTACAGATTTAGTATCAATTTTAAAATTGCCTCATGCAATTTTTAATACTATTTTTTGGTTTGAAAGTATTGTATTTTTCATTGCTGGATATGAAAAACTCAAAGACTTAAATTATAATAATTTAAGTTCTAAGCAATTGTTTTGGTTAATTTTTATTGTTCTGGGTATTAGCTATGCAATTTTCTCAATTTTAGCTTGCCGTATGGTTATGACTTGGTATTTATTGATTATTCCAACAATTATACATTGGCTTTTCAATGTTAATAAAAAACACTACCGGTTATTATCTTTTTTTTGTATTTTAGTTCCACCTATGGGATACATTGTATTTTCACCACAAGGACAGTTGATATCTTTAGAAAATATTAAAGCATCTAAATTAAAAAATATTAATGAAATAGAATTCCTCAAAGCATTAAATAATATTTCAGATAAAACTGAAGTAATCATGAGCGATCCATATATGGGACCTAAAATATTATATTACTCAAAACATAATGTTGTAGCAGTCCCTTTTCATAGGCAACATGATGGATTAATATCTTCACTTATAGTTACTCAATGGAATGAATATAACGAAAAACTTACTATACAAGCTCTATTGAAAACTAATTCAACATATATATTATCAAAATCATTTGCTAATAAAAACAACTTGGCGGGAATTATTGCATCAGGTTATGCCCCACAATGGATTTCAGCAACAATGATAGATAGAAGCCATAGATTAAAACTAGTTAAAATTCATAAGGAATTGATTACTCAATTATAGTCAAAGTCCATTCAATTTTTATAACAAAGTTATAATAGCAAAATAATAAAAGTATGCACTAATTTCATAGATATTAACTTGAATTTATTGTAAAATATATTACTTTAATATATATGTTTTAGGAATTCTTATATGATAGTAACATGTCCGAACTGTTCAAGTAAATATTCAGTTCAAGCTGATACCATAGGTGAAGGGAAAATGGTGCGTTGTGCTATCTGTGGTATGACATGGCAACAAGGCTCTCTTTACAAACAAGAAAAAAGAGAAAATGTTATTGAAAATTTAAAAGTTACAGCCTTCTGGTTTTCTGTATTTATTTTTGTATTTCCATTCATATTTGCAAAGAAAACAGTTATAAAATTTTGGCCAGCAGCTACATCCTTTTATAACTTAATAGGAGTAAAAAGTAATAATGATAAATCTGCTTTTTCTATAAAAAATATTTCGAGTTTTTTTATTAAGAAAAATGGAAAATTATACATGGGAATAAAAGGAGAATTATCAAATACAACAGATGAGGTACAGATGGTACCAAGTGTAACAATTTCTTTACGCAATGATGATAGTTCCTCAGAAGTTTTTAAAACATCATGGACTCATGAACTAATGTATAAGAAACTTTTACCAAATCAGAAAATTATTTTTGAAACAGATTTAAAAAAAGTTCCTTATGAAAATCTTATTTGTAATATAAAACTAAATACGATATAAAATGTCAAAAAAACGTGCAATAATAACATTCATTTATGGTTTTTATTTACGATTAATAGAGTTTTTTGGAGGATGTATATTTTTTGGAGCTATAGTTACCTTTTCTGCTTTATTTACATATTGTCCAGAAGATCCTTCATTGAATACTGCTATTGATGGTTTTGTTTCAAATTTGCTTTCATATCCTGGAAGTTATTACGCAGATATATTGATACAAAGTGTAGGGAACTCTTCTTATATATTTTCAGTAATTTTAATGTCATTTGGATATCAATTAATTAGATATCATGTTTTATCATTTATCAGATTTATTTTTGGAATATTATGTATTGTAAGTAGCTCTATTTTAGTTAGTTTACTTGAAAAAGAAGGAAGTGGCGTTATTGGTATTTATATAAAAGAATTATTAATTAGATATAATTTTTTTAATAAATGGTTTTTTGAGTTTCAAATTTTAATCGCTTTATTTTGTATATTTTGTTTTTTAGTTGCAGTTAGATTTAGAATTGCAGATGTCGTGAAATGCTGGTTATTTATTAAAGATTATTTCGATAAGAAAAGGAATAACAATGAAAATTCTGATAATCTTATTAATAATAGCGAGCAATATAGAACAAAAATTCGACAAAAAACTAATACAGTTAGAGAGCCTCAAAAAGAAAAAAAAGGATTTGTATTTCCATCAATTCAATTATTATCTGAAACAAAGAATGTTGAAAATAGACCTAGTGAGCATGATTTACAAGACAGGAAAAATGAGTTATTAAAAGTTCTTAAAGATTTTGGTATCGATGGTGAAATTCAAAAAGTCAGTCCAGGTCCTGTAGTAACTCTTTATGAACTAAAACCTGCTGCAGGAATAAAATCTTCTAGAATCATAGGATTATCAAACGATATAGCTAGATACATGAGTGCTATTTCAGCTCGTGTTGCTGTTATTCCTGGAAAAAACGCGTTAGGAATTGAGTTGCCAAATGTTAAACGTCAAACGGTTTACCTTAGAGAAATTCTTGAATCAAGTATTTATGGAAGAATTAACGCTGCTCTTCCTATAGCATTAGGCAAAGATATTTTTGGAGATCCTATAGCAATAGATTTAGCAAAAACACCTCATTTACTTATTGCTGGTACTACGGGCTCTGGTAAATCTGTTGGTATTAACGCAATGATATTATCTTTACTATACAGATTATCACCTGATGAGTGTAAATTTATTATGGTAGATCCAAAAATGCTAGAATTATCTGTATATAACGATATTCCTCATTTGCTTACTCCAGTTGTAACAGATCCCAAAAAAGCTGTAGCTGCTTTAAAATGGGCAGTAAAAGAAATGGAGTCCCGTTATAAAGCTATGTCAAAATTAGGAGTAAGAAATATAGAAGGATATAATTCTAAACTGGCTAGTTTCAAAGCTTCTGGAGAAAAAATAACTAAAACTATTCAAACAGGATTCGATCCAAATACAGGTGCACCAGTATATGAAGAACAAGTAATGGAAATGTCTATATTTCCTTATATTGTAGTGGTGGTAGATGAAATGGCAGATTTAATGCTGGTTGCCGGTAAAGATATTGAATCTGCTGTTCAAAGGCTAGCACAAATGGCCAGAGCTGCAGGAATTCATCTTATTATGGCGACACAAAGACCATCTGCAGATGTTATTACTGGTGTTATTAAAGCAAATTTTCCATCAAGAATTAGTTTCCAAGTAAGTTCTAAAATAGATAGTCGTGTTATATTAGGAGAGTCTGGAGCGGAACAATTATTAGGACAAGGTGATATGCTATATATGGCTTCTGGAGGAAGAACTATGCGTATTCATTGTCCATTTGTTAGTGATTATGAGGTAGAAAAAGTAGTTCAAGCTTTACGTCAGCAAGGCTCTCCTCAATACATATCTGAAGTGATAGATATAAAAGATGATTCGTTATTAGACGGTGAAGATTCGGATCCAAATAATGACCCAATGTATAAAGAGGCTGTAAACTTAATCTTGAGAGAAGGAAAAGCATCAACAAGTTTTCTTCAAAGACATTTAAAAATTGGATATAATAGAGCAGCCAGAATCATTGATATGATGGAAGAAGCAGGGATTGTTTCTGCAGCTAATCATGTAGGAAAAAGAGAAATTCTAACGAAATGAAACAATTTTTAATACTCTTAATAATTATTCCTCTAACGTTTAGTGTCACAGCTAATAATGAAAATACAAAGTGGTTAGAAAAAATAGAAAAATATTTTAATGAACATGATAGTTGCGAATCTGATTTTGAACAAACGAATAGCATAGGCGATATATCTACTGGACATTTTTATTTAAAACGCAAAAAACGTTGTATGAAATTAGTATATGATGAACCTAATCCGCATATTTTGATAATATCCAACAATAGATTAATTCATTATGATAAAGAACTAAAAGAAAAAACAGAAACCTCAATTTATTCTTCTCCTTTATCATTTTTTTTAGATAGAATATTGGATTTACAGAATAATATTAAAATAGTAGATATTGTAGAACGTAATGATTTAGTAGCAATAAAATTATCTAAAATTAAAGATGATGATAGTGGGGCTATCATGTTAATTTTTTCAAAAAAGCCATTTGAATTAATAAGTTGGATAATTTTTTATGATAAAAATAATGATTATGGAAGATTTACAAGAATAGAGTTAAAAAATCCTAAATATAATTCAAATTTTTCAGATAAGGTATTTAAAACATTTTCTTGATATTTTATATAAAAAATATATAATAAATCATAATGATTTTAAAGAGTGATGGTATGATGGATCCTTTACACCAATTTTTAATATTGCCTATATTTCATTTTAATTGTTTTGGTATGGATTTATCTTTTACTAATTCTTCTTTATCTGTGTTAATAGCGGTATTGTTAGTATTTTCCTTTTTCTTAATAGGATTGAAACAAAAGAATTTAATTCCAGGAAGATTACAAGCTTTAGTAGAAATGTCTTATAATCTTGTCGCTGGATTATTGAATGATAATATAGGTAAAGAAGGTTTACGGTATTTTCCTTTTGTTTTCTCAATATTTTTCTTCATTTTGTTTGGTAATCTAATAGGGATGATACCATATATGTTTACGTTTACTAGCCATATTATAGTAACATTTTTATTGGCGATGATTGTATTCTTATTTATTACTATTTTGGGTTTATTACTTCATGGCTTTCACTTTTTTTCATTGTTTATGCCCAAAGGCGCCTCACCTTTTTTAGCGCCAATACTAGTTCCAGTTGAAATGATTTCGTACTTATCAAGACCTATAAGTTTATCAATTCGTCTTTTTGCAAATATGATGGTTGGACACACAATGATGAAAGTTTTTGGTGGATTTGTTGCTATGCTTATAGGAGTATTTGGTGCTTTAGCTAAAAGTTGTAAAACAATAGATGGGGTATTATTAAATAGATTTGGTGAGATATTATTTTGTTTAATTCCGATAGGTATAAATGTTATTTTAACAGGTTTTGAAATCGTTATAGCGATAATACAAGCATATATATTTACTGTATTGACTTGCGTATATTTAAATGATGCGGTACACTTACACTAGTATTTAATTGAGATGGAGTTGAAATGTTATCAGTAGAAGCAGCACGTTATTTAGGGGCAGCAATAGCAGCTATAGCTCTTTATGGAGTTGGACTAAGTATGGGAAATTTATTTTCAGCATGGTTGAATGCCGTATCAAGAAATCCGGATGCTGAAGATAAAATGCGTTCTGTAGGTATGTTAGGATTTGCTTTAACAGAGTCTATAGGTTTATTTGCTTTATTAGTAGCATTACTAATTTTATTCAAATAAGAGGTTTAAATTGTTACCTCAGTTGGCTGTATCCACATTCCCTTCGCAAATTTTTTGGGTTTTGTTGGGATTCATATGTGTTTTTACTTTTATGAGTTTATTGGTTTCTCCGAAATTACGGTCTACTCTAGAAAATAGAAGCAATTATATCGATAATCTATTGAAAGAAGCTGAAGTATTAAAAAAAGAAACAGATATTATTGTATCTTCTTCATTAGAAGAATTTAATCAATCTAAACAAAGTATAATTCAAGCTGAAAATGATCTCAGTAATGAATTAAAAAAGAAAAATTCAAAAAAGAAAAGAGAGTTATATAAGAATTCTTTGGATAGACTTCAAAATGAAAAAGAAAAAATAAAAGAAATGTCAGAAAAAACATTAAATGAATTATCAGCCAACTTGGATGATTTAATCAGTTTAGCTATGGATAAATTTGGGTATAAATAATGGAAAATATTCCAGAATTATCGATTTTAGTTTCTTTTCTTGTTTTTTTGGTTTTGTTTTTCAAAAAAGTATATCCTTTTCTCATAGATGGAACTGATAATTATATCGAAAATATAAAAAATAAAATAGAAGAAGCTAATAAATTAAAGAAAGAAGCCGAAATTGCTTTGTATGAAGCAAAAAAACAAAGAAATATGGTAGAAGAAGAAATAAAAAAATATAGGGAACAATCTAAAAAACGTTTAGCTCAATTAGAATTTGAAAATGAAAAATATTTAAAAAATTTAGAATTACACAATAATATTTTACTTAATAATCAATTAAAAGCTGAATTTGAGCATCAAAAGCAGATTTTATTTAAAAAATTATCAGAATTGATTATTGAAAAAATAGAAAAGGAAAGTAGTAAAAAGATTTTGAAAAAAAATTTCGATTTTTCAAAAGAAGATCTTCAAAAACTACAATAGTATCTTAGTAAAAATCAATTTTATTTTAATATAATTTATATATCTATTAATTTCAAAGAGCTTTATTTTTGATGTACTTTTGTGTATTGTGAAGTTAAAATTTAGTTTTATTATAAGGAGAGTAAATGTTTCAAGTAAGACTTCATGGAAGAGGAGGACAAGGTGTAGTAACAGCCGCTGAAATGTTATCTATATCCGCTTTTTTAGAAGGCAAACACGCACAAGCTTTCCCTAGTTTTGGCTCTGAAAGAATGGGAGCACCAGTACAAGCTTTTTGTAGAATTTCAGAAAATGAAATAAGATCGAGAGAGCCAATAATGAATCCCGATGCTGTAATTATTTTAGATAGAACAGTTATAGAACCAGCTAACGCATTTAGTGGTTTAAAAGAGAATGGATATGCATTGATAAACTCTTCTACAAAAATTAATGTTAGTTTATCTAAATCTTTAAAAATAAAATGTATTGGCGCTACTGAAATAGCATTAGATTTAGTCGGTCGCCCTATTCCTAATGCTGTTTTACTCGGAAGTTTTTCTGCTCTCACTAATATTATAAAAATAGATTCTGTTATTAAGGCAATTAATACTAAATTTTCAGGTTCTATTGCAGAAAAAAATGTTAAAGCTGCACAAATTGCATATGAACAAACTTTAGGAGGAATGTAATGTTACAACAATTAGAAGGCTCGCAAGCATTAGCTAAAGCTATAGCGTTATGCAGACCACAAGTGGTATGTGCATATCCTATTACACCTCAAACTCATATTGTCGAAGGCATAGGAGAATTAGTTAGAAATGGAACACTTAAAAATTGTGAATTTCTTAATGTAGAATCAGAAATGGCAGCTATTAGCGTTGCTATTGGATCTGAAGCAGCCGGTGTTCGTAGTTATACCGCAACATCTAGTCAAGGACTATTATATATGATGGAGGCGGTTTATAATGCTTCAGGATTGGAATTACCAATTGTTATGACGTTGGGTAATAGAACCATTGGTTCTCCTATTAATATTTGGAATGATCATTCGGATGCTATGTCTGTAAGAGATGCTGGATGGCTAATGCTATTTGCAGAAAATAATCAAGAAGCTGTAGATTTACATATTCAAGCGTTTAAAATTGCTGAATCTATAAAATGTCCTGTTATGGTCTGTGTAGATGGATTTGTTTTAACGCATGCTTATGAACAAGTTAATATTCCTGAACAAAATGAAGTCGACGAATTTTTACCAAAATATAATCCTCATATATCAATGGATAAAAAACATTCATATGCTATAGGAGCAATGGTATCTCCTAATGATTTTATGGAAGTTCGTTATTTAGCTCATAAAAGACAACTAGATGCGTTAGATGTAATAAGTAACGTAAGAGAAGAATTTTTAAGTAAATTTAATCGAAACAGTGGTGGACTCATAAGGGGATATAATATTGATGGTGCGGATACAGTTATAGTTGCGATGGGTTCAGTTTTGGGAACTATAAAGGATGCAGTTGATAATTTAAACGCCTCTGGCAACGAAAAATTTGGTGTTTTATCAATTATTTCTTATAGGCCTTTCCCTCAAAACGAAATTAAAAAAGCTTTAAATCAAGCAAAGAGAGTTATCGTGGTAGAAAAAGCTTTTGCCTTAGGAAAAGGAGGCATTCTTTCTCAAGAAATTGAGTTAGTGTTAAAAGGATTAAATATCGATGTTATATCAATAATTGCAGGAATTGGAGGACGGATAATAACCAAGCAAATGTTAATGGAATGCTTTGAAAATCCTAAAGATAAATTTCAATTTCTTGGATTAAATAGAGCAACAATAGAGAAAGAGTATCAATCTCCTTGTATATCTAAAGTAGGAAAGGAATAATTATGTCTAGTTTAACTATGGGAAATAGGTTTGGACGTAATACGACAGTCCAATCAGAAAATAATCGACCAAATTCATTAACTAGTGGTCATCGTGCTTGTCAGGGATGTGGAGAGGCTTTAGCTGCTCGTTGTTCTCTAGATGCTGCTTATATTGAGACAAAAGGAAATATCGCTGTTGTAAATGCCACTGGATGTTTAGAAGTTTTTTCTTGTGCTTATCCAGAAAATTCTTGGAATATTCCTTGGGTACACTCATTATTTGGAAATGCAGCTGCGGTTGCAAGTGGAGTTGCTGCAGCTTTTAAAAGTCAGAAAAAAGATATTAGAGTTATAGCTCAAGGTGGAGATGGAGGTACAACTGATATCGGAATGGCATGTTTATCCGGTATGTTTGAACGCAATGATGACGTGCTGTACATATGTTATGATAATGAAGCTTATATGAATACAGGCGTACAACGATCAAGCGCTACTTTAACTTTTGCAAGAACAGCTACTACTTTACCAAATGGACAATACATGGGAAATGATATCAGAACAGGTAAAAATGTGCCAGAAATTGCTATGGCTCATGGTATTCCATATGTTGCAAGTGCTAGTATAGGTGATATCCATGATTTAGAAAAAAAAGTAAAAAAAGCTATTCATATAAAAGGAGCTAAGTATATACAAATACATTCTCCTTGTCCATTAGGATGGGGATATCCTACAGAAAATACAATTCAACTAGCTAAGTTAGCTATAAAATGTGGTTTATATCCTTTATTTGAAGCTGAAAATGGTGTCGTAGTAAATTCAACAGCCATTGATAATATCATTTCGGTTGAATCTTATTTAAAAGGACAGAAACGTTTTGCACATTTGTTTGGAAAAAATGCTCAAGTAAATTCTTGGAAAGTTATTCAAGAATTAGCAAATAATCATATAAGAAAATATAAATTAGGAGAAGTTGTCTATGAATAAGCCTTTTGCTACAGTTTTAGATCCTGGAACAAGCTTAAATAATAAAACTGGTTCGTGGAGAACAATACGTCCTGAGTATGTTCATAGATTACCTCCATGTAATGTTACATGTCCAGCAGGCGAAAATATCCAACAATGGTTATCTTTGGCACAAGAAGGAAGATTCTTTGAAGCTTGGCTAGAAATGATAAAAGATAACCCCTTCCCTGCTACTATGGGACGTGTTTGTTATCATACTTGTGAAACTACATGTAATAGGGTTCAATTTGATGGGGCTGTAAATATTAATCTCATTGAAAGGTCTATAGGCGATATAGCTATATCGAAAAACTGGAAATTTTCTCCTCCTGAAAAATCTTCCGGGAAAAATGTACTTATAATAGGTGCAGGACCTAGCGGGTTATCTGCAGCTTATTTTTTAAGAAAATTTGGACATAATGTTACTATATATGAATCTCATAAGCTACCAGGAGGAATGGCACGGTACGGTGTTCCCAAATATAGATTACCTAGACATATTTTAGATGCTGAGATTCAGAGAATTATTGATCTAGGTGTTAATATAAAATGTAATCAAAAAGTTGATTGTCTTAATGATGTTAAAGATAAGTTTGACGCTGTATATTTAGCCGTAGGAGCCAGTTTAGCTTCGCAAACAGATATTGAAATCAGTGATGATTCAAAGACTGTAGATGCTATAGATTTATTTAAGAATTTAGAAGATTATCCCGATGAAGTTCCTAATTTAGGTCAAAAGGTATTAGTATACGGAGGAGGTAATACTGCAATTGATGCCGCTAGAACAGCTTTAAGATTAGGAGCTAAAAGCGTCAAAATAATTTATAGACGTACTATAAATAATATGCCTGCTCATGAAAGTGAAATTCAAGAAGCTTTAAGTGAAGGTGTTGAAATTCATTGCTTACGAACTATTAGTTCTATTAAAGGAGAAAAAATTTTATTAGCAAAAATGAATTATGATGAAGAGACTAATAATTTATTTAAGACTGGAGAAACAGAGTTAGTTATCGCTGATAGTGTTATTTTTGCTATAGGACAATCAGTTGAAGATTCTATTGTTAAAAATACTAAAGGTATATTAATTTCTAATAAAGGAGTTATTGAAATAAATAAAAGTATGCAAACAGGGGTCAAAGGCGTATTTGCAGGTGGAGATGTTATTCACGGAAAAAGAACAGTTACTCATGCTATAGGTTATGGAAAAAAAGCGGCAAAAAGTATTGATGCTTTTTTAAATGGAAAAGAATATGAACCTAATTTAAAAAATGAAATTGCAAACTTTAAAAAATTAAATACAGAATATTACAAAAGCGATAAACGTAAAGAGGTATGCAGATTAGGTGAATTAAATTTTGAGGAAAAAGATGTATCATATTCTGATGAACAAATAATTCAAGAATCTAATAGATGTTTTTCATGCGGAAATTGCTTTCATTGTGATAATTGTTATGCTTATTGTCCTGATAATGCAATTATAAAACATGAAGATGGGACGTTAGAGTTCAATTATGATTATTGTAAAGGATGTGGTATTTGCGCAAAAGAATGTCCTTGTGGTTCAATACGTATGGTAACGGATGATATAAATTAAGTGACTTTCATGGTTGTTATAAGTTTAGGAACCAATTTAGGTAATCGCTTAGATAATTTAAATAAAGCTGTTAGTTTAATGAAACATCGGTGTTTATCTAATCTAGAGGAGTCTATTATTTTGGAAACAGAAGCTATAGTTCCAGATAATGCTCCTTCTGATTGGAATAAACCTTACCTAAATATGATTATAAAAGGGAAAACTACTCTATCTCCAAGAGAGTTACTCTCTCAATTAAAATCTATAGAAGGAGAAATAGGAAGACCTAAATTTTATGATAGATGGTCTCCTAGAATTATTGATTTGGATATTCTTTTTTATAACAATTTTACTATTAAAGAACCCGATTTAATTATTCCTCATCCAGAAATAAAGAATCGTCCATTTTTTATTCATTTATTAAAGTTAATGGGAATCAATTTAAATTATTCGATACAAAATGCAGAAAATTCATTTATAAAAAGCTATATATTAGATCCTCAATTAGTTGGAATAATAAACATTACAGAAGATTCTTTTTCAGATGGTGGGAAGTATTATAATATAGATAAGATATTAAGTCAAATTAATTACTTAAATGAAGCTGGTGCTAGTATTATAGAACTTGGCGCTCAGTCAACAAGAAATGGCGCTATAATCCAATCTCCAGATGTCGAATTATCAAAATTGGAAGAAGTTTTAAATCAGGCATTACCTATTATCAATGAAAATAAAATTAAAATAAGTATCGACACATTTCGACCAGAAATAGCTTTAAAATTGATACAAAAATACCCTATATATTTAATTAATGATGTAAAAGGGTCTTTTGATGATAATAGTTTGAAAGAAATATTAAAAAGCCAATGTAATTTCTGTTGTACACACTCTTTATCTGCCCCTGTAGATAATCAAGTAATTCCTATTGATACTGATCCAATATTATATGTTAAAAAATGGGGAGAGAAATTTATAAATAGGATAGAAAATTTGGGATTTTCTTCTGAACAATTAATCTTAGATCCTGGAATAGGGTTCGGAAAGAATTCATATCAGAGCATTTATATTATTAAAAATATAAAAAAATTAAAACAATTAAATTGCCAAATTATGGTAGGACATTCAAGGAAATCATATATTAGTTCATTTTTTGTCGAAAATAACGCTATGAATCGCGATATAGAAACTTTAGCTATTTCACAAGTATTAGCGAATAATATAGATTTTCTAAGAGTACATAATATTGAAGCTCATATGAGAGCATTAGTGGCTAGTAAAATTACTAAATAATATGTTACCGAATATTATTGGTATAATGTCAGCTACAAAAGATGGTATTATAGGCCTAAATGGTACTTTACCTTGGCATTATCCAGAAGATTTAAAATTTTTTGAGCAAACTACGTTTAATAAAACTATTATTATGGGAAGAAAAACTTATGAGTCTGTTCCTTCTAAAATTTTTTTTGATAGAAACGCATTAGCCCTTTCATATAATATACATTATAAAAGTGATAATGCTTTATTTTTTTATTCTGTAAAAGAGTTATTAAGTTATCTATTAAAAAACAAGATATATGTTTCTTTTATGATAGGAGGTGCTCAAATTGCCCACTTATTTCTACAAAATAATTTAATTTCTAAATTTTTTTTAACGGAAATTAATAGATATTACAGAGGAGATACATATTTAAATTTAGAATATTTTAAAAATTGGACTAAAAAAAGAATGTATAGTAATCAAGATTATAATGTTTATCAATTAATTAATCCTGAATACAAGGAGTTGGATAATGTATATTAAACCTGTAAAAACACCTAGAATAGAATTAAATGATTCTTTGAATAGTGTTTTAGATAAAATACCAGAATTAAAGGAGAATACAATTGTAGCAATAACGTCGAAAGTTATTAGTATTTGTGAAGGAAGATATGAAAATAAAAGTGAAATTGATAAATATCAATTAATAAAACGTGAAGCGGATTTTATTTTTCCTATGGAAGAAAATCCTTATAACATATATCTGACTATAAAAAATGGAATATTAATTCCATCTGCAGGTATCGATGAATCAAATACAAATAATGTTTATATTATGTATCCTGCAGATGTTTGGAAATCAGCAGAATATATATGGATTTATTTACGTGAAAAATACAAATTAAAAAATTTAGGAATCATAATTACAGACAGTCATACTACAATAATGCGTAGAGGTGTAACGGGTATTTGTCTCAGTTGGTGTGGTTTCAGTCCATTATATTCATATATAAACAAACCTGATTTATATAACAGAGCTTTAAAAGTGACACAAGTAAATATTGTAGATGCGTTAGCTACTTCTGCGGTATTTCTTATGGGAGAAGGAAATGAACAGACTCCTATTGCTATTATAGAAGACATCCCTCGTATAAAATTTTTAAATAGGGTACCTACATTAGAAGAAAAAAGTAGTATTTGTATAGAAAAAGAAGAAGATTTATATTATCCAATACTTAATTCATTAAAACAATAAAACGGTCTTTTTAACTAATTTAACTAAAAGAGACCGTTTATTCACTTCTATTTTACTAAATTAAACCGAAATCAGAATATCCAACAACTTTGTAAGTAGCTTCTAAAGCATTACGCTCTAATGTCATTAAGTTACTAGTAGATAAATTACCTTTTTTTAACGCTTCCATATCTGAAATATCACATAATTGTAGTGAAGTAGGTGTTACACTCCAAATCTTTTTAATCATGACTTGACCGCGATTTAAAATTACAACAGTAGATTCAGGCACCAAGTTATTCGCAGGTTCCATATATAAAGTAGAAGTTTCACTGAAATGTGGTTTAAAATAGCTATTCGCTTTAAGAGCAAAAGCATCGCTTTTTGTTCTTAATTCTTGAGGGCGTTGCTTCCATTCAGACGTTGGACAAATAGAAATTGTCAACATACTTTGATCTTCTTTACTTGGAACTATCTCATATAAAGGCATACTACTTTCACGCACATTAATCTCTTGCCTTTTCTTTTGTGTACGATTAGAAAATTCTACAGGTGTTACAACATTACTTTCATGAATTGTCTCTTGCAATAGTTCCGCAGGTGAACAGTTAAATGCATGTGATAATCTTCTTATAAGATCAGTATTTAATCTCCTTGACCCTGATTCCAAACGTGATAAATAAGAAACGGAAATACTTGTAACATCTGCCAATGATTCTAAAGTGTATCCATTTTTTTTGCGCAAATATTTTAAATGAGTCATCGGTGCTCCTTTTCTTTTCCTACCAACTGTTCCTGGAACACTCAATATTGATAAATCAGGATATTCTAAGTCTTTCATAGGACTTAAACTTTGTCTTGCCATTACAACCTCTTAAAAACCATATTAGATGTATAACAAATGTCAAAAATAAGTACAAGACAGAAAAGTATAAAAATGGTAAATATTCTTAATATTACTAAAATTTATTAAAAATAAATAATAAAAAGCTTTTTGAAATATTTAGAAATTTTTTGAATTGTATATTGATAAATTACATATTTATGCTTATATAATAATAAGATTGTTGCTAAGCAATGTTGTTTTTGTGTTTTCATTTTCGGTGTCTTTTGTTGTTTTGATGTAAAAATATAAACGACGGATGCAATATGAAAGTTTTAGAAAATAAACTTGTAAGAAGCAAGAACACTACTAAACGTTATAATTCAAATATATCTGGTACTTTATTAAAAGAAAAATTAAATATGACTAAAGCAGGCTCACCAATAGAAATGAAGCATATTTTAACAAAAAAAACTAATATTAAAATGAAAATTTCTAATAACAAAAATTCTGATAGTGTAAGTAAAGCTGATACAATTAAAGACGCTATTACATGGTTAATTAAACAAAATATAAATGTAAAATATATAAATAATAATTATATATTGAATGGTAAATTTGTTACTGAAAGTAAATTAATGGTTTTTATTAATCGTAAAAGAATAGATAATAAGCTTCCCCCTTTTATTTTAGATAGTGAATAATAAATTAATTTAGTAGAATAGTAATATTATTTTTTAATTTCTGTACATATAGAGTTTTCTACATGATATATTTGTGCTAAGGATAAAATTTCGTCAAAAAGATTAAGCTCTGTGCCCGTAAAAAAAGTCTGAACGTTTAAATTTATAAGCTCATCAATTAATGCTCTTCTTCTTCCTTTATCTAAGTGAAACATTAGATCATCGAAAAGTAAAATAGGAACACCAGCTCTAGATTGTTGATAAATCCTTGTAACAGCTAATATTAATGAAATCAAAAAAGCTTTTTGTTCTCCAGTAGAGCAATTTGCTGCTTCAAAATAAGATTTTGGATGATATACTGACCAGTTAGTTTTAAATATACTAATCTGAGTGGATTGTTTTTCCGAATCAATAATCCTATTTTGCTTTAAGGCATCCATTATCTCTAAAATAGAATTTTCTTCACTATTTTTTTCAATAATATTTTCTATAATCCCTGATATTTTTACAATAGGTCTTAAAAATTCAGAGCTATGAGTTTCAAAAGTCTTTTTTAAAATATTTAGAAATTCAAATCTGATTTTCGTAATATTAATATATTCTTCAGCTATTTTTTCTTCAAGAATATTTAGCCAGTTTTCATTATTTCTAAATAAAATTACATGCAATCGCTCTTTTTGTAAGGAAGTTATTTTTTTTAATTTTTCTTTATATTGCCTACTAAACCCAGTTACAAGATGATCAAAGAAACCACGTCTATCACTTTTAGAAGTGATGAAAACATTATCCATACTTGGTGTAATCCATAATAACCACAAAAAATCTTCTAGTTTTGAAAGGGAAGATAATATGGTTCCATCAATAAATGCAATACGTTTATTATTATTTATTTTGGTTGCTAAAAATGTTTTATAAATATCCTTTTTCAATACTAATTCTAGATTCCAACTGTTATCTATAGAATTAATATTAGTAAAATCAGAAATTAGAGCTTTTCTTAGTCCTCTTTCAGAAGAAAACAAAGAAATCGCTTCTAGAATGTTAGTTTTACCAGCCCCATTTTTCCCATAGAAACATATGAACTTCGATGAAAAATTTAACATCAAAGCCTTATATGATCGAAAATTACGACATAATAAACTTAAAATTGTAGGTTGCAAAAAACTACACCTATTAAATTCTCATTGGCATTATAACAAATAATGATTCCGGTTCTGATGTATCAGTTATCAATATTGGAGCTAAAGCTTCTTTAACATATATTTTAAGTTCTTCTCCTTGTAATGTTTGCGCAACATCAAGTAAATAATTTGCATTAAACCCTGCTGACCAACCATCTCCATCGTAGACTACATCTACTTCATCACGACCATTACCGAGTTTACTATTTACAACGTAGCAACTCAATTTGTTTTTACTAAGTTCTAATTTTACAGCTCTAGCCTTATCATCTGAAATGACTGCAATTCTATCTACAATTTCTATAAAACTCGTTCTTTTTATAATAAAATACTCACCATCACTATTTGGAATAACTCTTTTATAGTCAGGGAAAGTCCCATCAATTAATTTTGATATGAAAGTAATATTTTCAAACTCAAATTGAATCTGATTTGCATTAAACGTAACTACGACATCACCTTCGAACACATCCAATAATTTTTTTATTTCAAAAACAGTTTTACGAGCTATTATAACGCCTTGGATACTTTCTTTTGCTTTTAATGGAATAGAAGAAACAGATAATCGATGTCCATCTGTAGATGCTGCTTTTAATATATCTTCTTCTTTGTGTAAATAAATTCCATTTAGATTGTGTCGACTTTCTTCGGGAGAAATCGAAAACTTAGTACGACTGATTAATTTATTTACCTCTCGAATATTTAATTTGAAATGACATGTACTTTCTAATTTTGAAATAGTTGGAAAATCTTCTGGACATAATGCAGATAATTCGAATTTTGAATTTCCAGAAATAACTTGTAATTTAGCTCCTTTATCTAATAATGAAAACTCAAGAGATAAATTATCTGGTATTTTTCTCAAAATATCACATAAAATACCTGCAGGCACAGCTACTGAGCCAAATGTATCTATATCTGCAGGAATATTTTCTATAATAGAATGATCTAAGTCTGTTGCTTTTAATGTTAGTCCATTAGAATTAAAATCTAACAAAACATGTGATAAAATAGGAACAATTGATTTTCTATCAGCAATACTGACGCTTCTCATTATTGCTGGTAAAATATCTTTTTTTTGTACTTTTGCTCTCATAATCAAAACTCCTTTATTTATATGTTACGTGTTAAAGATAGCCTAATTCCTATTCTTTTTGGTTGTACATTGTAATTCCAATTATTATTTCCTACCAAACGATTATCTTTATCTTTAGATGTGATAGAATAGCGACTATCAATATGGATATTCCATTTTGAATTTAATTTTTGTTGGAATCCTATTCCTATCGTAGGAAAATATGAGCCAAACCCTTTTTCAGCATCCTTTTGACCATCAACTTTTACGACTACTTTTCCTAATGTACGAGAAAAACCTAGTGTTAAATATACCATATTTCCGTATTTCGGGAATAAATAACCAAAACGTACATCCATATTTATACCAAACTGCTGGCTAAATTTAATTCCTAAATCATCTTCATAAGACGTTTTTCCCGAAAACCGTTTCATTATTTCAAATTCAAGACCAATATAGTAATCTTTGTAAAAGCTACTTCCAAATCCCGCTAATAGTGAGATTGCACTTTGTGTTGCTGATTTTTTTACACTTTTATCTATATTTTTCCCTTCATTTCGAGCTTGTATTTCATGTTTTATAAAAGATAAATCGTATCCAATTCCATAATAAGCTCCACTTATTTTTCTTGTAGGTTCATCTAATTCTACGAAATCATTAGAATTGCTGTTAATAATTGCGTGTGTAGCATCAGCCGTCATAATATTAGATGAAATTAATAATATGTATATAACCCTTTTCATATGTCACCAAATCTAACATTTTTTTTTGATTATACAATAAAAAAATATATTTCTTCAATTCGAAAAATATAAAGTTTTAAGCTATTAGAAAGTAATTTTTTAGATATTATATTAGCAAATATAATTCTCACAATCCTTATTTATTTCAGATTTCTCCAATCTCAAATTCTCCTTAATGGTTTTAGAATTTTTTTTGCTCAGATAAAATTCCATTCCCAATTCGTGTTCCAGAGCGAGATTTAATTATTCCAAATCATATTTACATACTGTTTCGATTTTTCTTGCAGAAATTACAACCTCATTAACGCTAACTTATATAATCAAAACCATCAACCTATGTTTAATAATTTTCCATTAGCTATAGATCTAAAAATAGCAAATACAGTATATGAAGCTCGACCACATTTTGTTGTAAATAGTCCTATAAGATTAATATAACAAATACGGATACGATGTTACCGTTTGTATATCAAAATTATTCCCAAATCGACGGTGCGAAGCATGCACCAATTCGACTTCATAGCCATTAATGTGAGCTTTTCCCTCTCCAATAGAAAATTTTGATGTCTGTCATCAGCTTTAAGACATGTCAAATTCATTCCTACACTACATATGAACTATTGGACTCGTTATAGTACCTTACAAGCACTGTATTAACCAACTTCATCTGTAATGCTAGCGCTTTTTGCACCAATATGACATTTCTCACATTGTTTTACTAATAAAAAAATTATTTTTTGAGTATAAATTTATTAAAATAATCTTCAACAACGGATTTTAATACAGTTTGACGATTAAAGTGTTCTCCTACAATTATCGGATCATAATTTTCCATATGAATAATTCTATTTAAAGCTCCTGCTATCAAATTCGTGTATATATCATGTTCTTTTTCATTAAATTTATGGAAAAACCAAAAATATGGTCGCAGCAAATTTATTAAAACACTGCAAAGTTGAAGGAGATCTTTCTTCAGAGTTAAAAGTATTTATTACACCCATTGAAAAGCAACATAAAGAACGTCAAGTAATATTTAAAAAGAAAGGCTCCGGGGTTAATCCTGGATATATTATGGATAGAGGTGATAATAATCGATTTTTTATAAAAATGTTTCATTTAGCAAGTTATAAAAAAAGAAAAGGTAGCAAAGATCAAGAGAGTGAATACGGTACTCGTACGTATGTTAGCAATTCATTATCTTTTCAAGCAAGTCTTAGGAGTTCCGCAACTTCAGGAACTTCTGTTGAGGAATTTAAATTAAATCTATTAGAATCCTTTATTTATACTGTTTTAGATAGTTTGGGAATAGGAGCAGAATGTTAATCAAGGAATATATATTGCTACTAAAGATGTATCTTTAAACGATGCATCCTTTCTTACATTTAAAGAAATTGAAAATAAAAAGCTACCAAATGAAATTTTATTTGATGAAAATGTCGTATTATCCATTAATGAGTTAGATTTCATAGGAAAACTATTAGGACTAAGAGACTTACATTGTGAAAATTTTGGTTTTCTATTATGTGGCGATACATTACAACATGGTAGTTTGAAAATTATTGATTTCGTTTATCCTAATTCGGAATTTGAATCAAAGGATATTTTGAGTTCTTTTCTAAACAGAGAAATAACAGGATTAAATATTGCAGAAGATACTTTAATTGGAAAAATTATTCGTAAAGAATCTTCAGAAACAGTACTTACAAAAGTATTTTCAAAGCTGAATGAACGAGTGCATAAAGCCTTACAAAATCTTTCAGATGATGTATCAAAATATAAAAATCCATATGATGAATTCGTAGCGATTTTATCTGTTAACTTGAAGAATATAAATGATAAATTAATAACAAAAAGGGGTAATTTACCAGAAGAACGTATGTTATCTTGGGAAACACAATTAAGGACAAATGCAGAACTTATAGGTTTCATGAATAAAGGTGAGCATACATATCAATCTATATATGATAATTTGCAATCTTATATTGCTGTTTTAAGCAAAAATTATATGAATATTGATAATTATATACACCATAACAAATAAAATTCATGCTACCTCATAATTGGATAATATTGCCGGTTACTATTATGCACACGAAGGTATATAGATCACTAAATGATCAGATAGAGAGCGAACTTTTTGGAGAAATCCATTCACAATTTCAGACTAGAGTGGGATTGATATTGTTACGATAGGAGAGGATGATATTTCTTTTTCTGCGTTGGCTTATGAGTTCCAAAGAATGTATATACTACAAAAACACCTCATTGGAGAACAACATGCACCAACTTCCAAATTTTGTTTAACAAAAGAATACAAACTTAAGTGCTACGATATTATTTATACAAAACTTCTACATAACATATTTTATTCTACCAACTTACCATTTTCTTCTAAAACATCAGTAATTGCCCATGTTAATGTCCTAATCCTACTACAAACCTCATCATAAACTCTAATATTTTTTCCCCAATCAGTTCTTGATACTATCTCATCTTTATATTTTTCACACTTTTTAACTCCATCTATTAAAGCATCAATATTATCTATCTTTTTATTTACATAATCATTATAAGCTTGTTGCAACTGCATATATTCAGAATTAGACATAAGCTCATTAAACATTTTACTTTCAGCTTCATTGTAATATACCTCAGATCTATGCATTGCATTTACATCAAACAACAACAATACCAGAGCAACTGACAAAATTCTTACGATGCACATCCTTCTTTTCTCCTCTATTGTCTTGTTTCATTATAACATTTTCATTTCTTAGTACAAGCTTTATTCTACCGGAAGCCATAATTCTCTAGGTAAACATTTAAACTTTCCTAATCCATCTATACCATCTTTATCATCGTAGTTAAAATTAACAACTTCAGGAATAGAATTGTCGCCAGGAATTCTAGCATGTTTCCGTCTCTTTATTAAATTTGTTGAACCACAATAGTATATATAATTGGTAAAATTAGTATTTATTACGCGATATATTACGATATTATCCTCGTAAAAACCTTGGTGTCCATATCCGAATCTTAAAGGCTTTCCTACACATACCCTATACAAATCTTCAGATAAATCATCCCCTTGCAAATAGTGCTTTGAACTATCAGTACATGAGAAACCTAATATAGTTCGCATTTCCTCAAAATTAATATATTCACCATTAAAATGCCAAGGCAAGATTGAGGCTTCATTTCCGTTCCATTTAGACAACCAGTTCAAACCATTCCAGTAATATTGACTAAAATAATAATTACTAATATTGTGGTAATTATAGCTACCATTTTCAGGATTTCGATTATCTCTTTCCTCTTGTGTTCTCTTAATGTTTCTTAATACATGCCACCAATGGAGCATCTCATGCATCAGTGATATATCGATAGTATCGTAAACAGGAACAATATAAGTTATTTTTTGTTTTTCTGAAATATGACCTATGCATGTTAATTTTGTCAATCGATTACTTATATAAATACCACTTTTATCTTGGGTATATGAAAAATCGTTAGCCCATACTATACTTATACTTCTTTGTTTATTGCGTTCCAAATTTTGCCTACGTTTTAGATTTGCTAAAATTTGTTCTTGTTCCCCTATGCTATTATTGTGATTATGCCTTCTAATTTCAATTAAAATCCTATACAAAAGCACTCTTCCCACGGAAGTAGAAGCAATTTTTCTGAATTCTCTTTCAAATAAATCTCTTTTGCCAATTTGTGCACTAGGAATATTTGGATCATTAACCGGAGTAGTATCAACACTTGCGTCGAATGATATAATTCGTTGTGTAGCTGTAGCATCTGTATTCCATCCAGCTTTTATATAATCATTATCGTTAGTAGAATTTCCTCCATTTTTATCAATCACTCCAAACACTTGCATATACCATTTTGTAATTGGAGAATTTTCTCGGTTATCAACATTCGCACAAGAATATTTAACGGCTTCTTCTGTTGTTGGCTGAGTTCCATCGGCGGGGAAATAGATGTTCGCGTTTCCCGCGATATAATTTCCTTGAGCTCTCTGATTTTCGTTATCAATATTCGTACGAGCAAAATTATTGACTTCATTTGCTGTTACATTAAAGTATATAAATTTCCATTTGGCGGAATGACTCCACGTGCATCAGGATTGGCATTTACACTATTCCACTCCGGTTGAAACGAGCTTGGGACTTGAGTACCAACACCGTATATAGTATCAAAATCTAATACGGGTGCGACTGCTTCTGCGTTTCCGACAAACAACCCTATAATCGTCACCAGTAATATTTTCAATATATATCTCATACACTTCTTGTTTTTTTTATTTGATTAAAATTATAACGTATAAAAATTAACAAAATATTAATTTGAACGAATAATTTTATTTGTCCGACAAATCAGCTTTTTCGTTAGGCATTAGAAATGACGATACATCACATTAATATCCTCATATATCAATTAATTATGGTAAATGTACCACGACATGCACAAAATCAGTAAAAATCTGGAAATACCTCTACCCCGCTGAACAACACAAAATCGCAAGATTGTTGATCGATGAAGCGACTGTGTCTGATCAGGGGATTAGAGTGAGGATAAGTAATGAAGGAGTGGAGAGAGTGGTTGAATAAAAAGGGCATCCAGCTACTCAAAACAAAACTTAAATCAAGAGATAATGAGAGTTTTATGTAATAGCTTCAAAAATGTTACTTTAACAATGGCTACTCATCTTCTCTACATGCTTTTTTTTAGCATTATGTTTCACCGTAATGCTTTCGCTGTCTTCGTCATGTTCAAAAATCAAGATTTTCCCGTCTTTTTCAGAAACACCTACAGACAAAAAATAATCATCCAAATATTCGAAAGCAATGCTACGTTCTCTTATAAATCCAATTTTAGGCTTATCTGCTATACTTGCATAGAAAATACTCAAGAGGTATACAACTTGTTCTTTTGTATTTGTATTTGGTATACCTATCTTTAATTGATTGTAATTCAAGCTCGATAAAATATCGAATGGAACAGAAATTTTATCATCATCAATTACACAATATGCAAATATACTCCATATCAATGCATTATTATCTTTTGTATTTACTCTTCTAAAAAGTTCCGATTGTTCAGTTGATTCTTTTTTTATATTTACTATAAGAGACAGCATCTTGTCAAGTTGTTGGTTACTCTCTGTTTCAACTTTTATATTTCTATAATCACAGGCAGATGCAGAAAAAACCGACAATACAAACATTACACTAATAAACATATGCCTAGTTTGACTTATAAAAAAACGCATCCCCAAATCCTTTCTGTTTTTCATTACCATCAAAGTCTGTTTCAGAAATCCCTATATCAACCATATTAACTTGAATATTATTAATATCATAATTATGACAACATTGCAATGCTTGTTCCTGCATTTTGTTAACAGTTGTGGTGTTCTCTTTCCCTAGACATATAAAACCTGTTGATATTTCTCTTGTATTGTCATGTTGTGATGATATATAGGGTAAACAACATCTTAAACATTTACAACAAACATCATATTCATCAATATTATTATTTTCTTCCTTATTGATTTTATATCGAGAGTCTATAAGACTTTCTTTTTTGATAAATTTACACCGATTTGTTGTAATTTCTTCATCTACAGAATGAGCCCCTTCATGAAATATTCTTAATGGAACGCCTAATGAAACTCTAAAGGCATTTTCGGATAATTCCCCATTAATACCAGCAATTGTTCGCCATTCTTCCGTATTAATTTTCGCCGAGTTTCCTTGACATGACCACCCGCGTAGAGAATTTTTAATTGATACACCACTGTCTCTAGAATGTCCATAGTAATAATTATATAATTCATTATTGTTTTTATGTTCGAAATCATGACATAAGCTAAGACCTTCAGTTTTTTCGTGATAATCTTCATCCGATAAATCATGAAACCAATGCAACATTTCATGAAATAAAATAATACTGAGCTCAGTGTCCATGTCTAAGTTTTGAGGATTAGTTAAAATAATGTACCCATCCTTTACAATTTCAAATTTACATGGGATATGTATATAATACTTTATTGAACCTCCTGAAAAATAGAAACGATTTGTACTTTTCACAGATAGCGTACGAAAGAACTGTCGTTGCTTTGAAGATTGATAACACCCAAAATTATTAGCATTACGTCGTCTTATTTCTATAATAATTCTATAGAGGAGTGATCTCCCAAGCGAAGTTTTGGCTACCATTTTGAAAATCTTTATAAAACTTTCACAATGATTATCATCTGGAAATGTAAAAATAGGGACAATGTCCTCACTTTTATGATTATACCCAGCTTTTATATAATCATTATCGTTAGTAGAATTTCGTCCATTTTTATCAATCACTCCAAACACTTGCATATACCATTTTGTAATCGGAGAATCTGCTCTATTGTCAATATTTGCACAAGAGTATTCTGCTACTTCTTTAGCTGTTGGTTGAGTTCCATCGGCAGGAAAATAGATGTTACCATCTGCAGAACAAGCATGTTCTGCCCTTTCTTTTGAATTTAACGGCTTTAATCTATTATCTGTATAAGCTTTGTATGCTTCCGTTTGAGGAATAATAACGTGAACACATGCTTTTTGTTGTCCGCATATCGTTTTATTCTGTTTGTCATTCATTAGTCCCGGCGTATCAGGAGGTAAATCAAATACCGTTTTTGGCAGACCTGGCTGTTGAACTTGCGTTGTTGCTTCAGTATTATTATCTAAAAACAACCCAACGATCGATATTAGCAATACTTTCAGTATATATCTCATATAGTTCCCGTGTTTTTCTTTGCTCATTAATTGTAAGCCATAAAGATTAACAAACTATTAACTGATTCAAAAAAACACGTACTCTGCAAAACTTCGTTAGGCATTCGGAATGGCGATACGTTGTACTCATCTCCTTATTTATCAATTCATTATAGTAAATGTGCCACGACATGCACAAAATCGACGAAAATGTGGAAATTGCTTGTAATATCAGCGCGTTAGTCTCAAAAGTTCGTATCCCACTTGCGACCGGTATGGTTTTCTCTAAACTTTTTTTCAGAAAAATTATTTGACAGAGCACAAACACTGCAGTGCGAGAAGATATCCGTGTGGTATTGGCAAATTCTCCATGTCCCGATTTTTGGAGATTGGAGACGAAAAATGGAGGATACGAACTTCGCATATGGAGGATATGGTCGCGCATGTGACTTTTTTGCAGGAAATCATAGGAGAACACGCCAGAATTCTCCATTCCAGAGATTATCGCTAACACCTTGTAATACAAGCGTTTTTCCATGGCGGAGAGGGAGAGATTCGAACTCTCGATACAGTTCCCCATATACACCCTTTCCAGGGGTGCGCCTTAAACCACTCGGCCACCTCTCCTAAATCTATGGCGGAGAGAGAGGGATTCGAACCCTCGATACGCTTTTACAAACGTATGACGGTTTAGCAAACCGTTGCCTTCAGCCTCTCGGCCATCTCTCCAGCAGATACTTTATAAGCATACATTTTCAGCGTTTATTGTCAAGTTGTTTTAAGATATCTTTTTGTAGTTTTTTGGCCTTTTTTTGAGCTTTACGTTCCGCCTTTGCTCGCATTAAAGACATTGCTCCAAATTCAATATTTTTATCACGCGCTTTTTTTCTTATTAATTTTTTACGATTTTCTATATAGTCTTTATTTTCATCACGGTTCAAGTATCTTGAGAATATATTGTCAATATACGTTTTTACTTTATTTGTATATGAATCATCTTCATCATATAATTTTTCTTTTATAATTTTATTACTACGAAGTTGTTCAGATAAATGACGTTTTTTATTATTTTCATAAGATGATGGATATTTGGGCTTTATTTCATTTAAAATAGGAGAATAATTCATAATTTTAGGTGTAATCCAATTTGCTATACTTATCAGATGAGGTGTAATTTTTGAATTATTTATAAATTCATATTTGTTACATGGCATATTAAAAAAAACATATATCATAGCCATAGTTAATATGATTAAAAATCCACGAACAAAGCCAAATAAACACCCCAACGCTCTGTCAACACCTGAAAGGGAAGTATTTTTAATCTTAATTGAAAGGGTATTTATTAACAATAATAATGTAATAAGTACTACTAAATATGATGCAGTTATAGCGATTATTTTTGCTAATAATATATTTTTTGTTAAATTTTCTTTGAACGTATCTACTAAAAACGGTGATATAAACGCAGAAATAAAACCACTTCCTATCCATGCGCATGTGCTAAAGAAATCTTTTGTAAATCCTTTTAAAAATCCAAATAAACAAGAAATAAAAGTTATAAGGATATATATATAATCTAATGAATTAAAAAATTCACTATTATTCACGCTTTCCATTCTCTCCCAAAAAATTTATTAAATCAAAAAGAGTACTTACTTTTATTAAATTGATATCAGAAAATTCATTAATATCCAAGTTATCTGTTTTTGGAATAATAATACTCTTAAAACCAAATTTAACCGCTTCTTTAATTCTTTCTAAACACTTTGATATAGGACGTACTTCTCCAGTCAATCCAATTTCTCCCATAGCACATGTATTATTATTAATAGCAAGATTTTTTCTAGCAGATAGTAAACTGATAACTACAGCTAAGTCACAAGCTGGTTCAGATATTTTTAACCCTCCTACAATGCTAAGATAAACATCTCTATCTGAAAAAGATATTTTACACTTAGATTCTAAAACAGCTAATATCATAAATAATCTATTAATATCCCAGCCAACAACTGTACGACGAGGAGATGAAAAGTAACTTTTTGATACTAGAGCCTGTACTTCAACTAAAATTGGACGTGAACCTTCTATTCCTGAAAATGTTATAGTCCCAGGAATATTTTCAGAACGTTGTGTAAGAAATAAAATAGAAGGATTTGTTACGCTAATAAGTCCATTTGAACTCATTTCAAACACACCTAATTCATCACATGAGCCATAACGATTTTTAACTGTTCGTAGAATACGATAAGAATTACCTCTTTCACCTTCAAAATATAATACTGTATCTACCATATGTTCTAAAACTTTAGGTCCTGCAATAACACCTTCTTTCGTAACATGACCGACTAAAAAGATAGTAGTATTAGTTGTTTTTGCAAAATTTATTAATGAGAAAGTACAGGTTCGCAACTGATTAAGTGTCCCTGGTATAGAATCTATATTAGTACTGCATAGAGTTTGAATAGAATCAATAACTAGAAAATCTATATTATTATCTAATGAATGAATAATAGATTCTACGTTAGTTTCACAAGCTAATCTAATATTAGATTGTGACAATCCTAGACGTTCAGCTCTTAAGCAAATTTGTTCTGAGGATTCTTCACCAGATATATATACACAATTATACTCATCAGATAGAGCAGATAAAATCTGCAATAAAATAGTAGATTTACCTATACCAGGTTCTCCTCCAATTAGAATTACAGAACCTGGAACTGCCCCACCTCCTAAAACACGATCAAATTCATTTAATCCACTATAAATGCGATTAATTTTATTGTATTTTTCTGAAATTTCTTGAAATTTTATATTTCCATTTCCCAAAATATTTTTTTTTGTTAAACGTATATCTTCAATTACAGTATTCCATTGACCGCAATCCTCACATCTTCCTAACCATTTAGGATATCTAGCACCGCATTCACTACAGTAAAAAATCTTTTCACTTTTGGCCATAATAATTATATTTAAAATCTAAAGACATATTATAACACAGTATATTAACTGTAACAAAATATTGTTTTTCTATTATTTAATTTTAATCTGTTTTTTCTGATAATTTTTCTAAAAAATGAATATTAAAATCAGCATTAATTATATTTTGATTGTTAGCTAATTTCAAATGTAAAGGTATTAGTGTATCAACACCACTAATAACATATTCTCCAAGCGCCCTACGAAGTCTAGCTAAACAATGTTGTCTGTTATAACCATGAATAATCAATTTTGCAATTAAACTATCGTAATAAGGTGGAATTTTACAACCTTCATATAACGCACTATCAACACGAACTCCTGGGCCACCAGGGCAGTGATAATTTTTTATCACTCCCGCTGAAGGCATATATGTATCCGGATTTTCCGCATTTATACGACATTCTATTGCATGTCCGTGAAATTTAATATCATTTTGCTTGAATGATAATTTTTCTCCGCCTGCAATTAAGATCTGCTCACGAACAATATCTATACCTGTAATCATTTCAGTAATCGGATGTTCAACTTGTATTCTTGTATTCATCTCGATAAAATACAATTGTCCTTTTTCATACAAAAATTCTAACGTTCCAACACCAATATATCCGATTGCAGAAATAGCTTTAGTAATTTTGTTTCCAAATTCATCTCTAAATTTGGAATCTAATACAGTACTTGGAGCTTCTTCCCAAATTTTTTGATTTCGTCTTTGCATAGAACAATCTCGTTCACCAAGATGCACTGCATTACCATATTTATCTGCAATTATCTGAAATTCTATATGACGAGGATTTTCTAAATATTTTTCTAAATATACCCTATCATTACCGAAAGAAATATTAGCTTCATGACGCGCCATTTCATATGATGTAATGAAATCATCCTTTGATCTCGCTATCTTCATGCCTCTTCCACCGCCACCTCCAGCAGCTTTAATTAAGACAGGGAAACCTATTTCTTCCGCCAACTTTATAGCTTTATCTATTTTCGTCAAAGCTCCATCTGAACCTGGAACGGTAGGCAACTCTAAACGTGCTATCGTTTTCTTTGCCATGATTTTATCACCCATCATAGCTATATGATCCGCTTTAGGTCCAATAAAGATTAATCCATGCTCTTCTACCATATGAGCAAAAGTTGCGTTTTCACTTAAAAATCCAAAACCAGGATGTATCGCATCTGCTCCTGTAATACAAGCTGCTGAAATAATAGCTGGAATATTAAGATAACTTTCTCTTACCGGAGGAGGTCCTATACAGACACTTTCATCTGCTAATCGAACATGCATAGCTTCTTCATCCGCAGTTGAATGTACTGCAACTGTCTGAATTCCCAAATCCTTACACGCTCTGAGTATTCTAAGGGCTATTTCTCCACGATTTGCTATCAATACTTTTTTTATCATAACCTTATCTAATCGACTATTATTACCGGATCTCCATATTCGACCGGCTGAGCATCTTTTACAAAAATATGCTTCACTACACCTGAACGAGGAGCTTTAATCATATTCATAACTTTCATAGCTTCAATTATGAATAAAGTTTGCCCCTGCTCTACTACATCCCCTACGTTTACAAATGGGGCAACCCCAGGTCCTGGAGATAGATATACTGTTCCAACCATTTGCGCTTCAATAACGCCAGGATCATTTTTAAGATCATTATTAGAATCAGAATGATGAACATCTTCTTCTTTATTTTTTAATTCCTTATTACTAGATTCAGTATTTGATATAGGAACATTCATAGGTATTACCGCCTGCTGTACAGATCTTAATACTTTTATTCTTAAGGAATCGACTTGATATTCTATCTCTGTTAAATCCGTTTCCCTTAAAAGTTCTGCTAATGCACGAACTGCTTCAGGATCTATTTTTAATTGTGAAGCCACCTGTACTCATCCTCTTAGTTTTAAGTAGCAAAAGTCTAAATGGTGGGCACAGCAGGGATCGAACCTACGACCACTACGATGTCAACGTAGTGCTCTACCTCTGAGCTATGTGCCCTAACCTTTTATGCAAATATAAAATATTTAAAATATCTTTTCAAGATAGAAATTTATTAAATAGAATCCTTGTATTAATTTAACAATTGTTTAGTTATACTTATAATCATTCAATTTCTATAATTATAATAAAAAAAAACTTTACATTAATATAATATCATATTGTATAAATACTTTATATATGTTAAGACGGTTAATGGTTCGATTATGGTGAAACATGAGTTTAATAAAAACCGTTGCTACTGTTGGGGGTTGGACATTAGTTTACCGCTTAAGTAGTTTTGTCAGAGATATTTTGCAAGCAAAATATTTAGGCGCAGGAATGTTTGCTGATGTTTTCGCACTTGCTTTTAAGTTTGCAAATATTCTAAGAAAAATATTTGCTGAAGGTGCATTTAATGCATCTTTTTTACCTATATTTTCAAATATACTGAAGGACAAAGGAGAAGAAGAAGCTAAAAAATTAGCGTCCCAAACTTTTACTTGGTTGGTTTTTTTAGTTTCTTTTTTAATGATTTTATGTTTGATATTTTTTCGAGAGATTATGTCGGTATATTGTGCTGGATTTAAACCAGGCAGTGAAAAATTCGAGCATCTTATTGCTATTGGAAGAATATGTTCTTCGTATATTGGGGCATCATTCTTAGTAGCTTTATTTGGAGGAATTTTAAATACATTTAATCGATTTGCAATGCCCGCTGCTGCTCAAATCATATTAAACTTATCTGTTGTCGCGGCTTTTTTTGTAGGACCTTTATGGTTTCCTAGTGTTGCATATACTATGGCTTGGGCTACTTTTTTTGCAGGTTTTATACAGTTTATTATTTTATGGATAAACGTTCATTATTGTGGAATGAATGTATGGTTTAATTTTTCTTCTGTTATGCCTGAAGTAAAGACATTTTTTAAAAAATTAGTTTCTGGGGCAATTGGGGCTGGCGTTTGGCAATTGAATGTTGTTATAGATTTTGGTGTTTTAGCATTATTGCCTACAGGAGCTGCTTCATATTTTTATTATACTGATCATGTATGTCAATTGCCTATAGGAATTCTTGGAATTGCATTTAGTACTGCATTATTACCGCCTCTGACAAGGGCTATTCATGCTAAGGATACATCTTCTGCTCAAAAACAAATGAGCTTAGGATTACTGTTTGCCTTTATTTTCACATTACCTGCTGCAGTTATTTTGATGTCATTAAGCGAACCAATAACAGGAGCTATTTATGGACACGGTAATTTTACATCGGAGCATGTTTCTGCTGCAGCTCCTGCGTTGTCAGCCTTTGCCTTTGGACTTCCATCTTATATGATGACTAAAGTATTTTCCACGACTTTTTTTGCTCATAAAGACACTAGAACGCCTTTAATTGGTGGAATAATATCTATTATTTCAAACCTACTATTTATTATTATTTTAGTTCCATATATGAAGCATATAGGAATTGCTTTAGCTACATCACTAGCATCATGGATTAATGGACTATATTTAATATTTAAATTAAGTAGCTTAAAAACAGTATCAGTTGATAGACAAACAATTTATGAATGTATAAAGCAGTTATTTATTTCATTTCTCATGTTTTTAGCTATCTATTTTATGAATATATATGCAGATAGTTATTATGCTTTAGAAGGAATAAATCGAAATATTGCGGTTATTATTGTCTCTATTATAAGTATTTTTGTATTTTTTATTGCAGGAAAACTTTTTGGTTCATTTAAATGTTTGAAAGAAATAAATACTTTGAAATAGTTTTGTAATTTGTATATTGTCCTAAAGTGGTGGGTATATGGATTTTGTTAATTTGTTTTGGATAGTACCATTTATTGGTATTATATTTTCTATGTCTTTCATACCTGTTATTTATCCGGCATTTTGGAATAAATATTCTTCATATATTCCTTTTATTTGGACAGGAATATATCTTGTTGCTATATTTTTTGTATTTTCTCCTATTACTGTAATTACAGCTATATTTAAGCCATTAATAGATGATTATTTATCTTTTATAATTCAGATTACGGCGTTATATATTGTTTCAGGAGGAATATATATAAATTTTCCAGAAGGTAAAGGTCCGTCTTTTAATACAATATTTTTAATCTTTGGCTCAATATTAGCTGGTTGGATAGGTACAACTGGGGCAGCTATGTTGTTAATTCGTCCTTTTTTAAGAATTAATGCCAAAAGAAAGCATAAAGTCCATTTAATGATATTCTTTATATTTCTTATTGCAAATATAGGCGGGGCAGCTACCCCATTAGGAGATCCTCCTTTATTTATTGGTTTTCTTAAAGGTATAGATTTCTTCTGGTTTATAAAACACTTATATCCAATATTGTTTAGTACTATTATAGCATTATGTCTTTTATTTTATTTAATAGATAGTTTTTACTTTAAAAAAGAAACAGGACGCTTTGAATTATCAAGAGATAATGCCTCTTTTACTATCAAAGGTATTAGAAATTTATTGCTTTTAATCATTATATTACTAACAGTTATTCTATGTGATTTTGATAAAACGTTTGAGGTATTTGGAGAACAATATAAATATTCCTCATTATTGCGTAATGTTATTTTAGTAAGTGTTTCATTTTTATCAATAAAAATAACACATAAGAATATAAGAGAACAAAATGGATTTACGATAGCTCCTATAAAAGAAGTAGCGGAATTTTTTATTGCGATTTTTATTACTGTAGCTCCTGTTTTATATATTTTAGGTAAAGGACAAAATGGTGCATTATCATTTATTTTCGATTGGATAGCTCCTAATGGGGAGTTCATATTAAGTAAATGTTTTTGGATAAGCGGTTTATTATCATCTATATTGGATAATGCTCCTACATTTTTAATATTTTTTCACATTACTTCAGGAAATGCATTAGAACTTATGACAACAAAAGCTTCATTATTGATGTCTTTTTCCATATCTACAGTGTTTATGGGTGCTTTAACTTATATAGGGAATGCTCCTAATCTCATGGTTAGATCAATCTCAGAGTCATATGGTGTTAAAGTGCCGTCATTTTTAGGATATATGTTCTGGTCACTTGGTATACTTATCCCTATATTTTTAATTATTTCTTATCTGTTATAGGATTAATATGACAAAACATGTCCCTGTATTATTAAATGAAGTTTTAAATTTTTTACATCCGCAAGATGGTAAAGTTTATTTTGATGGTACTTTTGGTGGAGGCGGATATAGTAAGGCAATTTTAGACAATGCCAATTGTTATGTAATAGCTTGCGACAGAGATAGTTATGTAACACATATAGCTAACAATTTAAAAAAATTATACTCATCTAGATTTAAATTTTCGCATTCCAAGTTTAGTAATATAGATAATATACTAAAAAAGAATAATTTATCCAAAATTGATGGAATAATATTGGATTTAGGTTTATCCACATTTCAATTAGAAGATAAAGAAAGGGGATTTTCTTTTCGTCTTGGTGGTAATCTAGATATGGGAATGGGACTATGTAAAGAAACAGCTATGCAAGTCATTCATAGATTAGATGAAAAAGATCTAGCAAATATTATTTATGAATTTGGAGAAGAAAGGTTTTCTCGACGTATAGCTAAAAACATAAAATTAAATTTAAAAAATATAAAAACATCAGAAGATTTAGCAAATATTATTCGAACTTGTGTGAAAAAAACAAAAAAAATTGATCCCGCAACAAAAACTTTTCAAGCTCTACGTATTTTTGTAAATCACGAGTTAGAAGAACTTCAAACTATTTTGCAAAAATCGATAAATTTACTAAATCCTGAAGGAAAAATCATAATAGTTAGTTTTCATTCATTAGAAGATCGTATTGTAAAAAATTTTTTTAAAAAATTAGTTATAGATAAACAATTTCAAATACTAACCAAAAAACCTGTTGTGCCTACTAATAATGAAGTAAATATAAACACTAAATCTCGTTCTGCTAAATTAAGATGCATACAAAAAATAAGTTGATAATTATTTATAATAGTTCCAAGGTCGTTTTTTATATTTATTAGATATTTCTTTAAAGGAAGGAAGATATATTTCTCTCGTAAAATCTTTTGATTTATCTAAATATATAATATTTTTATTTTCTCTCTCTGGATATTCTGATAATTCGATAGTGTTTTTATTTAATTTAATAATATATTTCCCATTTTCTGATTTTTTTACAAATTTACGACATTCTTTAGAATTAAAATTTTTTCTTTTTTCGCAACCTACTGTTTTTGTCCAAGTATCCATAATACCTCTAAAATAGCCACAATGATTACAACAAACTAGTTCATCTGACACTTTAATTCCATAAGCTTTTGCATAAGGGGAAATAATAATTTTTGGTCTTTCTTCAAAATAATAAAATACACATCCAATGAATATCCCTAAAATTCCAAGTAATCTTACATTATAATGTAATAAGGAAAGAATTAACCCAGAAAATATAAATATACACATTGTAAAATCTGATGGGGTCGGCATTATAAATAATGAACCAGGCAACTGAGAAGAATATTCTATTAAGTTTATGAGTCCTTTAATTCCATATGCTAAAATTTTTAATGGAAATATAATATCAAATATTAAAAATATAAGGGAAATAACAGACATCGGCATAATAAAAAATGTCATAAGAGGAATTGCAAAAATATTTGCGAATATACTGTTTAAAGTCAATTGATTAAAGATAAAAATAGAAAATATTGAAGTCGCTAATGAAGCCACTAAAGTCGTAGCGATGATGTTAAATATCATTCCTAAATAAGAAGAAAAGTTCCAATGTTTTTCATAAAATGAAACGATAGCAATTACAGCACTAAATGATAATTGAAAACTTGGAAACATAATAACTTCAGGCGAAAGAATTAAAATAATCATTGCAGCAATAGCCACGGAACGCATAGTTAATGCTTTACGATTTATAATTATTCCAATAATGACTAAACTATGCATTATAAGTGCTCGTAATGCAGATACTGAACAACCTGAAATAAAATAGTATAAAATTACTCCTATTAAAGAAATTAATGCTGCAATTTTTTTTACATTCATAAACATTGAGATTTGAAGAAAAAGATTTAGTAATAAGCGAGATATCCAGAAAATAAATATACCTATAATACCTATATGCAATCCTGAAATAGCTAAGATATGTGCAGTACCTGATAGTGTAAAATTTTCTCTTAATTTTTTGCTAATTCCCGCCTTTGTTCCTGTAATTATTGCTTTTGCAATGGATGCTATATCTTTATCTAAAATAGAATCGATTTTTTCATTAATTTTGTGTCTAAATTTTTCTATTTTTAATTCTACAGAATCAACTGCTAAATAGTTTTGTACTTTTTTAGGAGTAGAAAAGATAAAACCACGTGCGGAAATTCCATTGAAATATTGTTGTTTTTTAAAATCATATTGTTCAGGAAAAGCTTGGTTACGTAAAGGTGAAAGTTGTGCAAATATAGATAGCCTATCACCAGGCATATAGTTTTCGCCAGTATTGATTGCTTTTTCACCTTTCCATGTTAAAAACAGCTTATTTAGTAAGAATGGAGAATTAATATTTTTTACAATAAAATTTAATCCATTTTCTGTATGATTACATGATTCTATAGTTGCGAAAAATGCTGTTGGTTTCTCTGGTTCTTTTTCTAATAAAGGAATATTGATACTAATAGTTCTTAATTGACTCAGTAAAAAACCCGAGAAAAATAAAAATATTACATATGATATCTTATTTTGAGTAAGTAAAGAAAATATAAGTGATATTATAAAACAAACAAATGAAAATATTACCGATGGTTCATTGTCTAAATAAAAATAAGAACAAATACCTAATCCAAAGAAAACAGGAATAAAATTTATAATTTGAAATTTTTCTTTTTCATAAAAATCTTGTATAAAATTTAAAAGTCTATACATTTCCTTCTTAAAATTTGATATATAAGATATACATGGAATATATATAATTTGTCGAGAACAAAATGGGTATTGAATTTTCCAAAGACATAGTAACAAGATTTGCTCCATCTCCTACGGGATTCTTACATATAGGTGGCGCAAGAACAGCATTATTTAACTGGCTTCTGGCTAGACATTACGGTGGAAAATTTTTGTTAAGAATAGAAGATACAGATCGGGAACGTTCTACACAACAGGCTGTCGATGCTATTTTTTATGGATTAAAATGGCTTGGCATAAATTGGGATGACGAGCCAGTATTTCAACATGATAGAATCGATTATCATGTACAAATGGCTAAAAAATTAATTGAAGAGGGAAAGGCTTATTATTGTTATTGTACCCCTGAAGAGCTCGAAAATATGAGAAAAGAAGCATTAAAAATGGGACACTCCCCAAAATATAATGGAATGTGGCGAGACAAAGATCCAAAATATGCTCCTAAAGATATAAAGCCAGTAATACGACTAAAATCAAAGCAAACAGGAAAGACAATTCTAAATGATATTGTTCAGGGTAATGTTATTATTGATAATGAACAATTAGATGATATGATTTTAGTACGTAGTGATGGAACTCCAACATTTATGCTATCAGTAGTCATAGATGATCATGATATGGGAGTTACACATGTAATTAGAGGTGATGATCACCTTACAAATACGTTTAGACATATACAAATATATAATGCTTTTGGATGGAATATTCCGACTTATGGACATATTCCATTAATTCATGGACCGGATGGAGCTAAATTATCAAAAAGACATGGAGCTTTAGGAATTGAAGCATACAAAAATATGGGATATTTACCTGAAGCTATTTGTAACTATCTATTGAGACTTGGTTGGTCACATGGTAATGATGAAATTATTTCAAAAAAACAGGCTATAGAGTGGTTTACAACTGATGGTCTTGGAAAATCAGCCGCTAGAATAGATTTTGCTAAATTAACAAATTTGAATGGCCACTACATAAGAGAGTCGAATAATGAAAGATTATTAAATGAATTATTACCAATAATAGGAAATATTTCTGATAATATTAAACAGAGATTAGTGATAGGAATGGATGGGCTAAAGCAAAGAGCCAAAACTTTAATTGAATTAAAAGATCTATCATCCATTTATATAGACAAATACCAATCTCCTCCTTTAGATGAAGATTCAAAAATGTTTGCAAATAAAGCTTATGAATGTTTAGCTAAAATTGATAATTGGAATGAAATATATCTAGAATCAGAGCTACGGAATTTAGCTAAAAATCTAGATATTAGTTTTGGTAAATTAGCTCAAACTTTAAGAAATATTCTTACGGGGAAAAAAATTACGCCCAGCATATTTGATATGTTAGTATCATTTGGGAAAGATGAAAGTTTAAAACGTATTAAGAAAACTTTAGATTGAGGAAAGAGATTAAATGAAACGGTTGAGTTTAATAATTTTATTATTTGTATTTGATGTATATTGTACTACTTTAGAAGAAGCTTTAGTTGCCGCTTATAATAATAATGCCTCTTGGATAGCTAGTCAAATTAATAAAAATATCGCTGAACAGGAGAAAAAAATTGCTGAGTTTGGATTTTTTCCTGTTATTACTGGAAGCTTAAGCAGCAGTAGATCCGCACAAGAAAGTGAAACAGGTGTTGGGCAATTAGAAAGTTTATCCACAACCAGTGCGGGAACAAATACTGAAATGGGTGTTCAGATTAGACAGAATTTATTCAAAGGTTTTCAAACTGTTAATAATATAAAATCAAAAGATAATAATGCTAAAGCACAGTATTATGCTATGTTAAAGGCTAAGAGTGATTTATTAGCTAAAGTCATTGTGGCATATGTTGATATTTGGGTAAGAAAGCAAGCTCTTAATGCGTATGTAAAGAAAGAAGAGAATCTACAAAAATTATATGAAGCGCAGGTTATTAGCTTAGAAGCTGGAGTATCAACTCCAGTAGAAGTTGAAGAGGCAAAATCCAAGTATGAGATAGCTCATTATGATAGAATTAATGCAAAAAATAGATTAATTCAAGCTGAACAGTCTTTTGAATATTTAACAGGATTGCAATTAAAAACGGATGTCATATTTCCTTCATTAAATATTAATGATATGCCAAAAAATATAGAAGATTTCAAAAAAAATGTTAGAGAAAATAACCCAGAAATATTACAATATAAATTTTTAGCTTTATCCGCCGAGAATGAATATTCTATGGCTAAAGCAGAAATAGGGCCATCTATAGATGCTAATTTATCTGCATCAAAATCTCTTTATAAACCAGAGGGATATAGAAATAGAACATATACAAAACAGGAAAAATCTTATGGTGCTCAATTAATATTATCTATGCCTTTATTTAACATGCAAACATATGGGCAAATAAAATTATATTCAGAAAGAGCTAAGGCAGCTGAATTTAAAGCAAAGGATAAACTTTCTGAAGTAATGTCATCTTGTGAAGTGTTTTATGATAGATTAAATATGGCTGAAGCATCTATTAAATCAACTAGAGCGGCGGTAAAAAGCGCAGAAATCGCATCTGGAAGTAATCTTGACGCGGTAACTCTCGGTGTAAAGTCTAATACAGAATTTTTAGATAGTGAAAATACTCTTTTAAATGCACGTATAAATTTTGCAGAAGCCTTAAAAACAAAAATCGAAGCTATAGTACAAATTTATGCCTTACTTGGTAAATTAGATTTACAAACTATACTAACAGCATTAAAAAAGAATTATAATAAAAAAATTTCTAAATAAGGTTTAATAAACTGGAGGAGTAATGGATAAGCAAGCTGAAATGTCATTAGATGAGGTGTTATCATCCATAAAGCAGATGGTTATTAGTGATGAGCCTCCTGTTTTAGAGCTGACTGATATGATTAATGAAGATGGAAATATTGTAAAAATAAAAAAGACGGATAGTATTTCAAACGAATCCGTAAATACATCAAAAGATATGGACATGTTTTTAAAATTAGCCCAAGAAGAAGAAAAAGCTATTGATAAGACCTGTGTTGATAAGGCTACTGAAGAAAAAAATGTTGATAAAAATTCTAATATCTTAAAAAATATAATAATAGAAATAGCAACACCTATTATACAAGATTGGTTACAAGAAAACCTGCCAACAATTACTCGTGAAATTGTTAAGGATAAAGTTAAAGATATTTTAGAAAAATGAAAAATTTTCTTTCAAAATATCTATTATTAATTATTAGCTTGTTATTTTTTTGCGAAATATATAGCTTTGATATTGATTTATATAACTATTACTATGAGATAGATGACATTTCAGAAGAAAGAGCTAGAATAAGAGAAAGTAAATATAATTATTTGTGTAAATACATTTACGCATTGAACAATCAATTGCCTAATTCATTATCACCACAGAACAGATTATCTTTTTGTATGGATTGGTTAAAGCATAAATTGAAGGGACAATCTTTTAATAAAAATTACTATGATAATTGTATTTGGACACTTTGGTTACAAGGAAAAAATCAAGCACCTTCAATTATAAAAAATTGTTTTCGTAGTATTATTCAATATAATCAAGGGCGTAAAGTAATTATTTTAGAAGAAAAAGATATTCCAAATTATATTGATTTGCCTGAATATATTTGGGAGAAATATAAGAAAAAAATCATTCCTATGGCTCAATTTTCAGATATCGTGAGATATTGTTTGCTTTATAAATATGGGGGAACATGGATTGATTCCACAGTTTTAATGACAGGAGCTATTCCAGAGGAGATAACAAAACAAAAATTATTTATGTTTAGTATATTAAGAGGTACAAGACATAGTAGACAATCATTAACTGCTAATTGGTTTATACATGCCAAAAAAGGAAATGCTATTATGAAAGATATTATAAATTTAAATTTTGAGTATTGGAAAAAAGAAAATAAATTATTACATTACTTTATTAATTATTTCTTTTTTACATTAGCGGTTCGACATGATAAAAAGGCTAAAAAAATTTTTAATAAAATGCCCTATTATCCTGAACGACTTATTTTATATCCAAAACTAAAAGAACCATATGATATTAATATATTCAATGAATTAATAAAAAAAGATGATTTTCCTATTCATAAAATTACTTATAAATTAAAAAAGAAATATCCCGGCTCTTTATTTGAATATTTATCTAAAAATAATTTATCTTTGTAGATTAATTTAATTGATATGCGAAAGAGTATATGAAATTGCTTTCATATAATTGTTATAGATTTATTTAACAACAGCTTATTAGCAATATTAACATAAAAATTTTCATCAAATTGTTTAAGATTATTTGCTTTATTTAAAATTTAAATCTGTATAATATTGAGTATTTAATGACAATATTAAAATTATTATTGAAATAAATGTTATTTTAATTTATACTTAAGTCTGATTGTTGGAGGATACTATGAAAAAGGCTGTAATATTTTTTTGCTTTATTTGTATTATTGGAGTGGAAGGTATGGATTGGAAATATAAAACTAAAATGGATAATTCAATAAGACAAAATATATTAATGGGGAAAATACCTTCAACAGATGATATAGCAAACGAATATGTAGAAATTTATAATAAAGATAAGGATGATTCTATAAGTTTACAGTCAGGTATTTTAGCGTCACAATACTTTATTAAGGAGAAACAAATAGATAAAGCATCTAATCTGTTAGTCAGTATAGTACCGACTATATTTTCGCTAATATCTTCTGATTTTTCTAGATATTTTATTAATCGCATCAGATGTGCTGGTAAATTAATATCAAGATATGCGAAAGAAAAAAATATTACTAGTGATTATATTAAAACTATACTAAATGAAAATTAATATATTTATACAATGAATCATTTTAAAAATATATTTGCAAATTATTATTATTGTTGTGTTGTGGATTTTATGTTGCAGATGCAATGAATATCCATAATATCGCCGATAGACTTTCCTGAAGAAACATGGAACAGATTTACTCCTAATGTAGATTTATATCATAATTGGATTCATAATATTATAAATGGTATATCTGAAGGTAAAGGTAGATTTGCAATCATGTTATTTTTCGTGTAATACTAATCAAGCTCAATCGTATTGCTCATTCTGAAAGAGTAGCGTGTCTATATGCTTTACGTTTTAAAGATGAAATATTTTCTAAATTTGACTTTATTATTAGAATTACGAATATTAATAAAGTTATTTGTTGCTAGTTATTTTTTTACTGATTGATTTATATAAGACTCTTTAACTAATTATTAAAAAAATAATGCTAAATATATATAAAAAGATAAGAATATGTACTTCAAATTACTCAAGAAAATTTTGACAAAGAGAATATCTGCTGGGGGGGGGTAAATCCCTTTTAAAATCAAATAGTTACCTAGTTAATGTAAAATCATTTATACAAATATTAATTAATATATGTCAAAATACCAAAGGAGCAATTCTCATAGAATTTGCTTTTGCTATTCCAGTACTAGTTGTTTTAATATATTATATTCATGATACAGCAAGGCTTTATCAAATTCACAATAAAATGATGTTTTGTGCAGAATGTATGGTGAATATTTTACAAAATATATCTCAAAACCGTGAAAACAAAGCTATAACTCGTAGAGATTATGCGCATGCGGTATATGCAGCATTTTATTGTTATTATGGTGGAGATCCAAAGCAGTTCAGCAATGATGGACTTGCTGACGGAAGAAATTATTACTATTTTCCTCACCCGGTTTTATTTTGTATCCAGGGACAAAACAATGGGAAAGCTAAAATATTATGGATTATGCATCCAACTTGGTATAAATATCCAAATTCCTTAAATCTCCCATGTATAAGAACATATGCATCAGATAAAACACACATAAATGAATTCAGTATAATAAAAGTTGCACTTCAAACAGAGGTATCTCCTGAAATGATTCACCCTAATTTTACTATCAAATCAGGTGAAATAAAAATGTTATTAGAAGTTGCTTTTTTTACACAAAGAACAGAAGAAGCATCGAAACATTTTGGTTTTTGGATTTATAAACCCAAACCATCTTGTAATCGCTCATTTTTTAATAAAACTATAGTATTTTCACCGAATACAGGAAGATTTAGCGCATCAATTCCTAATTAATACCAGTTTTTGATACCATTTTGGTGTCATTATACGAAGCTGTACCTCTTCCATGTGTCACGTAGCAATCTATTATATCTGTATTTGTGGGTGTCTATAGAAAAATGTTGAGTATTTAGTGGATTCTCACGCTCGTTACTCTCGCTCAGAATGATGAGAAATGTATGCTGAAAAATCCGTTTTCTTTCCGCGTCATTGCGAGGAGCAACGCGACGTGGCAATCTATAATATGATGCAAATGGTATCCTGATGAAAGTACAAAATAGATTCTCACGCTCGTTACTCTCGCTCAGAATGACGCTAACATAGTTTTCAATTATTATTCTGCTTCTATAGCAAATCTATTATTCCAATCTTTTTCACTAATAAGACTTATATTGCCTGAAAGATAATTCAAAGCTTCAAGATATTTTGTATCATTGTATTTTTTTGCTATATCCATTTGTGTTTCTTTATTAATATTAGGCTTTTGGATATTAATGCCCATAGTCGTTAGAGTATTTTTTAAACTATTTAAATCATACCTGCAAGCAACAACCATTCTAATAAATAAGTATTCGAATTTATCAACAAAATATACTCCACAATTAATGTTCTTTAATAACTTGATTAAATCGTAATTTTTAGCAGCGATAGCATATTCCATAGGAAGTAACCCTAATTTATTTTGCGGATCTCTGTTAAATCTTTGATAATTACTTCTTATTGATAATTTAGGTTTTACCTGAGATAGAATTTTTGGATTTATTTGACAAGCAATTACTAAACGATGTAAAAATCCATCCAAACTCCCTGCTAACATTTCATCATCACTACGAGTGGCATGTTCTACATACCATAATAATAACGCATATTCCCCTTTTATCGCTTGATATAAAGCCATAACTTGAATAATAGGTATTAGTAAGCCATCACTATTATCTCTCCATTTTAAATATTTACTAGATAAAATGGCGAAATTCTTATTTTCTATAGCTGCTTTTAATGTCAAAATTTCATTCTTACTAATATTATTCATCTGTTTACTGTCATGAATTTTCATATTATCAGAGTTCAAATGCATTAATAATGAATTAATTTCAAACCACAATTTAAAGGCAGCATGATTTAATAAAATTTTATCTACCTTTTTATCGTTCAATAACCTTACAAATTCCTTATATCCACTAAATTCATATACATACATTTCATTTAATGTATTACATTGAACTCCTTGAAATTGAGCAACAGCATTATTCCAATAGGCTAAAATTTGATTATCATATGATGGATTATTATAATTTATAAAATCAGTTCTAGAAACAATAAGCGCCTCTGATGTACAGCTTAAAAAAATATTTAAAGAAAAAAAAGCATAAATAATTTTTTTCATTAGTTACTCCATTTTTATTTTATATATTAAAATAAAAGCTTTAATAAATTATTAAGCTAAATAAAAAAAATTTAAAAAGAAATCTTTTATTGGATTTTAGTTAATTTTTCTAAAATCTTATCCGGTATACCATGATGAAGTATAAAAATATCTGAAATATCAAAAAACTTAGCTTCATAAATATTAGTTTCCAAATAAAAATTATAATTAAATAATGAACATTCGAAATACCAACCATTATACTTTTTATTATCAAAAATAAAATTATCTGAAAAAATTAGTCGGGCATTAGAACATTCTATACCTATTTCTTCTTTTACTTCTCTATATACGGCTTGTTTTGGAGACTCATATTTTTCAATTTTACCTCCTGGTAGATTCCAAACTAAATCTCCATGCCTATTTTCCTTTAACAAAAGAAACTTTCTATCCCTACAAATAATAGCTCTCACAAATCCAACACATTCAGATAGTCTCCTGCTAGGCATATATCCCCCTTCTGTTTCCTATAATATAACAAAAAAAAATTCTTAGTAATATATGCCTAATTAAAAACTTTTATGTAAAATAAATATTCAATGTAATATCAAATTCTGTGTTGCAAATTCCCAATTTAAACAATTATTTACTACAGTCGTAAGATACTTTAATCTATCATTTCTGTAATCTATATAATAAGCATGCTCCCATAAATCTATTACAAGTAAAGCTATATTATCACCATCTAATAATAAATTGTTAGCATTACTTGTATTTATTATATCTAACAAACAACTTTTTTTATTAAATACTAGCCAAGACCAACCACTCCCGAATAATTTTGAAGCCTTTTCTATATATATTTTTTTTAGATTATCTATATTTTCAAAACTTCTATCTATCGCATTTTGAAGTTCTTTCCCTGGAAACTTATTCAATGCTAAAGATTTCCAATAGAAATCATGATTAAAAACTTGTGCAGCATTATTATAAATAACAGCATCAATACTATTTTCAAGTTTAATTATTTCTTCTAAACTTTTCTCTGACAAATGCTGTCCATCTTCTACAAGTTTATTCAATGTATTGGCATAACCTTTATGATGTTTTTCAAAATGATATAATTGAGTTTCACTAGATATAAACGGAGTAAGATAATCATTCGAATATTCTTTTGTTGCTGTAAACATTTGATTCCTTCCATATTATATTTGTATATTATTTATATCTATAACATCATTGCCTTTTACCCATGAACAAGGACAAAGCTCTCCCGTTTGTAAAGCATCTAAAATTCTTAAAACCTCTTGTGGGTTACGCCCGACTGAAGGATCTGTAACAATTACAGAACGAATAATATTATCAGGATCAACAACAAAAAGTGCTCTATTCGTAACACCATCACTATTTAAAATACCAAGAGAATTTGAAAGCTCTCTCTTAATATCAGATAATAATGGAAAATTCAAATTATTTAATGGCTTATGATACACTCTCCATGCCCAATGAACAAATTCACTGTCTACACTACCCCCTAATATTTGAGTATTTCTTTTTTCAAATTCAGATTTTAAATTAGCAAAACCAACAAGCTCTGTAGGACAAACAAATGTAAAATCTTTTGGATAAAAGAAAATTACTTTCCATTTATCTTTATAAGTATTTTGATTAATTTTGATAAAAGCATTTTCAATATTTAATTTCTCAAAACTTATATCTGAAAGAGCTGTAAGTTCGAAATCTGGAAATTTATCATTAATTGTTAACATAAAAACCTCTTATAAAACCTATTTTGATTATGACATAAATAAATAACATTCAAAATAAAAAATTTAATAATTTTTGTTTTAATTTCATTCTAAAGCTACCTGTTTCATATGAGATATAATATTTAACAAAGAATAATAATGACCTTTTAATAATTCATTTTTACTAGTAGTTGCTAAATACGTTCGACCTATAACAAATCTGCTGTTACCTAATATCTTAAATCCAAATACATTATGAAGTAAAACAGGTTTATTATTATATTGCCCTATATAAAGCATTACATGACCAGGTTTTCCTACTATTGTTAACCAAGGAATAGCTTTTAAAATTTTACCTTCCTTGTTTTCTTGTGATTTAAAAACATACCCACCAGATAATTGTCCTTTACTATTTCTAGGAATATAAATTCCGAAAACAGAGAAAAAATCCATTGTTAACATTGAGCAATCTCTACTCTCAAAATCTCCACCCCAACCATATTTCTGACCTAAAAATTGAAAAGCAATATCTCTAACATTTGATGAACAAAAAATTACAGGCATTCTTTTAAAATTAGCCCGACTGCATAAAACTATTCCTGCATAACCATTAATTTTTCTGAAAGGGCACAATATCTTACCTTTTTCTAAAGGTAAAATTGTTCCAATTTCTGCAAAATTTATAAAGCCATTCCCATTATCAATAATAGCATGTTCTCGAGTACAAGCTCCTAATGAATAAGATAAATATTTTTTAACAAACCCATCATCAACGTAAGCAATATCTTTTATATTTACCCATCCAGAACAAATATGAGATGAAACAAAGCACCAATATTTATCTTGAGAAATAGCAATAACTCTAAGAGGCACACCAACTCTTATTCTAGAATTGATATTAATATCAAAAGGGAAACTATCTCCTGGATTTTTTATATTTTGAAAAATTTTAGAATTTGTGGGAACAATTTTTAAAAAAGTATTATTAACAACTATTGCTTTTTTATTAACATAAAATGCATTTTTTATATTATTTTTAATATAATCGTAATCTTTTTTACAAATTACTCTAAAATTCTCACAATATAAACATCTATAAAAATTTTGTTCAAGTTTTATGCTCTTTTCTTTAAGCCATGGTGAAAAATATTGCTCTCTATAAATTTTATATAGTTCTAATTGTTTCTTTTGAACTTTCGCTACTATAGCTTCAGATAACTGTGATGAAAATAAACTTATATTTTGAGGAATTTCATTTTCTATTTTATTTACTAATTTCTCATCTACTATTAATGATCCATTTTGATGTTTTATCTCTATAAAATTATTCGATATGTTTTTATTATCATATAAAGTACATGAACTTAAAAAAAATAATAAAAAATAATACAATTTAAAATTCATTTCTAATCCTTATAGATGATATTCTTTATTTTTATATAAATATAACAGCTATACAAAAAATGTATAATAGATCTCACTACATTGTAATAAATATTATGTAATTTTGTAGGCAAATCATTAAATTTTTTAGGAGAAGATATCTTAATCTGAGAGTCTCCAAAATTTTGCTTTACTAATCTAGGTTCTATTCCTAAAAATTTAATATCAAACTCCCAACCAGCATTAATATAATGGTCTAATCCAACAAAAATAGGATAAAAATTTTTCAAGAATTGTTCAGCAGTTTTTCTATTAATCAAATAACAACCTGAATGTGTAACATTTGTTAAATAAGTACATAAAAAATATTTTTTACATAAATTTACTAATTTTACAGGATTACCTCTATGATATGGCTCCAATATCAAAATATCCCATAAAATTTTTCTCTTAATAGCTTCATTAATACATTCTCTAAGAATATTCGGATTAAAAGTTACATCATCTTCTAATATGAGAGCAAACTCATAATCTGAAAGTAGAAATTCTCTCCAAGTTTTTTCATGACTTAAAGAACATCCTATTGTTCCTACTTCCGGATACATTTTAAAATATTTTCTATATTTACTAAAATCCGAGATACTTAAAATTTCATTCTCTGATAACAGATTACCATCAATTGCTGAAATTCTATGTATAGGAAATCCTAATTTTTCAACATTAGAACTTACGAATTTTAATCGTTCTTTAGCTCTGTCTAAATTAATTATAAAAGAACCAATAGAATCGGAAATTATACTAGTATTTGTTTCGTATTGCTTTCCATAGGAGTTTTTGAATAAATATTTAAGCATAAGTATCTAAAAAAATTTCATATCAATAATAACTATTTAATTATATAAAAACTATAAAAAAATTTAAAATTAATATATTTTGAAAACTTTTACAAAAATTTAATAATTAAAATATAGAATTATTACTAATCATAATAAATACTTAATGAGAAATTCAATGAAAAAATACATTAAAAGTCACTTTATTTGCTATATTAATAATTTCTATTGCAATGTTATTTGAATTTCTTAAATAGAAATTTAAAATTAATAAGACATCCTAATCAGATAAAAGTAAATAGATAGATAGATAGATAGAAAAAATCGTTTCTTCAAATCTCCTAGAAATAATGATAAGTATTAACAATAAGGAAGAGGATATTAAAAAAATTGTTAATTTTTTTAAAGGAAATAGGAATAAATGAAAATGAAATTAGTTTTGTTTATAATAAAGCTAAAAACAAAGGAAAAAACGCTACGGGTTATAGAACAACAAATTACTTTAATCAAGAAAAATATTACTCTTCAAGAGATATTATATTAATAAAACTAAAAATTTAGAAGTTTTTCCTAAATTTAAAAAGCAAATTAACAAACTATCAAACGAAGAAATCTTCATATCATATGAATATCAGTACAAACTAACAAATACCGAAAAAGTCAAAAAGAATTATTAAACATGGCAATTTAGGATGCAAAAAATCCTGCTAAACAAACAAATACATTTTTTGATAAAACAATCAAAGAATTAAGGAATATAGAAGATTGAGAAGTAGTATCAATAATAAATTAAACAGCAAGAATAAATACAAAAGGAAGCAAGAGAAATAAATTAATAATGAAGCAAAAAGAGAAGAAGTGAAGGGATGATAGGATTTATTAAGCCAGGCGGCGAGCTACTCTCCCGCGTGAGCA
>CALXQM010000019.1 GCA_944390765.1 uncultured Alphaproteobacteria bacterium | reverse complement strand
AGCCCTCTGAGTAGAGGGCTTTTTGTTTTTTAGTTTTTATGTTTTTCATAAGAGTTTCAGTTTACTGATGTAATCGTTAATAGATGCTAAGAGGAAATGGGTTCTTGTATATTACTCGATATTTTCCTATACTTTTTATTATTTTTCGGACAGAAATTTTAACCTCATAATTCTAGATTGCTTGTAATTATAAAACATTAGTTAATTTTTATAATATAAATTTTGTCAAAATTAATAAATTATTTATATTTTTATGTTATTATATTGCAATAAAATAGGAGAAGGATATTTTGAAATTCAATTTATTTATAATAATTAATATTTTTACATTGAATATTTTTGCAATGATTAATTATGAAAATTTAGAATGGTCTAAAGGAATTATAGCTGAAGCATTAGAAATGAATATATATATGTATGATCAAGTCGAAAATTTATATCCTATAATCAAAAATAGAGGTCATGATTATGAAAATAAAATGTTAGAAATGCCAATAGCGTTATGGGATTTTTTATTGCAGAATGATAGGAAGTTAGATATAGGAGTAGAAATAAATAGAAATATAGAAAAATATCTTTCTGAAATTCCTATATTTGAAGAAAAAAATAAGTCCATTTATAAAGATATAAAAAAAAGAGCTGATACATTCTGGGATGGTAGTGATGAAGACAGATATATTTCACTATGTGTATTCAAACATAATACTACAAGTTTACCTACTGTGTCTGTAAATGAAGAAACAATATCCGGTCATTTATTCGTTTATTTTTTTAAAGAAATGATAGAAAAAAAATACGAAGAATATAAAATTAATAAAAAATTCTAAAAAATATCACACTACCATTACAATCGAAAATAACACTAAACCAACTTTATAAAAAGTTTTATCGACAATAATTGATTATACAAGCATTAATTAACTAATATTCTACTTTGTAACAATTTTTTCATTTTTCTAAAACGGGAAGATAAAAGACAATCACATGTATTTAACAAATACTTATCAATACCGCCTTTTTTTTCAATAGAACGTATTGCATGAGTAGATAATCTAGCCCTTATTTTAATTCCTAAGGTATCACTTAAAAATGAAATGTTTTGCAAATTAGGTAAGAATCTATGCTTTGTTTTATTATTAGCGTGGCTAACTCTATTACCATATAAAACCTTTTTCCCTGTTAGTGGGCAAATTCTAGCCATTTCTAAACCTCTATCCAATTCACAGTTTACTTATATAAGAAAATAGAAAACAAGTCAACATATTGAATAATTTTTGTTATTTTTTACTTAATCAGATAAGAATTATTATGTTCGTTCAATTAATTTCAAAAATTCTTCTTCACTTATAATTTTAATTCCTAAATTTTGTGCTTTCTGTAGTTTTTGTCCAGCATTATCTCCAGCAATTACAAATGAAGTTTTTTTAGATATAGATGAAGATACTTTTGCTCCATTATTTTCAGCTAATATTTTTGCTTGTTCTCTAGAAATATTGCTTAAGATTCCTGTAAAGACTATAGTTAAATTTGCTAAATTATTCCCATATTGATTGTTTTCAATATCAGTAACGTAAACTTGACCTGTTTTATTTTCATCTCCAGCCAAGTTTATTAATGTATTTATATTATTTTTAATTTCAAAAAAGTTTTGAATATCTTTTATCATAGATTCTCCTATTCCGTTTACATTAATAAGCTCTGATAAACTATTATTTTTAATGCTATTCAAAAATCTATGATAATTTCCAAAGAATTTTGCTGTTAATCTAGATGTAGTCTTACCAAATTGAGGAATACCAAGAGAATAAATAAATCTATCTAGGGTAATATTTCTGGCTTTATTTATAGATGCAAAAAGGTTATAAACAGACTGTTTTCCCCAACCTTCTTCATTTTCTAACTTAAATATTTCATTTTTTTCTTCTAAATAAAAAATATCAACAAAACTTTTTATAATTCCTTTATCAAAAAGAAATTTTATATTTTGTTCCCCTAATCCTTCTATATTAAAGGCTTGTCGAGATACAAAATGCTTTAATTTTTCTACTAATTGAGCAGGACAGTTTGAATTTATGCATTTAATAGCGACTTCTTTTTGCTCTTTAAATAATTCAGAACCGCAACAAGGACAATTTTTAGGAAAAATAAAAGGAGTTGAGTCTTTAGAACGTCTATTTAATAAAGGATAAAGAACTTGTGGGATGACATCTCCTGCCCTTTGAATAATTATTCTATCTCCTATACGAATATCTTTTTTCTCTATTTCATCTTTATTATGTAGAGTGGCACGAGAAACAATAACTCCTCCAATATTAACAGGTTTTAATTCTGCGACAGGTGTTATGTTTCCTGTTCTACCAACTTGTAGGGTTATATTTAATATTGTTGTTTCAGCTTGTTGTGCAGGGAATTTATAAGCAATAGAATGTCTAGGATATTTAGTAGCATTTCCCATTAGTTTTTGTAATGAGAAATCATTAGTTTTATAGACAACACCATCTATATCATATTCTAAATCAGAACGAAGGGATTCTAGTTTTTTGTAGAATTGTAAAGCTTCTTTTTGCGAATGACATAATTTTACTTCTTTAGATACTGTAAAACCATAATTTTCTAATTTTTTTAATACTTCTTCTTGATATAGTAAATCTTCTCCTAAAATTGCGTAAGCAAAAAAGGATAGCTTTCGAGAAGCTGTGATAGAAGCATCTAATTGTCTCAATGAGCCTGCTGCAGCATTACGGGGATTTGCAAAAATTTTTTCTCCATTTTTTTCCCTTAATTTATTTAACAATTCAAAGTCTTTTTTTAACATTATAACTTCGCCTCGGATTTCGAGTTCATTATTTATTGGAATTTTTTTCGGTACATTATTAATGGTCAATATATTTTGAGTAATGTCTTCTCCAATATTCCCATCTCCTCTTGTTGAAGCCTGAACAAGTATTCCATTTTTATAAATAATCGAAGCAGATAAACCATCTAGTTTTGGTTCTAACATGAAGTCTATTTGTTCTTTATTACACAATTTTTTCACTCTGTTTATAAAATCAGAAATATCTTGTTCATTATATGCATTTTCTAAAGATAGCATCTTATCTTGATGAGTAACCTTTTTAAAATTTATGGTTGTTTTTGCACCTACTTTTTGAGAAGGGCTGTTTTTAGTTATTAATTGAGGATATTCTGCTTCGATTGTTAATAATTCGTTATAAAGTTTATCATACTCAGCATCTGAGATAGTAGGGGTATCGAAGATATAATATTGTTTCGAGTATTTTGATAATAATTTTACTAATTCTGAATGCCTTCTCTTTTTTTCTTCGAACATAATAAAGACCTTTTTATTGAAATTTAGAGAGTTTCCCTTCAGCTTTATCTTTTAAAAGGTGTAATGCTATTAGTGCAGCAGTAGATACTATTAAAATGGGGATTATTAAGTAATTATTATAAAATCTATTTAAGTAAATCATTATTATAGGAGTTAATCCACCAAATATAGCTTGTGCGATGCTTAATGATAAAGAAACTGCTGTACATCGTATATGAGGCGGAAAAGCTTCAGCAAAAAAAGCCGCTCTGCTTGAATAATATAGACCTATGAAGAACCCGTATAATAACTCTAGAGATAACCAAGAATAAAATGATTTTATACGAAATGTAAACATCACTATTTCTACAAATACAACGCCAATTATTCCTATGATTAAAAATGGTTTTCTTTTAAAAGTATCAGATAAATAACCACCACCCAAAATTGATATAATAGAGATTAAAGCAGCGGATGTAGCGCAGAATGTAGATTCTTTTAAGCTTAATAAATGCCAATAAACTAAGTAATATGGAATAAAAGACCACATTGTATAAAATGCCACTGCGCTGAAAGATGTAATTGAAATTGTACAAAAAACTTCTTTTTTATGCTTTATTAATAAAGATACAGTAGAATCTTTTGATTTATGTTTTGGTTCTTGGTGCGGTATTAAAAATGCAAAAGGGACTAACAGAATTCCCAGTAAAAAAGGGATACGCCATATATAGGAAATTTCTTCTTCTATATTTATGCATGAAAAAATCCATATTGCTATAAAATTTGCTAGAACAAGCCCTAATTGATTTCCAGCGTCAGTCCAACTACCATAAAATCCCCTTTTATGAGAAGGTGCTTTTTCTACAACATGTATCATTATAGTGGTATATTCCCCTCCCATAGATATTCCTTGTAAAATTCTACAAATAATTAAAATAATAGGAGCAGCGATACCTATTGTATCATAACTTGGTAATAAGCCTATTATTACTGTAGGTATTGCCATTAGTAGGACGGAAATTGAAATGGAAATTTGACGTCCAAATTTATCACCAATGGGGCCAAAAACAATAGCTCCAAAAGGTCTAGAAAATAATCCCGCTGCAACAATTAATCCCTCCATATTAAAATTTTCAGTACAAAATTGTTGACGTAAAATAATTATTAAAGGCATAACTAAAGAAAAATTGTACCACTCTATTATATTACCTAATGCCCCTATAATGGATTCGTACTTGGAATTATTTATTTTAAACATTTTATTTTACTCTACCAACATCCAAGAATTTATTACATCTGTGTTCTTTTAAGTTATCTATATTTTGGGCATTAATAAGATATGTTTTTATGTTTTCACCGACTTGTTTTATTGTAAATTCAAAATCTCTATGGGCTCCTCCCAATGGTTCGTCAATGATTTTATCTATTATATTGAATTTAAATAAATCTTGTGCTGTAAGTTTTAACGCGTTGGCAGCTTCAGATGCTTTTTCAGAATTTCTATACAAAATAGAAGCACATCCTTCTGGAGAAATAACAGAATAAATAGAATTTTCTAACATAAGAACATAATTCGCAACAGCAAGTGCTATAGCTCCTCCCGAACCACCTTCGCCAATAATAATAGCAATAATTGGACATTGAAATTGTAGAGATCTTTCTATACTTTTTGCAATAGCTTCTGCTTGTCCTCTTTCTTCTGCTCCTATACCAGGATATGCTCCTGCGGTATCAATAAATGTTATCAATGGCAACTTAAATTTGTCAGCAAGATCCATGATCCGATAGGCTTTACGATATCCCTCGGGATGTGGCATTCCAAAATTATGTTTTATTCTGTCTTCAGTGTTTTTTCCCTTTTCTTGACCCAAAACTGCAACAGACATTCCCTTAAATTTCCCTATACCGGCTGTAATAGCCAAATCATCTCCAAATACACGATCACCAGATAAAGGGATAAAATCATCTATAAGATTGTTAATATAATCCTCTGCTTTAGGACGTTCTGGATGTCGTGCTACCTGAACTTTTTGCCATGGTGTTAGTTCAGAGTATATTTGCTTTAACATTTTTTTTTGCTTGTTTTCTAAACGTTTGATTTCTTCGACTATACTTAAATCACCAGTATTAATTTTTTTCAATTCTTGAATTTTCGCATCTAGTTCAAAGATTGGTTTTTCGAAATCCAAAATAATCATATTTACCTCAATTTTACATGATATACTTTAAATGAATACATAACAAGTGAATAATTACTCTCAGATATAGTAGATTATGGAATATATCTTAAGTTATTTATTTTTTGATTTAAATTTCCAACAATAAAGACCGTAAATATTCATAGATAAATACGCACAAAATAATGCTGCCTGAGGATAGCAACCTTTATATATATCATATATAACCCATGATATGTTTGCCATCATCCAAACAAGAAAACTATACCATTTCTGACGGGCATTAAGGAAAGCTCCCGTTAACGATACAAAAGCAGTTCCCCAGCCAAGTAAATCCAATATAGAAACCGTATTAAATATATTCTCAAACATTCTATTTTTCTTTCTAACTTCTCTAAAATTATCATATGGATATCAAAACATCAAGTTTAGTACTCATTATACTACATGGAATCTTCCATAAAAAACAAAATATTAGTATCATAGTAAGAAAATATGAAAGTTCTAATAATGAAAGTGTGTATTAGTGGTATTTCAGGGCGCATGGGAACTGAAGTAAAAAATTTACTAGAATATGACGAAATATCGGGAGGTATTACTAGTAGTAGTACTCCTACGGAAATAGAGAACATTATAAGAAATAGTGAAATAGTTATAGATTTTTCATCAGTAAGTAATATTCTCAACATTATAAACATTTGTGCTTTATATAAAATTCCAATAGTTTCAGGAACAACAGGTTTTTCAGAAAGAGAATTTGATAAATTTAAATCATATTCAAATAAGATAGCTTTGTTGTATGCAAGTAATTTTAGTATAGGGATATATCAAGTTGCCAATCTATTAAAAGAGAGTGAAAAAGTTTTAGATGGGTTTGATATTTCAATTATTGATAGGCATCATAATAAGAAAAAAGATGCACCATCAGGTACAGCTTTATTCTTGGCATCACAACTTAATAAAAATCCTCAAATTGTATCATTAAGAATAGGTGGAATACCAGGAGACCATATTTGTAGTTTCACTAGTAATGATGAAGAAGTCATTATTGCTCACCGTTCATTTAATCGTCGTGTATTTGCTTCTAGTGCAATAAAATGTGCAAAATGGTTAGTTAATAAATCAGAAGGTTTTTATGATTTAGGAGATTATATCCATGACAAAAGATAAAATGTTACAAATTTGTAGAATCTTTGAAAAAAATATAGAAGAACCAAAAAGTGAGTTGAAAAGTTGTTCGGATTTTTCATTTTTAATGGCTGTCGTTATGTCTGCACAAACTACAGACGTTCAGGTTAATAAAGTTACATCTAAATTGTTTCAAAAATATAAGACTATTGATGATTTTTTAACTTTAGGAGAAGAAAAATTAGCAAAAGAGATTTCATCTATAGGACTTTATAAAAATAAAGCAAAGAACATTATAAAATTGCTTGAAATTTTAAAAGGTAAATTTAATGGCAAGGTCCCTACGTCTAGAGAAGATTTGGAAAGTCTACCTGGAGTAGGTCGAAAGACTGCCAATGTTGTAATGAATGAACTTTTTAATCAACCTACTATTGCAGTGGATACTCATGTTCTCAGATTATGTAATATTTTAGGAATTTCTAATAGTAATAATCCTATTACAGTAGAAAAGGATTTAGAAAAATTAGTTCCAGATAAATATAAAAAATATATTAGTAACTATCTGGTATTACATGGTAGATATGTTTGTAAAGCTAGGAAACCTAATTGTGAAATATGTGTTATAAATAGGTTGTGTCCTAAATTTATTCAAAGTAATTAAATAAAACATAAATTATTATTAATTAATATTGTACTTTTCGGATATTTATGTAACATAAAAGAAATACGAGTAAATCATGTTAGAATTGTATCATTATCCTTTAGATCCATTTGGAAGAATAGTCCGTGTTTATTTAAAAGAGAAAAAAATTGAATTTCAATCGGTAGAAGAAATACCTTGGAAAAGAAAAAAAATATTTGCTGAATATCATATGTTTTCTGATTTACCTGCTTTAGTTGAATCTAATAGAATAGCATGGGAAAGTGCGCCTGTTATAATAGAACATTTTGAACACTCTCCTAGGATTATATCGTTATGGGGAAATAATGAGAAAAATAAAATTGAATCTAAACGTTTAGCATTTTTATTTAACACATATTTTTTTGCAGAAGTTACGCATCGTATTTTATTTGAAAAAGTAACAAAAAAATATTTAGAACGTTCATCTCCTGATTCTTCAATTATTAGACAAGGAAATAATAATATAAAAAAATATTTTGATTATATAAGTTGGTTAATTGATAGAAGGAATTGGTTAGCCGGGAATGAATTCTCTTTAGCAGATATTTCAGCTGCTTCTCATATTTCTTGTATCGATTATTTAGGTTCAATAGAATGGGATAATTATCCTATAGTAAAAGACTGGTATGTTAGAATTAAATCTAGACCATCATTTAGAGATTTACTAAATGATCGAGTTGCTAATATTATTCCTGTATCTTATTACCAAGAATTAGATTTTTAAATTAATTTGTGATTCGCAAAAGAAAAACAACCCTTTTTCCCTATAATAATATGATCAAGGACCTTAATATCTAATTGATTTGCTATTTCTTTTAGTTTGTTAGTAATTATTATATCATCTTGAGATGGTTGAAAATCACCACTTGGATGATTATGAACTAATATAATAGCGCTAGCTCCATATTCTAGGGTTTTTTGAATAACTTCACGAGGATAAATAGCAGTTTGATCTATAGTTCCATGCTGTAATTCTTCTTCAGCTATTAATTTATTTTTATTATTTATAAACATAACCCTAAATTGTTCTTTTTTTTCTTGAGATAATATATTTTGATAATATTCAATAACATGTAAATTTGATGAAATAATTTGCTCACTTTTTACTGATTCTAATGATATTCTGCAAAAAATTTCTTTTAATAAATTAATAAAAAAAGCAGAAGATTCTCCACATCCCTCAATATTTTTTATAGCATTATTATTAGCAAATAGAACACTTTTTAATGAGCCGAATTTTTGTAACAATTTTTTAGCAATAGGTTTTGTATCTTTTCTGGGGAAAATATAGAATAGAAGTAATTCTAAGATTTCATAATCTAGAATACCCTTACTACTTAATAAAAATTTTTGCTTAAGACGCTGTCTATGTCCATGATATTTAACTTCTTGTTGTTCATTTTGTAAATAATCAGATAAAGGTGTTGTAGAGGTTATTTTATTCACATTTATTCACCATTACTTGAACATTTATAAAGAAAATAATAAGAAAAAAAGATTTATAGTTTATTAAGAGTAATTATTTATCTAATTTCATTTGATATGGTATTTCAACAATCACTCTTGTCTGTTCACTATCGTGTTTTCTATATAATAAAGCAGTTTTAAAAATTGCAGCCGTTTGATTATGTAGTATATTTTGCCAGAATTCCCCAGGAACAAAGCTGGACATTACTACAATTGCTTTTCCTTTTTCTGGGTTTCGGTTATCTTGTTCAAATAAAAATTCTAAAAATGGATTAACTATGGATCTATAAGGTGAATTTAATATAACTAGTGGCATAGAAAAATTCATGGCTCTCCAAACTAATTTTAATCTTTCTGTTTCTTTATTATTGATATTAATTATAACTGCGGTGACATCATATGATAAAGACTTTGCAAAATTTAGAGCGTTTAAAGTCCCTTTATGTAATCTAGAAACTGGAACTACTACCTTAGGTTGATAATTTTTAGATTTTATAAGAAATTTATTTAATCCTCCACTTTTTAAATCAAGCTCATTATCTGTTTTAGTGTATCCTTTATGAATTTTTTTAAACATAAAAAAAAGAATACAAATTAATATCAGTATCATCCAAGCTCCATCGGAGAACTTGCTTTCAATGATTATCAATAGAGTAATAAAACTAGCGGTAGCACCTAATCCACTGAGAAATGCTTTTAAATACCAGTATTTATCTTTTTTTCTACATAAAAATTTAACCATACCAATTTGTGATGTAGTAAAAGATATAAAAACTCCTAATGCATATAAAGGTAATAATAATTGTGTTTGTCCATGAAATATTATTATTAAAAAGCATGCCGCTATTGATAGAGCAATAATTCCATTAGAATAAGCTAATCTATCCCCTAGGTTTGCAAAGCGAGAAGGAATATATTTTTCTTTAGCTAATACGCTGGCTAATCTAGGAAATCCTGCGAAAGAAGTATTGACAGCTAAAAATAGAATACATGCTGTCAAAAATTGTGTAATGTAATATAGTAAATTATTTCCAAATACTATTTTAGCAATTTGCGATAGTACTGTTTCTGAATAGTTAGGAACGATATGAAATTTATCTGCTAAATATGTTATTCCAAAAAAGAGAAACGCAAGTATAATTCCCATTGCTATTAATGTAATACGTGCATTTTTATATTGTGGCGGGTTAAAAGCTGTAACCCCGCTAGCGATAGCCTCTATTCCAGTTAAAGCTGAACAACCGGAAGAAAATGCTTTTAAAACCAAAAAAGTAATAGTAGCTTGTGACATCATCATTTGTTGTTCTTCAGAAATAACAAATTTAGGAATACCAGGTTCTGTAAATAACCCAAAGACTATCAATAAAAATATTATCCCGATGAAACAATATGCTGGTATTGCTAATATTCCTGCAGATTCCTTTGTTCCTCTAAGATTCATTATTGAGATAAACATTAAAATAATCAGACATATTGCCACTATATGATTTGATAAGTTCGGAAAAGCAGAAGCTATTGCTGATGCACCTGCAGAAAGACTAACAGCAACTGTTAATGTATAATCAATAAATAATGCTGCAGCAGTAATTAGTCCAAAAAATTCTCCTAAATTGTTTTTGGCTACAGCAAAAGCACCGCCACCTTTTGGATAAGCCTTCAGTGTCTGCCAATAAGAACAAATTATTAGGAAAAGTAATACTAAAATAGTTAGCGCAATTGGAATTGTATAAGTTACAGATAATACAATACCTAATGAAATTAAAATTGCTTCTGTCGCATATGAAACAGAGGAAAGAACATCTGAAGCAAAAACCGCCAAAGCTTTTATTTTAGTCAGACGTTCTGAAGCTAAACTTTCTGTTTTTAACGGATCTCCAAAAATGAAATTACTTATTTTCATTTAATAATTTTTTTAATTCTTTTAATTCAGTTTGTAAATCCATGCGTTTTTGAAGTTCAATATTATTAGCCTGTATGAGCTCCAAAACCCTATTGCGAAGATCTTTGATTTCTTTAATTAGGATAGCCATATATTCTCTAGAAGCTGTAACAAAATATGCGTTGGCCCTATTTTCATTGCCACTACGATAATCAAATAAAGCAATAGGATTTCCATCCAAATTTGGAGAAACCCATACTGTATCAACTCCCTCCTTTTCAATAACGCTCCATGGCGCTGGAGTTATATTCTCTAAACGTTTTTCAAGAAGATTTAAATCCTCAGGAGTTAATAGTAGCTTCATAAATTAAAGCTTTTCAATATGCTCTTCTTTTATTTGAAATTTTGCTTCTTCTTCTGATTTTGCAATACTAAGTTTTACTATTACAGATACCTCCGGATGTAATTCGACATTTAATTCATAAATACCAAGAGATTTAATAGGCGTATTTAAATTAATTTGACTTGCTGTTATTTTGTAACCTTGTTCTTTAATTGCATTTGCAATATCACGACTTGTTACAGAACCGTAAAGCTGACCTTTTTCACTAGCCTGACGAGCTAATGCAATGACTAGACTATTCATTTTATCAGCTATTTTTTGAGCTTCTATTTTGGTTGATTCATTTTCCTTTTCTATTTGAGCTTTTTGTTCTTCAAAATATTTTAAATTTTCTTTAGTAGCTCTTAAAGCAATTTTTTTTGGTAATAAATAATTTCTAGCAAAACCAGGTTTTACATTTACTAAATCTCCAATCAATCCAAGTTTTGCTACTTTTCTTAACAAAATAACTTTTACATGTTCCATAGTCACCTCTAAAAATTTCATGCATAATTACTATACAAATTATTTTCACAAATATATAACAGAGCAATAAAGAAGTCCAGTTCATTAATAAGCATTATTAAAATAAACTTTTATCTTAATTTTTTTATAAACCTTAATATAAAATTAGGAAATCAAACGTATAACACTTTAAAGAACAAAAGAAGGAATTTAGGTATGAAATATATTTATGAATTATACGTTGTTATACTTAGTTGTACAGTTTTTAGTATGGATATAAATGACTTAGGAGGTTATCTAAGGTCAGGAGATAGTATTCAGAAAATAAAAATAACAGATAATATTAATATAAAGGATAATAATATAACTTATTTTTATATGTTTAGACATGCTAAAACAATTTTAAACCATCAAGATCTAGTACAGGGTAATTCTATTGATTCCAATGTATATTTGACATCAAATGAAGATATAGAAAATATAGAATATTTAAGTCAAATAAATTTTGACAAAATATATGCTAATGATTATATACGCACTCAAACTACTGTAAATTTAATTACAACAGATTATTCAAAAATTGAAAATACATGGTTATTTAATGAACAGAATTTAGGGCGATTTGAAGGGAAATACAAAAAAGATGTTATACAAGATAAAGAATTTCAAAAAATGTCATCAGATCCAAATTATAGAATTCCATATGTAGAAGCTGGAATCGATGTTATTAACAGATTCTTATATGCTATAAATAATATATCAAGCCCTGGGAAAACAATAGGTATATGTACATGCCAGTGCGCAATGAATTGGTTTATGAAATGGGCAACAGAAGATTATAAAACTATTTATCAAATTCATAATTTGGATGTAATTCCTTTTTTATATGATATTGATAATAAAAAAATACAATTACTTTCTGAAATGAAAATTGTTTCACCTATAGATGCCCTTGCTTTTAATTTAGTTTATAACTAAGAATCATTAATTGTAAACATTGTAAAGCAATTAAAAATAAGGAAAGGGTTGCAATTAGGAAATTTTATATCATTCTGGATTTCGAATATTGTTCAACCCTTCTATTATAATGAATCTTAATAAATATTAGACATCTTGCAAAAGTAAAGGGGGTATGACGAAAAAGGCAAAAAAGTGCGAAACTCAACAAAAATGAAAGGGTATAATATGCTGAGTTTCGACAAATTATGTAAGCAAGGGAAAAATTTTTCAAGGTTAACGGATGTCAAACTGGAAGATTTCCAAAAAATTGTTCTCAAAGTGAGCCCGAAATGGGAAAAATTTCAAAAGAAAAAGAAGGTTTCTGGACGGCGTTCAAAAATCAAAACTCTGTCAGATGAAATTCTATTGATGCCGATTTACTACCGGTTTTACGTGAGTTTCCAATTTTTGGAGATGCTGTTTGAACTCGATGAATCAAATCGTCATATTCAGCGTCTTGAGCTCTTGTTGGCTGACGTAATAAAAATCAATAAAAGCAAAGAGTTAACACAAAATGATCTTGAAACCATTTTGATAGGCGCGACAGAAATTCAAATTCAGAGACCGAAGAAAAAGCAGAAAAAGTTTTACTCTGGGAAAAAAAACGTCACATGATGAAGTTTGGAATCATGACCAATACATGAATCCTAGGCATTTCAAATGGTTACAGCGGTCGAACTTATGATTTTTAAATCCGAAAACAGAGCTCTAAAATCCCGAAAAATTTAACAGTGTTGGCGGATTCTGGTTATCAAGGATTGCGAAAAATGCATCCGAAAACGATTTTGCCTCATAAACGACGAAGAAAACGCCCTCTAGCTCCAGAACAAAAGGCTCACAATCACGCGCTTTCTTCACAACGAGTAAGCCTTCGCACAACTTAAAAAATTCAAAATTTTGGGTTCCATCTACCGAAATTTTAGAAAAAAACTGCACTTGAGGTTCAATATCATTGCTGGAATTTATAATTTGCAGTTTATATAACTTCGTCATAGATAAAACAGTCTTCTTTTTAATTGAACATTAACCTTTTTTGTGCATAATTGAAAAAGATAATTAATAAAAGGAAAAAAAAAAGAAAAAGATTTTTACTTTGAATATCTTGGCAACGATGTTGTTAATTCATTCTGCTTCAAATGCATCAATGCAATTGTTTCCAGTGCCATCTAATGGAACTGTTACCCATGTTGCGCAACCTCAAGAGCCTCAAATAGAAAAATCGGCAAAAAAAGATAAACCTGCAAAAACTCATGCTGAAGTTGCTAATCAAACAAAATCAATGCAATTGACCAAACCAGCCACTGTTTTTGAAACACCAAGAGAGGCAGCACAAGGAGTTGAAGTCGATTATGATTATGAAATTCAGCAAAGGGATAATAAAATTAAGGAATTGATGCAAGAAA
>CALXQM010000018.1 GCA_944390765.1 uncultured Alphaproteobacteria bacterium | reverse complement strand
AATAAATATAACAGATAAGACGCTTATTCAGTACAGAGCTACAGATATAGAACAAATGAGTATTTTTGAAAGACATAAAGTTGTAAACGAGATATACGAAAAGGTTTTACCTTTTGCTGAATTATTTGGTCGAGATGATTTGGATGTTGTTGCAACAAAGGAAGACTTTAGCAATACTGAGGCGTATATTAAAAATACAAGAATTAATATGCAAGAGCCAAAAATTCCTCGTCCGAAGCCAATCCTTATAGGTCATGATTTAGGCTGGGGTAATCGGGGAGGACCGGTGGAATGGAATAATGGTAGAAGAGGAGGCGCTGATCATGGGGCTTGGGTCAATCCTATTCTTATAGATTGGTTTAATGAAATGGGTATATATGGATATGATCATTGGTGGTGGAATAAATATGTTCCTAATAAGGGTTCAAGAAAATTTGATTCTGCTTGGAATAGAGCCGACATAGAATATTCAAGAAGATTAGCTATATATAATAAACAAAAGACAGAATATGATATTCAAGTTAGGCATGCCGAATCAGAAAAATTTCCTTCAGAATCTTTTAACCGCTTGATCGACCAAGTGAATAGTTTTTTATCTGAAGGATTGTAAAAATAGTTAAAATTAAGTAACATTTAATGGAATTTATAATATTATAGTAGTTTTATGAACATTTCTAAAAAAGAAGGCTTATTGATACTGTCAGTATGTCTTATTATTATTGCTTATTTTATTTTAAAAGATGCTAATTGGATTTTAGGGGATGATGAACAATTTTTAGTAACAACAGCAATTAATAAACCAAGTCATTCCTGTTATGGAGGTGGCAGATTTTGGCCGTTAGGACTTTGTGATTATACATTGTTATTAGGAGTTCCATATGGATACACTATAACAGCTCATTTAATATATAACATATTAATAATGTGTTCTACTGTTTTTGTGTTGTATAATTTCTTTAATAAAATTAATAAAAATAATTATATTATTAATATATTTTTCATATTAATCATATTTCTTACATCCAGCTTTATGCTAATTCATATGAATTGTATATATGCTGAAAGAATGATGTTTTTTACATTAATATTATTTATGTACTTTTATTGGAAAAGCTTAAAATATCAATCTAATAAACACTATATCTTAGCCTTGTTTTTCATGATATATACAACTTATCTTAAAGAACCAATGTGTGTAGTATCAATTATAATAGCTTTAACTAATTTTTTAGGTAAATTAACTAAAAAAGATAAAATTTTTAATTGTGTATTGCTTATAAATTCAATTATATATTTGTCCATTTTTATTTATAGATTAGATATCAAAAAAGGACTTTATCATGGGATAAATCACTTTAGTTTTGATCGTTTTTTGTTAATTAAAGAAATTTTGGCTTCAGAACCCCTACTTCTTTTTATTTTTATACTTTGTTTCATTCGCATATATTTTGTATTTTTTAGAAAAATACATTCACATCTTTTTATTGATGGATTATTATTCGGTTCAGTTGGATATATTTTTGCTTATATATTACTTGGATTATCTAGTTCATATTATTTTTTCCCATCTATTGTGCTATCTTGTCCAGCTTTGATGTATTGGACAAATACTTTAATAAATAGCAATAAAAAACTTGGTATTTTACTAATAAGTTCATTATTTTTAAGTTCTTTTTACTCAATTTCGATATCCACATATAATATTCAAGATAATTTGTACCATCGGCGAAATGATATGAAATTAATCAATTATATTGTTGATAGTTATAAACAAGGACGAAAAATAGGTTGGTTTACATTAACAAAACTTGATAAAAATTGGAATTTAAGAGTATACAAAACATTTACAAATTATTTATTAAAAATACAGGATAATTCTTTTTGTATTTTTAATTTCATAGATAATGTTAATGATATAGACAAATACGATATGGTTTTATATTTAGATGAACAAACAGAATGCCAAAAGTATTCGCTTTTACATAATTTTAAATTGATTTCTCGAATTCTTGGTGTTTCGATTTATGAAAAAACTGTAAAATAAAAACGAAAAACTTTTTTACGACGGAAAAATAGAGTTTTTTTATATTTTGAGTAAAAACAGTAAGTGTAAGAGTGATATTTATTTTTAAATATTTTCTATATTATTAGGATTTTGCGATTTTGGAAAGCCGCTTTTTACATTTTTATCCTCGAAAAAGCTTGAAGGAACAAACAGTCTGTAATATCTTTGAATTTTATCGCGCACTAATCTTTATCAACCTTTAGGTAGCCTTTGGACTCTAAATATTTCAACTTTTTTTGATACAGTTCCGGCAGATTGGCATCCAAAAATTAACATCAATTCTTTTGCGTTTGTGTCCCAATACGTTTTTCGCTTTCGCAAAAGTATTGTTTTCATTTTTCTTAAAAATTCTAAAAAGCAAAATTTTAAGGTTTTGTCGTAATAACCTTCATTAACCCAAAAATTTAATGATTTTTTTAAATTTTGCTCTTGACTATTAACTAATAATCGTATTGATTACTATAATGATATTACTAAACAATATCTAAAACAGTCACTCGCTCTGAATAGGCTTTGATATTTTGACAAGAACTCATTATTATTTATTAACTTTACAATAACACCGCTATTTAAAAACTTTAAATTAAAAAAGCACCCACTGATTTTATCAAAGGTGCTTAATACTATTTAGCTAATAAAATAGAATTATTTTTTATTCATCATATTTTTTGCTTCATCCATAGATTCTTTCATTCGTTTAGTAACTGCAGCGGTCAATTCGTTATTTGTAGCAATTAACATATCTGAAATTTCTTTACTATTTCCCATTGCTTTAACTATAGTATCTCTTGTAACCTCATTAAATTTTGCCATCATATCTGCAGGTTTATTTGCTTTTTCAAAAATAGTGCTCATATCAACCATCATTTGTTTAATAAAAGCAGACTGTAATTTAGTAATTCCATTGCAAACTTCTACAGACATTTTGTTTATTAAACCTAAAATTTCCAAGTTTTTTTTATAAGAATCCATAATTGCATTCATATCCATAGTTGGAATTTTAAAATTCTGAAAACCGTCAGTCGTTTTTTCTGTACCGGCATTTTGTGTTGTCATAATTATCTCCTTCTTTTTGATTTACTCATATAGAATACTATATTTAACGAAAAACATCAAATATTTTGATAAAAATCAAATAAAATTTTAGAAAATGGATTTCATTAATTCTTTTATGGAAATTAAGAATAAAGAAGTTTAATAACAAGAAAGAAGTTGAAAGTTTAAGTTTTATATGATAGTTTAACACTGTTTTAGGTTTATAAAATTGAGTTGATTCGATTGAATTAGGGGTGTAGCTCAATTAGGCTAGAGTGGCGGTCTCCAAAACCGCAGGTTGGGGGTTCGATTCCCTCCGCCCCTGCCAAAAGAGAGGTTATAAATGATAAGTCCTACTGAATTTGTTAGCCAAGTAAAAAAGGAATTGCAAAGAGTTACATGGCCATCTCAGAGAGAAACAGTGGGTATGACTATAGCTGTTTTAGTTATGGTTGTATGTATGATGATTTATTTTTGCGTTGCAGATGGAATTATTTGTTGGGTTTTAGCTAAAATTTTAGGCATTTAGGAGCTGGATATGAAATGGTATGTTGTTAATGTATACTCAGGATCAGAACAAAAAGTAATGGATTCTATTCATGATTTGGCTCAAAGAAGAAATTTATCTTCAATGTTTGGTGAAATTTTAATTCCTAAAGAAGAAGTTGTCGAAATTAAAAAAGGGGAAAAAATAAAAAGTGAAAAAAAATTTTTCCCTGGATATATATTAGTTCAAATGGATCTTACTGATGAAACTTGGCACTTAGTAAGAGGAATTACAAGAGTTTCTGGATTTTTAGGAGCTAAAGGAAAACCTATTTCCATTTCTGATGCAGAAGTACAAAGAATTGTAAAAAAAGTTGAAGATAGCGCGAATGTCATTAACCATTCTGTTAATTATGAAATAGGAGATATGGTTAAGGTATGTGATGGACCTTTTGCTTCGTTCCAAGGAATAATTGAAGATGTAGAACTGGATAAAGAAAGAGTAAAGGTATCTGTAACTATTTTCGGTAGATCTACAAATGTTGATTTAAGTTTTTCTCAGATAGAGAAAGTTAGCTAAAAGACTTGAAGATTTTTAATATTATTGGTATAAACGCATTACAAATGGAGAATAAAAATATGAGAACGTTTTCTCTGAAAGAAAGTCAGATTAAAAAGAACTGGTTAGTTGTAGATGCTAGTAATTTGATTTTAGGAAGGTTAGCTACTGTTGTAGCGTCATATTTACGAGGGAAAAATAAGCCTGAGTTTTCACCAAATATGGATTGTGGTGATAATGTCATTATTATCAATGCAAATAAAGTGAAAGTTACTGGTAATAATAAATTGAATGACCATAAATTCTATTGGCACACAGGATATCCTGGTGGTATTAAGCAAAGAAATCTATATGAAATATTAAATGGAGCTCACCCTGAAAGAGCTATAGAAAATGCCATACGTCGTATGTTACCTAAAGGCACATTAGGGAGACAAATGTTAAAAAATTTGCATGTTTATAGTGGAGAGACTCACCCACATGTCGGACAGCAACCTAAAGTATTAGATATCGCATCAATGAATTCTAAAAATATGAAAAGGAGTTAAAAATGGCAGAAGAACAAAATAAAGTTGATCCTTTTGGTAGAACCTATGGTACTGGTAGAAGAAAAGAGTCTGTAGCAAGAGTTTGGATTAAACCAGGGAATGGTGATATTATGGTAAATGGACGAACAATGAAAGATTATTTCACTCGTTCGGTATTACAGACGTTAGTGTTACAGCCTTTCTCTATATCTAATAGATTAGGACGTTATGATGTAATTTGTACTGTTAAAGGTGGCGGACTTTCCGGTCAAGCTGGTGCAATCAGACATGGTATTAGTCGAGCTTTAGTAGACTATGAACCAGATTTGCGTCAAGTTTTAAAATCTGAAGGAATGATGACCAGAGATAGTCGTACAGTTGAAAGAAAGAAATATGGATTGATGAAAGCTAGACGTAGCTTCCAATTCTCCAAGAGATAATTTGTAGAGCTCTATTAACTGTTAATGATTTTATAAAGGATATGTTGTGATTAGTACAAAATTACCAAATCAATCCTCTATTATCACAGTTATGACTAGAGCTGCATTTAAAGCATCTAAAAGGTTGCTTCGTGACTTTAATGAGTTAGAAAACTTACAAGTTTCTGTAAAAAGTAATAAAACCTTTGTTACAGGAGCAGATTTGGTTGCTGATAAAATTTTAAAGCAAGAATTATCTTTTGCTAGACCTAAATATTCATTATTAACGGAGGAATCTGGAGAAATCAAAGGAGAGGATCCATCATATAAGTGGATTATAGATCCATTAGATGGTACTGTAAATTATATGCATGGTTTTCCTCATTGGGCAATTTCAATAGCTTTAAAAAAAAATACAGAAATTATAGCTGCGGTGACATTTGACCCTTTAAAGAATGAAATGTTCTGGGCGGAAAAAGGTTATGGTACTTATCTAAATGATAGAAAGGTTCGTGTATCTCATAAAAAAAAGTTAGAAGACTTATTAATATCTTTAAACTCTTTTTCCTATTTAAAATCTTCAAGCGCATTAATTCCAAGTATAAGGAAAACTGGCTCTATGACTTTGGATATGGCTTATCTTGCAGCAGGTCGCATTGATATACTTTATGGAAGTAGTAAACCAAATGAATGGGATATTTCTGCTGGTTTATTATTAATAAAAGAAGCTGGTGGAATTTTAGCAGACAAAAACGGCAAACCTGTTACAAATTACATGGATACCGCAATAATGACAAACATAGATCTTCTTCCATTTGCTACTGAATTAATTTCATAAATCAAAAATTTTAAAACGTTAAATTTATTATATAACGTTATAATACGCCTTAAACATTAATAACTTTATTATTCATAATATATTGGAAAACTGTTGTTTTCTATAACATCTTTTGTAATTCTCATAGTTCTGACATTGTTTAAAGATGGAGCTTTAAATAATGGTTCTAAAAGAACTTCATCTGTTATAAATCCTCTAGCATCTATGTTGTGCATATCTAATGCTTTTCAGCTATAGTATTCAAGGCATCTTTATCAAAAACCAATTTTTTATTAAATTTGTTAAATAATCTTTCATACTCAGGAATAATAGCATCTCTTGGTTTAGTCAATATATCTATTAATGACTATTTATTTAGATTATCCATTATATTTCTATAAGTGAACATTACTATAAACTCAGGTTTAAATCTATAATTAACAAAATCGCCTAGTTCTGCATATTTTAATAATGAATTACTTGTAGATAATTCTGTTCTAGCATCAATAATTTTATCTAATCCATGAAAAACCCCTGCCACAACAAATACAATCTTCTTTGTTGGTATAGTCATATCTCTATATGTACGTTATAGCAAACGTCCATTAATATATCTTTACAATCTCTTCCAACAAAAACCTGTCCCTGAAAATTCTCCCATATTTTTATGCATGGTATTTTCATAATACTAGCTACAGTTCGAATTAATAATGTCTTACCACAACCTGTATGTCCCATTAATAAAACATTAGATTTTTTCTCTTTATATAGTAAATAAAATAATGAAGTTACTAAAACCTTTTTTGCTTTTTCTTGTCCTATAAACACTTTATCTAATTCTGATTTTATTTTATAAGGAGTTATTTTTTCAGATGAAGGGATTTTATTTAAAAAAAATTTCTAAAAATAGAAACTTTTTGATTTAAAAAAATATTATTCAACTCATATAATATAAATTTTATGATAATAATCAAATGGTAACATTTATAAAAAATGATGATAATTTATTATATTTTTTAGACAATGTTTTATTTTCCCAATCTATTGATTTAATATAATTTTGAATTTTCAAAAAAGCTTGTTTATCCAATTGCCTTACTCTTTCAGCTGAAATACTCATTTTATCTCCAATTTCATGTAAAGTTTTAGGAGGAGTTTCTAAGCGATGCATAAGAATAATATCATACTCTTTTCTAGACAAAGTATTTAAAGCTTTATGTAAAACTTTTTTTCTATATTCATATTCTTGACGTTCAAATATATCATTTTCTGGAGATTTTCCTTTATCTACCATAAAATCTTGCCAAGATGTTTCACCATCCTCCCCTATTGGAGTATTAACTGAAAAATCTTTATGAGTTAGTCTAGTATCAACTTGTCTTACTTCTTCTGGAGTAACATTTAACTTTTCTGCTAATATTTTTACATTTTTATCAGATTGATCATCTATTCCTAATAAATTTTTCATTTTTCTAAGCCCAAAAAATAACTTGCGATTATTTTTCGTCGCGCTAAGTTTTACAATAGACCATGAATTATATACAAAATCCTGTATTTTTGACTTTATCCACCATGCTGCATAAGTAGAAAATCTGTAGCCAATAGATGGATCAAAATGTTGCACTGCGTGCATAATACCAAGATTACCTTCTGCTATTAAATCAGAAATTGATAATCCATATCCAGAATATCCTTTTGCAATTTTAACAACTAATTTAAGATGACTAGCAATAATTTTATTCAAAGCGTTCTTATCGCCTTTTTCTTTCCAACGACTAGCCAACTCAAATTCTTCATCTTCTGTAAGAGTAGGAATTTTTCTGATATCAGAAATATAATCTGTTAAAGAATCTTTTTCAAAAAAGGAATTATACCCCATTTACACATACTCAACTTTGTCGTTTAACTATAACAAAAAATAAAAATCTATCCAATGATATATTTCTTAGTATTATATAGTCTTGAAATTTAATAAACTACTCATTAAACTAAAATAACAATGGAGTTATCTTATGAAAAATCTTCTTTTATTTAGTACTTTATTGTTAGTAGCGTGTCAACCTGTTACAAACTATAGAGGAAATGCTCTTATATCGGAAAACTTAAATTCATTTACCATTGGAAAGACAACCATGGATGAAGTATTAAAAAAATGTGGTACTCCATCTTTACAACAAAATGAATTTACATGGATATATTCTGGCGCTACATCCGAACTATTACCTTTCAGAGGTATAGAAATGAAAAATAAAGTAGTGGTCAAGTTAATATTTGATAATAATAAAGTATTAAAAGATATAAAAAGACAAATTCCATATAAAGAAGATATTTCTTTAAATGATGATATTGAAACAGAATTAATATCAGACTCATCAGCAAGTAATATAGCAATAAAAAAATATCAATCTGATTTTATTTCAACCGGTATAGAATAAAATGGTAAATACTCCAGACTTAAGTATAATATTACCATGTTATAATGAATCTGAATCTCTTGATGATTTCTTTAATGTTGTTATTAATGAACTTCATAAAACGAAATTATCATTTGAAATTATTTGTATAAATGATGGCTCTATAGACAATACATTAGAGAAATTAACTATCAAAAAGCAAGTAGTGCCTCAAATAAAAATTATAGATTTTTCTAAAAATTTCGGAAAAGATGCTGCAATGACAGCAGGATTAGATTACGCTTTAGGAAATTGTGTAATCCCTATGGATTGCGATTTACAAGATCCTCCTGAACTATTAATACCAATGATTGAAAAATGGCAAAATGGATCTTTAGTAGTATTAGCAAAAAGAATAGATCGCAGTGATGACTCTTTTTCAAAAAGAATAACAGCTGGATTATTTTATAAAATATTCAATAAATTATCCGATGTAGAAATCCCAGAAAATGTTGGAGATTTTAGATTATTAGATCGTAAAGTTGTTGAAGTTATAAAAACTTTTCCTGAAAGAAAAAGATTTATGAAAGGATTATTTGCTTTAGCTGGATTTGAGCCTTCTTATGTAGAGTATAAAAGACCTAAAAGAAACAAAGGTAATTCTAAATGGAATTATTGGAAATTATGGAACTACGCTATTGATGGCGTAACATCTTTTTCAACTTTTCCTCTAAAAATTTCAACATATTTAGGAATAATTATTACTATGTTATCTTTTATAAGAGGAAGTTGGATTCTTATAAGGGTTCTATGCTTTGGAATAGATGTACCAGGTTATGCTTCTATGATGTTAGCAATATTATTTTTTGGAGGTGTTCAATTAATTAGCATTGGAATTATAGGAGAATATATAGGACGTATATATCTAGAATCTAAACAAAGACCAATTTATATTATTAAACAGATTTTATAATAAAAAAATTTAGATTTTATAATTTTGAATAGCTTCTTTTTTATAATTTTCCATAAATTGGATAATTTCTTTATAAATTAAAACAATCTCATCAATTTTATTTGAAACTAATGGATCATCTCTTAAAAAATTTTGCAAATTTTTTATATTAGAATCTATATTTAAAATAAATTTGTTAGCTTCTTGTAACGTTTCTACTTTATCTGGAATAACTTTAACCATAGAATCTAAATATTTTAAACTTATATTATAAACCTCTATTTTACCTTGGCTTTTATTCGAAGGTAATTGTTTTAATGTTAAAATAAAATCTTCTAAATATTTATGAAATTCAATAGATTTATTTTTCAATAATTGAATTTTTTCTAAAAACTCTGGTTTAACATAACCTTTTCTATGACCTGCAAATGTTAATTTTGCCTTATCTAACAAATCCGAAACTGATTGTACAGCATTATTCCAGGTTTCAATAACTTTATCTTTAATTTTTATTACTTGGATTTTATTTCTAAAATTATCATTTTTATCATCAGATAAAACTTCAAATAATAAACTAATATTTGTAAGTAGTATAAAGAAAAACCAAACTAATGCCTTCATTATTAACCTCTTTAAACGAGAATAATATCAAGACGTTAAATTTATGTTAATAAATAAAAAAATATTTAGAAATTTTCATAATCATTTGGCCTACATAATTCTTTAAATTCATCTTCTGATAAAGAAAAAATAGCTTTCACTTTATTAATTTCTATTCCTCCAAATAAAAAGTTTTGGGCTATATTATAATCTACATGTCTTTTGTATTCTTTAAAGAATTTAGATATTTCTTCTGATAAAAGCATATAATGTTGAACTCTCTTAGGGAAATTTTTAAAAGACTTCAAATTCAATATATTTTTGTTTCCATAATATTTATTAACAGCAATTAAATACTTAGCAATGTCTTTCCATACTACTCCACAGCCAATATCAGATATCATTTGATTAAATTCGGTATCATTTATTTTCTTATTTAATATAAAATTAGGTAACTGTATATAATCTGAACTAGACAACTTAAGTGCTAAATTAGGAGAAATACCATGTTCTATTGCTTTTTTTACATATATAATTCTAGCAACACATTCTAGAATTATTGGGTACTTTTTCCTAATTTCAGTCGCATCATCAATAAAATCAAATATTTCATCATTAGAAAATTCATCGATTGTAAAAACGTTTCTTAATTTTGAAAAAATCTTATCAATATTTGATGGCTGACCGGTTAAAATAACAACGATATTATCATTAATAATCGCTAATGCTTTTTTCATTTTTGTATCAAAATATTTATTTATTTCCAATTTCGTTTGAATCGTTAATGCATTATTATCATTATTATTTATAACAGCTTCCAATTTATCTGCAGAATTACCTGCAAAAATTGTTTTTGGACTAATTTCTAACCTTTTATTTTCTGTAATCGATTTAGAAACTATATTTTGCTCATCAAGAGGTTTAGATTTAATCTTTGATATGTTTAAAGAACTATCATTTTTTACATTATTATCTTTAACAGTATCTGTTACAGGGTCTAAAACAACGTTTGAATCTTTATCGTTTTTCAGATTCTTTTCTTGCTCTCGAAAAGAAACAGCCCCATTATTATTTCCATTAGCACTAATATTTATAACGAATAAAACATTTAATAATGTTATTGATAGAACATTTTTCATATCAGCTCCTCCTAAGTCTTTATTCTATTACTTATTTTACAAATTATCAACTTAACCAAACATTAAACTTTATTTAAAAGCCGCTTAATATTAATAAGCGGCTATAAGCTATTATTTATTTTTATCAGTCTTTTCTAATAATTTTCTTATACTTCCACTTCTATCAAGATAATTATGTTTGTTTAAAAATTCTAAACCAGAAGCAACATCTACATCAAATTTTAACAAAAGCTTAATTAGCTCAAGGTCTTGATACTCTATAGCTTGCATTAATGGGCTTGTTCCAATTTTATTTTTAGAATTAATATAAAGCTCAGTATTAGGATATTTTTCAATAAATTTTGTGACCAATCTATTCATTTCATCCATATAAAATATATGATAACCATTTGTCAAATACAGAAAAAGATTATTCCCATAACTATCAATAATATTGATATCTAATGGAACATTATTATCAAGAAAATATTCGAATATATCTAGATTATTCTTTTCAAGTGATAGCATAGCAGGAGTCATATTATCTCTATCAGTAGCATTTACATTAAAATAACCTTTTCCTTTTTCTATCAATGTCTTCACCAAATTAAGATTGCCTGACTCAATAGCTGGAAATAATAAATTTTGTTGATTATCATTAATATGGTATATATCCGCTCCATTATCTATTAACCAAACAGTTGAATTGAGACACCCAAATCTTATTGCTGAAAATAAAGGAGTATCTCCAAAATCATTTTTGGAGTCGATATTAATACCTTTATTTTTTAAAAAATCTAATAACATTATATTATCAGATAGAACTGCTGAAAACATTATATTTTCATTATAACTATTTACTGTATTTATATTTGCCCTATTTTTTAACAAATAATCAATAATAGTTATATTACCAAGCTCAAATGCTGTGCAAAGCGAGGTATTTCCTTGACTATCTTTTATATCGATAGGAATATGATAATCTTTAATTAATACATTTAAATGCATTATACTCAAGTGTGTAATATCATCTATTCTAGAGTTCACATCTTTTGCAATATCTCGCCATGATTCAGGGTAATTTATTGCCTCCTGAATATCTTTTCCGTTCCTTTCAATTGCTTCATGTAAAATTGTTGACGTTTCTCCTTCTATACAGCCAGGAATTATGATACTCATTGATATACATTTGTCTATATTAATTATTATTCCTAAAACACATATAGCGCATTTTATTAAATTTTTACTCATTATTCACCTTTTAGAAAATTATTATTTACTATTTATATAAATAATAATTTATAAAAAGTCAAAATTTATTAGATTTTTCCAGAAATAAAGAAGTTTTTCAAATGGATAAGACATATTAGCAGGACTAGTCGAAGGCAACCTAATTATTGTTTTATTGGTAATAGAATAACAATATTTCATATATATTTGGAAAGCTTTATTACCATTAGCATATATTCTTTTAATTTTTGAACTATAAATAATGGAATTTAAATCTGTTGGAATTATATTTTTAATACTTGAATCGTTTGCTCCTTTTATATCACAACTTTGTACTGTATCCCAAACCGCTATTCTATTTTTCAAAAGAAATCGTATTTTTTCATCAATAGATTTTGGTACTTCATTTGAATTTACAAGAATTGAAAGAATTTTCCAAAATCTATTCCTAGGATTTCCATAAAAAAAACCATTTATACGCGATTGTGGAGAAGGAAAAGTTCCAAGTATTAAAATTAATGATTCAGAATCATAAACAGGTTTAAATGGATGATATAACATTCTCCCAACCATTATTATTCTATTTATATTACTATATATAAATTAAAATTTCATTTATACATTAACAAATTTTTAACTTATACACTAAACTTGTGGATAAGTTAGTGGATATCTTTGTGAGTTTTCCGTAATTATAGGTTATAAATCTATTTGCGTAAAAAATAGGCAATTTAAATGCTTTATTTAGGCGCAGTTGAAGAAAATAATCCTTTCTTGGGAGTAAAAACTACAATAGAGTGAAAATGAGAACCATTTTTAGCTGGAGTTGGACATTTTGGTGTAATTAGATTAAATCCAAATCTATTTTTTATAGGATGTGATGAAATATTTGTTCCATCTGCATATTTACACAGTCCTGTTCTTAAAGAAACTTCTACTATAATTTTTTCTTCTCCTTTTTCTATCGTTAAATCTTTATAAATACTGTTAGTACTTACTTCTTTAGAAGAATATCTTACCACTGCATATGAATTATCATTATAAGCATTATATGAGTCACTATTAGATGGAGTTGTATTCTGGTAACCTGAATCCCATCTCCATAAACATTTACCTTTATTTTTATCTGTTCCTTGTACATAATATACATATAGAGACATAAAATGCCCAACACGTCTACAAGCTGATGAATTTGAGCCAGATATTGCATATCCTGATGTTCCATTATAAATACTTAAGGCTGTAGCACATCTAATAAATTTAAAATCAGTTAATGTAATAGCTTTATTATCTCTTTTTTGCGAAATATTTTGTAGCATATTAACAACTTGAAAAGCTACAAATTTAGTTCTTTCATTATATCGCGACAATTTATTTAAATCATAAATATAAAATATTAAAAAGATTACAATCGGGACACAAAATGCAAACTCTATAAGTATAGCTCCTTTTGAATTTTTATTTAATAATTGTTTAAATTTAACATAATAACTATTTGATTTATAAGAAGATCTACCCCCCCCCTAATATTCTTTATGTCAAATGTATTTTTGCTATAAATGATGTAATTCATCAAATTCCTTTTAGTTATTTTATTTAGCAGTAAACGAATTTATCATTCCAATAATGACAGGGCCAAGCATCACAATGAATAAACAAGGCATGATAAAAAACATCATTGGTAAAGTTAACAAAGTTGGCGCTTGTGCAGCTTTTCCTTCAGCTAATAGCATCCTTTTTTGACGGGATTCTACTGCTAATTCTTTTAATGAAGCAGATAAAGATGAACCATAATCTAACGCCTGACTCAATGTCTTAGAAATAGTTTTTATTTCAAGGCAATCTGTTCTATTTTCTAAATTATTAAAAACAGTATGATGATCTGCTATCATCTCTAACTCTATTGAAGTTAAACTAAGTTCATCAGCTAATATTGGATTTGATGCCCTCATTTCTCTGGCTATTCTTCTTATAGAGTTATTTAAATCCAGCCCTGATTCAGTACAAATAACCAAAAGATCGACTAAATCAGGAACACCATTTTCAATAGCTTCTTTTCTTTTATTGGCCAACATTTCCATATTAGCATCTGTTAACTTATGTCCTCCATATATCCCCAATATAATTGATAATAAAACTACTAAATAAAAAGGAATATCAAAGTCATTAGTACCTAGTAATAATAGAGTTATAAGAAAAATAGCACAAGCAGATGTAAATTTAGAACGCATAAATTCTTCAAGGGCATTTTCTTGTCGCATTCCTGCTTTTATTAATAAATTCTTCATATGATCAATAAATTCTGGATATTTTTCTCCTATAAAATTAAAAATTTTATTATTACCGAACATTGGTCCTTTTTTGGTAAGACCAATATTTTCATCAGTATCTTCAAAATTATCATCTACAGCTGTCGCCTGAACACCGACTTTTTTCATACGTAAAGATATACGTAACATTGCTAATATTTTATTTGCCCAAATATCCGCATAAGGTTTTACCCACAAATAAACAGTAAAAGCTATAAAAATGCTAAAAATATCTAATAAAAATTCATTCATTATTACACCTTTATTTTAGTTGCCCTAATCATAAAAAATGTACCCATAGAAAATAAAACTATTCCTATTTTTAATAATGTTTGCCCATATCCTGGTTTAACAAATTCTTTTAAGTGATCTGGATTTACAAGAGCCATAATACCCGCAAAAATAAACGGCAAAACACTCAAAACAATAGCTGACATTCTAGCTTCTGCAGACATTGCTTTTAATTTTAAGCCTAATTCTAGTCTTTTACGAACAATACCAGCTAAATTAGCTAAAATATCTCCTAAAACACCTCCATTTTCCATTTGTAAAACCAAAGCAACAACTAGAAACCTAAATTCTTCAATATCAATACGATCTGCAGCTTCCAATAGAACTTTTTCAGGTTCTACACCCAAATCAAATTTTTGACTAATAATTCTATATTCTGTTGCTACTGGATCTTTAGACTCTAAACTAACTAATTTCATAATACGTCCAATATTTAATCCAGCTTTTACCCCTCTAATCATCATATCAATTGCATCAGGAAATTGCTGTAAAAATTGCATCTTTCTTTGTTCTGCTCTACTTTTAAGTAAAGTGTATACTAAATATGCACCTACCGTCATACCAATAGGAACACCTGTTAAAGTATTTAAAAAATCGAAATATAAAATTAAAGCTGTAAAAATAACTCCACCTATAAAACAATAAGCAACAAAATTTATTAAACTCATATCACTTATTCCAGCTTTTTTCATAATTATGAGTATTCTTTCAGTTAAATTACTCGCGCTATCTATATTACTTCCAAAACTTTGATGTTCTATTTTTGTAAAAGTTGAAATTTTATTTTTATTTGCCCCCTCCAATAAAGCATCTTGTTGTTTTGACAACATATTAATTCGTCTTTTCAAACGATTAGAATCACTTTCAGAATTATCCCTATCTCTTACATATACCATATACATAAATACACTATATGCACACAGGAATGAAAAAATAAAGAAAAATAAATTATCAATAAACGTACTCATCATCTTTCTTTTCACCTCCACTTTTATCTATAGCTGTTCTCATAAGATTTAATAATTGTTTATCTAATCCATAAACAATTGCTTTGTCCAAAAAAGCAGGCTGTTCTATTTTAGCCTCAAACCTGCCTATAACTTTGTGATCCTCTGACTCTCCTAATGGAACAAACTTAAACAAGTGTTGATATTGTATATCCCCTCTTTCAGTAATACCTGTCACTTCAACTATTTCAGTTACTTTTCTTGAACCATCATGCAGACGTTCAGTCTGTACGACCATATTTACTGCGCCTGCAATCTGGGCTCTCACTATCTCGCTAGGCAAGTCGAATCCTGACATTGCGACCATATTTTCTAAACGAATAAAGGTCTCTCTAGCTCTGTTTGCGTGAACCGTAGACATAGAACCATCATGTCCTGTGTTCATCGCTTGTAACATGTCAATACACTCCTCTCCTCTGACCTCTCCTATCACAATTCGATCTGGACGCATACGTAAAGCATTTTTTACAAGATCTCGAATTGTAATTTCACCTTTACCCTCAATATTAGGTGGACGACTTTCTAATCTAACGACATGAGGCTGTTGTAATTTCAACTCAGCAGCATCTTCACACGTTACGATACGTTCTTTGGGATCTATTAATTGTGATAACGCATTTAAAAGAGTTGTTTTCCCAGAACCCGTACCTCCGGAAACAATAATATTTAATCCACATGTTGAAGCAATTTGTAAAACACCCACCATTTCTTCTGTTAAACTACCATGTGCAGCCAAGCTATGTAGATCAAGCGCTTTTTTAGAAAACTTACGAATAGAAATAGAAGCACCATCTAAAGCAATCGGTGGAACGACAATATTCACACGACTCCCATCAGGCAAACGAGCATCGCAAAGAGGACTTGAGGTATCGACACGACGCCCTACTCTATGTGCAATTCTCTGTGCAATTTGCATTAAGTGTGCTTCATCTCTAAATTTTACTGGAGCTAATTGCATTTGACCTTTTTTTTCGACATAAATCTGAAAAGGGCCATTAACAACAATATCTGAAATTGCTTCATCATCTAGTAATAATTCTAATGGTCCAAGACCTATCATGTCGTCGACCATTTCACGAGCTATAGCAACTTGTTCTCTTTTTGTAATCTGAGCTCGACGTTCTTGAGCAAAATCAAATACGAAATTTTCAATTTCTGTGCGTAACTCTTCTGGACTTAATTTAAATGCAGAAGCTAAATTAATACGATTAAGCATCGTATCATGAGCTTCCTTACGAAATACTGTTAATAATGGAGACTCTTCTGCTGTTGAGTCTTTATTTTCATTCTCTGTTGCCATTTTATCCTCAATTATTTATGCATTAACCTCACTATAAGATCTATAACCATTTTTTTTACTTTTTTAAAGTTAAATCCCTCCTTCTGCTCGATAGCCTGAACAATAGCCTGATTATCATTCTTACCTAAAACATCATCTGTAATATTATGCAAAATTTCCGTTAAAGGACTATCAGAAGATGCAACAGGTTGACCTATATTAGCTGCTGCTAACGTTATTGTTTCATCTAAAGGTAAAGCGTAGTCTATTTTCCTTCCTATAATTTCTTCGAACGATTCTTTTGGCAATGCTCCAGCACTTGATAAACCATTTTTATTAGATACAATTACGATTTTTTTCCCGGTTTGCTCAACTGATAATAATTCAAGTAATCTAGCTGCATTTTGAGCAGAAGCCATACTCATTTCAATTACAATGATGAAACTGTCGGCTTTTTGCATAGAAATTTTATTAATTTGATTAATATCCCTTTGTGAATCTACCAATATATAATTGAATTGCTTTTTTAAAAGATTCATTAAGGCTTCAAAAGCTGAGATATCAACTTGGACTCCGCGGACCAAATCACATAATCCGCCCAGATAATAAAGTCGCTGTTGACATTTTCTCATAATTGTTTCAGCAAAATAATCGTCAATTTTATCTGGAGATTCAAGAATATCTAAATATGCATTTTCTGCTTTTACATCTAATAATAAATTTATTGTTCCGTAAAGAAAATCAAGATCCATAACTAATGTACGTTTAAAATATTTATTAGCTAAAATCCAACCTACGTTTGCAGCAATTGTCGTAGCACCTGCTCCTCCTACAGTACTTACTACATGAATCAGCTTCCCTGTCTTTTCTACTTCATTTTTCAAAGTACCATTAGCAACTTCGATAGCATGTCTTAATAAGGTATTACTTAATGGTTTGACAATATAATCTGTAACTCCTAATACTTTCAAATCTCTAAATAAACCAACTTCATTGCGAGTACCAATAGCAATAATAGCCATATTAGGCGTACTATATTCTTTGATTTTTGTTATATCACCCAAAGGTAATTCTGAATTGGACAAATCAACTATCAGAATTTTTGGACTACGTTCTTCTTTTAAAAATTTTAAGACACTAGGAATATCACCCATTTTTGAGTCTGCATAAGCAATATTCATTTCTTTAATAACATTCCAAATAACTTGTTCAGAAACTGGATCATTTACAAATGCTACTAAGTTATGAGGCAATTCAGAAGTACTTTGAACCATAATATATATCCTTTAATTACTCGATGAAGAACTTGACGAACCCATGCTAGTTGAAGAACCAAATGAAGACGATGATGACGACGAAGATGTTGAAGATGATGATGAATCAGAACTACTTTGTGAAGAAAGGTCTGTTGATAGAGCTTTTATAGCTGCTTCAACCTCTTGTCCTTTATATTTTCTCGGAGAAATCAAATCTGCTTTATTAGCAACCATCTGTTCAAGATTCCATGCCGCCGCATATCCCTTCTTAGGAAGATCTTTCTCTATATCACAATCTCCAATAGATGTACGCCATTTCTCCATATCCAATGGTTTTAAATCATAACTTAATGCATCTATACGAATATTATTATTAGCTTCTTTGTAATAACAGCATCCAGAATCTATAATACGACTTTCTATAAAACCAGCTTTTCTTAAACAAGATGAAATTTGCTTGGCTAACAACTCTTGTTCTTTAGGGTTAGGATGTTTATTAGAAATAATTGTAAAACTTACATTTTCAATACCAGAACTTCTTTCTTTTTTCAATTTTTCAATTATCTGTTCTTCTGTGGCATTTGAAACTTTAAATCCTGGTTCGAAATTAAATAAATGACTCTTTCTATTTTCTGAAGCTAAAGAACCAGTTATTTCTCTATCATTTATACTAATTAAGTTGGACTGACAGCTTGTTAATATTAAACATAATCCTGAACATAAAATTAAATATTTCATATCAAATACTCCTATTTTAATGAAAATCCCGTATTCTGCTTATTTGTCATAATCTTATGAAACTTTCTTTCCAATATAGATTCTATAGGTGAAACCATCTTAGGTACCATATCAGTAGGTAATTTAACCTTAGATACGGGTTTCACAATATAAGGTGTAACTATAATAACTAATTCTGTTTCATCTTTACTTATAGTAGAATTTCTAAATAAAGCGCTTAAAAGTGGAATACCACTAAACAAAGGATTTTCTTTTGTAGCCGTACTTTTTGTAGTCTGTAAAAGTCCTGCTAATGCTAAACTTTGACCACTTCCCAATTCCACTACAGTTTCAACATTTTTTGTAGTTAACTCTGGTGGTTTATCCTCTGTTGAAGTTTTAAGTGTACTCACTTCCGCTTTCACATTAATACTAATCCTGTCTTCCGAAAGGACTACAGGCGTAAATGATATTGAAGTTCCCCAATCTTTAAACTCTGTAGTGTTTGAATCAGTTCCAGATTGTTTAACTGTATATCCATACTCACCACCAGATTTAAATGTGGCTGATTTTCCAGATAAGGCCACTAAATTTGGCTCTGCCAAAACATAAGCAAATGATTCTGTTGCTAAAGCATCAATAAATGCAGATAAATTATTCATACCAGCTGCTATAACCCAACGTCCTCCTTCTAAATCTGTTGCGAGCAGTCCTTCTTCCGCTAACAAATTAGTTTTTATGTCATCAACAGTTGCAGAAAACTCAGGAAAGCCAGATACTGTTCCTTGACTAACTCCTAACAATGCACTATCTGGACCATTTCCAATAGATAACGCACGCCAGTTGACACCTAGAGATTTTGTTAATTTACGACTTACTTCTGCCACTTTTACTTTTAACATTACTTGAGTAGCTGTTTCAATTGAAAGCTTATTTATAATTTTTTCTGTTTTTACAAAACGGGAAATTATATCTTTTATACCCGAAGCTGCTTCAGGTGATGGAACTTTTCCATGAATAATTAAATTATCTTCAACTGAATCTAATTCAATTTCCACATCTGGAAAAATTTTTGCTATAGCATTTTTAATTTCGTTTAATTGATATGTCACTCTTATTTGATAATTAGCTAAAATTTTCCCCTCTTTACTCATTACTACCAAAGATGTGGTCCCAGGTAACTTACCACTAAGATAAAGAGATCTATCATCTAGCATATCTATATCAGCTATATCAGAGTTAGAAATAAATATTTCACCTACTTTTTCTTTAAACTTGATAAAGTTAACAGAATTAATTTCAATTTCCTTCTCTGTTTTATTAGCCATATGTTTTTCTTCTTCACGCCTTGATTGAATTTGTTTTTTTACATTATGAATAAATCCTTTTTTCATAATACCTAATTCTTTGTTAGAAACTTGCTGAAAGTCAGATCTCTGCTCATCTGCTATAACATTTTCTAAGATATACATTGTAAGCAATAATACGCAACTCACACATTTCTTCATAATACTTCTCCTACCATTGCACCTTAACGCATAAATGCTCCGCTTATATTCCCTCCAGTGGAAGAAGAGGTCTCATTCAACAACTTCTTACCATTTTTATCAAATTCTACCTTATCAGGAGTTAATTTTCGGTATATTCTAACAACTTCTATTTTATTTTTTTCTTCTTTTTGCTTTTCTACATTACCTATAATACGTCCTGCACTTATTTCATATTTACCAGCTGATACATCGGGTTTTTCATTTATAGATGATGTTCCTTCCGATTTATTATTATCAAACCAAGTAGAACCTCCCCTACTTCCAACGTCATTCATATTCTTAATTAACATAGAAAGATTTTTTTCCTCTCTTTCTTTTTTTCTTTTGGAATCTAAAAGAATTTCTTTAGATGTCATTCTATTCATATCTATAATTTCATTAATTAAAGAATTCTTCATAGACATATCTTCATCATAACTAGAATCTTCTCCATAATTAGGAACTTTTTCATTTTGATTCCTTAAGGATAACACTACACCATTACTTCCAACTTGTTTTAGCATTATATTAACCATATTAGCTTTAACCTCTAGGGTTATACTTTTTGGATTAAAAAATTTAGATACTGATAAACTTCCAAATGTACTAGTAGAATTTTCTTCTTTTAAATAATCTTCTTTAGTTTTTCCATCCACAGCTATAATTTTTAAAGCTCTATATGTATGTGTTCTAATTTTCTGACCAATATTTTCATCAATAATAACATCAATTAATTGACCAGGAATAATCATAGAGCCAGATATAGTAGCCTTTTGATCTATAGGTAATGTTATAGCTCTATATCCAGGTTTAATAATATTGCTTTCTTCTTGTTCCTTTTTCTTTTTCTTCTCTTCCTGCTCTTTTTTAGCTTTTTCTTCTTGTTCTTTTTTCTTTTTTTCAGCAATAATTGTAGGATCTTTGTCCGTCAACATATCCATAACTAAAGGGATACCTTGCGGAATATCATTTTTAGCCCACATTTTTAAAGCATTACTATAATCCGCACCATTATTTAAAGGATTTCCTTCTTTATCTCTAGCTATAAAATAAGCTTGCAGAGCATCAGCTGGCCATTTCTTCCAAATAAGATTGGATTCCGTTATCTTTTGATCCTTTTTTATTTCTGCATTAGTTATTAGTACCTGAACTCTTAATACTTTTTTCTTTTCTTTCTTTTCCATTAAAGGAATATCAGGTAATGATAGTTCTTTTTTCAATGGCTGTCTTTTTATAACAGTTCCTCCAGGTAACAACCATTTAACTACACCAGTAACAACTAATGCAATTACAGATGCTGTAACTATAGGAATTATATCTTTTTTGCTGCCCATATCATCACCTAACAATCATATTTAAAACTACTAATATCCCTCCACAGGATAACGCCACTCCATAAGGAATTTCTTGACGCCAAGGATCATTGTCTAACTTTTCAGACTTTATTGATCTTTCACTAATTTTATATAGGGAAAGTAAAATAAACCTTAATAATCGGATTTTTTTCTTCTTTATTTGAAATAAAATACTTATAATTTTATGGCGAAAGTAAAAAATTCTCTTTCTTAAAAAAATATAGAAAAATGAAATAATAATACCTCCAACAGAGGTTCCCAGAATAAAATTCCACCAATCATTTTCTACAAACAACAAAAGTGGAATTAAAAGCTTAACATCTCCACCACCTATTAAATTAAAGTGATTTAAAAGAAAAGTAACTATTGACACTGCTATAACTACTGTACAAGCTTGAATAAAATTGCTACCTGATACGTTAAAGAAACATGATATTCCATACAGAATTAATAATGTTAAAACATATTCATTTTCTATACGAAAAAATATAAAATCATTAAGGCTTATTATAATTAATAAAAAAACAAACAACCCCCAAATTATCAAAGTTATTCTCCTTATTTGCTGATATGATAAAGAATTGTTGTAAACATAAAGTTAAATTTAGAAATTATTTTTTATTATAAATATATGGATGTTATGTATCTGAAAATTAAAAAAATTTTTATAAAACTTTCTTAGACTATTTTTTGCTATTATATAAATTAATGGAGAATGTAAGGAATGAAAAAATTTTTATACTGTTTATCAGTTATATATTGTGCTTTAAATGGAATGGCTTCTATAATATCCAGTAAACCAATTGGAAGAAATAGTGAAATTGCTCGAAATTTTAAAAACGCCTGTCTTAAACAAGATTTAACTGAATATAAAAAAAATTACCCATATATTATATCACCTCTCTTTTATAGAGTAATCGAAATATCTAGAGAAACCAATAAAAAAGAAAAATGTCCAATAGAAAATTTAAAAAAATTCACATCAAATATAGGAATTAAGGAATTTAGAATCATAGATGCTTACAGCTATGTAAATGGTCTTAAAGATTGTTTGCCAAATGATATCTATAATCTACTTTTAAAATTTTTAAAACCATATGCAAATATTGATGAAATTTTTAATACTCTTGATAAAATTTTACAATGCGATGATAAATTTTTTAAAGCTTCTTTATTTAATGAGATGAAATATTATACAAAAAAAAGTAATTGTTATAAACAAATGGTTATAGCATATATTGCTTTCGGTTACTCTATTGATTATCTCTATGATTATAACCCTTGGATTAACGACAGCAATATCACTTTTAGTTTATCACCTGGAGAAGTAACGCAACATCATAAAGGTAATATTAAAATTAATTTGAATGAAAAAAATTTTTTTCGTTCTTTATTTTATAGTTCTTTCAACGACTACTATTTTAAAAGCAACTTGTATGTATATTCACAATGTAATGCACTAAAGATGTATCATGAAATGGGACATTGTATAGATTTTTTTAATTTTTTATTTCATACACGTCTATTAAATATGGAAAATATTGTTCCAAAATTTTTAAATATTCAAGTAAATAAACAAGATTGGCAATCTTATGAAGAACATGTGCGTCTGAAATCTATTAATTCTGCAGAAGATTTTATAAATTTTGTCAAACTAATTGATAATTCAGTAAACAATCTAGAAAATGCTTTAAGTAAAATGCAGACTAATATATCCAATAAAATTGATCAAGCTAAACTTTCTTTTCACAATAACATGGAATTTTGGCAAATAATAGGATTAACATTAGTAAAACCTAATTTATATAATACATCTAAGGCAATGTTTATAAACAAATTAAGTGATTTAGCTTTACATACAGAACTTGGTCTACCTATTAGACATGATCATTTAGGATATACTTATAAAGAATTAACTAACTCTGAAATAGAGTATTACAATACCAGCTCAATTTTTTCATTTAATATTCCATATAAAGCTTACGGGATTATGATGGAAATATATAATTCATCTTGGGATCAATATACAGGCAAATTACTTTATCCATATGGATTAGCTGGTATCGCAGAAGCCGAATATAAATTAGCTGAAAAAACTTTATTAAAACAATTACTTAAATATGCTAATTTTTATATTGAATAGAAAGGATGAAAACACTTATTTCAATCATATTTTAATTTTATGTTTTTTGTGATATCCTTCTGTCGTTTTATTAGATAAAGGAACTATAAATGAGCGAAAATATAGCTAACAAGGTTAAAGAAATTATTGCGGACAAACTGGATGTAGATCCATCCAAAGTAGTTGAAGAAGCGCGTTTCATTGATGACTTGGGAGCTGACAGCTTAGATACAGTCGAGCTTGTCATGGCTTTAGAAGAGGAATTTGGAATAGAAATTTCAAATGAAGAAGGACAAAATATTGTTTCTGTAAAAGATGCCATTTCATTCGTCGAAAACAAATGTAATAAATAGTGAAGGTTTTATAATGAAAAGGGTAGTAGTTACGGGTATTGGAATGATTTCACCTTTAGCAAATTCTGCTAGTGAATCATGGAGTCGCTTATTAAATGGGGAATCAGGTATAAGAAAAATTTCATCATTTGATGTAAGCGATCTTTCCTCCCAAATTGCTGGACAAATTCATTCTATTGACGAATCAACAGATAGTGAAACTTCTACTCTTTTTAATCCATTAAATTATGTTACTTCTAAAGAGTTAAATAAAATCGATAAATTTATATTATATGCTATTGCTGCATCTAGCGAAGCCATACAAGATTCTGGATTAGACAATAATTTATCTGATGAAGAAAAAGAATCTTTCGGTGTAATAATAGGTTCTGGAATTGGCGGATTACCGGCAATTTATAATACATCTGTAAAATTAAAGGAATATGGAGCTAGAAGAGTTTCACCGTTTTTTATACCATCTTCTTTAATTAATCTGGCTTCTGGGCAGGTTTCAATAAAATTCGGATTAAAAGGTCCAAATCATGCTGTAGTAACAGCTTGTGCTTCTGGCACGCATGCTATTGGGGATGCTGCTCGTATTATAAAAACTGGGGAAGCTACAATGATGTTAGCAGGAGGAACAGAATCTGCAGTATGTAGACTTGGTGTCGCTGGATTTGCTGCAGCAAGAGCGCTTTCTACTCATTATAATGATTCTCCAACAGAAGCATCTAGACCTTGGGATAAAGACAGAGATGGTTTTATTATATCTGAAGGTTCAGGGATCTTAGTTTTAGAAGAATTAGAACATGCAAAAAGACGTAAGGCGAAAATCTATGGTGAAATAATTGGATATGGAATGTCAGGAGATGCTTACCATATTACTGCTCCAAGTCCAGATGGAGATGGCGCATTTAGAGCTATGAAAAATGCAATTGTATCCGCTCAAATTAATCCAGAACAAATAGATTATGTGAACGCTCATGGAACATCTACTCCTGCAGGTGATATCGGAGAGTTAAGAGCAACAGAAAGGGTTTTAGGAAATAATAGCAAAGCTTCTATGTCATCTACAAAATCATCAATTGGACATTTACTAGGAGCAGCAGGTGCGGTAGAAGCAATATTTACTTTATTATCTATAAGAGATCAAGTAGCTCCTGCGACACTAAATTTAAATAATGCTGAAGATTCTTTTTTAGATTTAGTTCCATTAACACCTAAACAAAGACTAATTAATTATGCTTTATCTAATTCATTTGGTTTTGGTGGTACGAATGCTAGCTTAGTATTTAAAAAATTTCACTAAAAATGATTAAAAAATTTATATTTTTTTTTGGTTTTATATGTTTTTTCTCTATTGTGACATGTTTTTTCTATTTAGCATTGAAAAAATCTAATTTTAGAGAAGAGAATAATATCATTATTGAGCAGCCTCAAGATTTAAATAATATTTCGCAAATTTTTTTATCCAATGGTATAGGTCATCCTCTAATAAATAAATTTATTATAAGATTAGGAAATATTGTTGGGTATAAATTAAAATTTGGAGAATACTCTCTTCCTAAAAATGTATCTTTATGGAATGCAATTCAAATTATTTCATTAGGAAAACAAGTAGTACATAAATTTTGTATTCCAGAAGGATTTTCAGTAATAAGAATAATAAAAAAGTTGAATGATAATAAATTTCTACAAGGGGAAATAGTATCAATTCCAGAAGAAGGTTCTCTATTACCAGATACATATTGTTTCAAATATCCAACTACAAAACAAGAAATTATAAAACAAGCTCAATATGCGATGAATGAATTTATAAAAATAGAATGGGAAAAAAGATCTCCTGTTTGTTTTCTAAAATCTCCTAAAGAAGCTTTGATTTTAGCCTCTATAGTTGAAAAAGAATCAAATATAAAAAGAGATATTGTAGCTGGTATGTATTTACATAGATTAAAAAAACAGATGAAACTTCAAGCTTGCCCTACTGTGATATATTCTATGGTTAAAGGAGATAAATTTTCTAGAAAACTCACGTATAATGACTTAAAAATAGATAGTCCATATAATACGTACAGATATCTTGGATTACCTCCATCTCCTATTACTAATCCGGGAAAAGCAGCAATCCTTGCTGTTTTACATCCGAAACAAACGGACGCTTTGTTTATGTATTTTGATGGGTCAACTTCTGAACCAGTTTTTTCTAAATCATATGATGAACATAAACAAAATATTGCAAAAATAAGAAATATAGATTTATCTCAAGTAAAATAAATAAGTTTAAAATTTAAAGTATTAAAAAGTTAAAAATCTTAAAGAGAAAATAATCAGAATCTAATGGAACAAATGAAAATATTTTTTTTATAAGTTACTGTGCCGCTCTTTTAATCCAGTTTCTTTTAAAATTTGCAAGATTGTTATTTTTTCTTACAAGGGAACAATAATAATTAATTAATTTAGCTTTGAAAATATTTAAGAATAAGTTGGAATTTGTTTTATTTATAGAATTTATAACAAAATCTTCCCAATCTTTTGGCTTTTTCAATATCTTATCTGTAATAGTTACCGCTTTTAATTGTGACATCAAAGATTTATCTGGATAACAAAAAGAATCTAATAAAGCTTCATTAATAAGAATTTTTAATGGTTCCTTACCTATATTAACAGAAGTATCGAATAATTTTATGGCAATTTTAGAATCATGAATACGCTCATACATAGAAGACCAAAATTTTTCATAATAATATTTTTTTGCAAACTCCAAAGTAATATTTTTTATATTTATATTTTTATTATATCTCTTACAAATTCCGTACTTAGTTTCACCTCCAGGATCTTTAGGATTGTCGACATATCCCCCCTCATTCTTGATTAGATAATCAAAAGCTACATCATATCTTGAAGTTTTTTTTACAGTTTCACAACCAACTAATACAAATACCAATATTAAATAAATTAATCTCATTTAAAATTATTTATTCTTTTTATTTTCTTTCTTATGTTTTAGATCGCCACAGTGCTTGTTTTTGCATTCATTATCGCTTTTTCTATTTAAGCGCATTGTTAACTTAGCTCTACCCTTGCTATCGAATCCCAAAAACAAAACTTCAACTTCATCCCCTTCATGAAGAATGTCATTGACATTTTCAACCCTTTCTTCTCTCATCTCACTAACATGTATGAGTCCTTCTTTAGTTCCATAAAAATTAACAAATGCACCAAACTCCATAACCTTTACTACTTTAGCATTATAAATTGCTCCTTCTACAGGATCTAAAGCTATCTCTTTAATGCGCTTTTCAGCTTCTTTCAATGCCTTATTATTATCAGCTGATACTGACACCTTACCATTATCATCAATATCAATTTTAGCTCCTGTAAACTCGATGATTTCGCGGATAATCTTCCCTCCTGTTCCTATAACTTCACGTATTTTGTCTTTAGGAATTACAAAAGAAATCATCTTTGGTGCATTTTCGCTTATTTCTGATCTTGGTTCACTTAAACCTTTATTCATTTCATTTAAAATATGCAAACGCCCTTCTCTTGCTTGTATTAAAGCCTTCTCTAAAATATCAAATGTCACACTTGTAACTTTTATATCCATTTGTAATGCTGTAATACCATCTTTAGTACCACCAACTTTGAAATCCATATCTCCTAAATGGTCTTCTTCTGCCATAATATCACTTAGTATTACATATTTACCATCTGAATCAATAATTAAACCCATAGCTATACCAGCCACAGCTTTTTTCAAAGGTACACCTGCATCCATTAATGAAAGAGAAGCTCCACAAATTGTCGCCATTGATGATGATCCATTACAAGCTAAAACCTCTGAAACTACACGTATAGAGTATGGAAATTCTTCTTTAGATGGAATCATATAGCTCACAGCCCTACGAGCTAAACGACCGTGTCCAATTTCTCTACGCCCTGGAGAACCAAGTCTTCCAATTTCTCCAACGGAAAAGGGAGGGAAATTATAATGTAATAAAAATCTTTCATTATACTCACCTGATAAACCATCAACTATCTGCTCATCTTGAACAGTTCCTAAAGTTGTAATAGCAAGAGCTTGAGTTTCTCCTCTCATAAATACAGCAGATCCATGCACTTTAGGCAAAACTGAAACTTCTACATTAATAGACCTTACATCTGTAGCAATGCGATCATCTATACGATGTCCTGTAGAAAGAACTTTATTTCTCATGAAATTAGAACAAACTTCTTTGAACATTGCTTCGATGAAACTATCCTCATATTCTTCATTCTGTTCTTTGAAGTGAGAAACTGCTATTTCTCTCACTTTTGCCATTTCTTCTAAACGCTCATGTTTAGAATTTTGAGCATATGCTTTTTCTATATCATTCCAATATAACTTAGTTATTTCATCAATTATCTTATCCACATTTGATTCTTCTGACACTTCCCAAGGACTTTTCGCTGTTTCTTCGGCTATTTCCATAATCATCTGTATTATAGGTTTATAAGATTCATGCCCAAATTTTAGAGCTTTAAGCATTTCAGATTCGGAAAGTTCATTAGAGCCGGATTCGACCATCAATACGCCATCTCTTGATCCTGCTATAGTCAAATCTAAATCAGTTATATGACCAATTTTTGGATTTAAAATGAATTCACCATTTTCATACCCAATTTTTGCTGCAGCAATAGGTCCCAAAAATGGTATTCCCGATATAGTTAAAGCAGCGGAGGCTCCGATAATAGAGATAATATCCGCATCATTTTCTTTATCAAAACTTAAAACTGTACAAATAATCTGGGTTTCGTTTTTAAAATTCTGATGAAATAAAGGACGAATAGGTCTATCTATCAATCTCGATACTAAAATCTCATGTTCAGAAGGTCTTCCTTCTCTTTTTACAAATCCACCAGGGAATTTACCTGCGGCATATGATTTTTCTACATAATTTACTGTTAAAGGAAAGAAATCCACATCAGGATTGCTTTTTTTTGACGCCACGACAGTACATAATACCATTGTATCGCCATATCTAACTACAACAGCACCATCAGCTTGATTTGCCCAACGACCAGTTTCAATAGATAACAGTCTACCACCCCAATTTATTGTTTTTTTTACTATCATAGATTTCTTTCCTAAAAATTATCTTCTTAATCCAAGATTTTTAATGAGAGTAGAATATCTTCCACTATCTTCTCTTTTTAAATAGTCTAATAATTTTCTTCTCCTGCTAACCATAGATAGAAGACCTCGTCTTGAATGAAAATCCTTTGTATGCGTTACTAAATGTTCTCCAAGAGAATTAATTCTTGCAGTTAGAATTGCAACTTGTACTTCAGGAGAACCTGTATCTCCTTCATGTATTGCAAATTTACTAATTATATCTTTTTTTAATATCGACATCTTAAATCTCCTAGTTAATCAATACACATTTTTACGGCTGTGATTTTACCGTTTTCGGATATCCGACAAATTCCTTTAAATTTTTGCCGTTCTTTATCAAATACTCTAATATTACCTGATAAAATAACAGCACTGTCTAAAGCAATAGCCAGACCATTCCTTAACTTAGTACAATAATTACTTTCCAAATATAAAGCCGGGATGTCGTCCAGCGGACTTTCGATAGGAAGAATAATATTTACTAGTTCCTTAGTATCTACTATTTTTGATAATTTTTCTAGTGTTATGGAATTTTTTAATTGAAAAAAACCTGAACTAATACGTTTTAATTCTTTTACATAACATAATGTCCCCATAGATTTTGCCATATCATCAGCTAGTGCCCTTATATATGTTCCTTTAGAGCAACGAATAAAAAATTTAGCTTCCTTTGATGAGAAACTTATAAGTTCTAAATTGAAAATAATTACTTCTCTTGAATGAAGATTAACAGTTTTACTCTGACGAGCAATATTATATGCTCTTTGTCCATTAATTTTTATTGCAGAAAATTGAGGAGGAGTTTGTTTTATTTTACCTAAGAATTTAGGAATTATTTGAATAATATTTTTTTCTGTTGGAATATTATCACTTCTATTTATTATTATTCCTGTATTATCCAGAGTGTTAGTTTCTTCTCCGTATACTACAATAAACTCATAAGCTTTTTCATTATTTTCTATGAACTGTATAAACTTTCTAGCTTTCCCTATCGCAATAGGAAGTACGCCAGTTGCAAAAGGATCTAATGTTCCAACATATCCTGTTTTTTCTTTTACAATATGTCGTACTTTGGTCATTGCAAAATTAGATGATATTCCCGCAGGTTTATCCAAACATAGCCAACCGTCCAACATAATATTTTCTCAACACAATTCTTTTATTTTTGATAAACTTTCTAAAGAATTTATATTATAAAGTTTAATATTTGGAGAAGTTCTTTTTACCAAGCCAGTTAAAACTTTTCCAGCTCCGACTTCAACGCATTTGGTTATCCCATGCTGTTCTGCAAATAATATACTTTCTCTCCAACGAACCCTGCCTGTCAATTGTTTTATTAATAGGCATCGAAATCCTTGGGTTTCAGCTTTTGCTGAAATGTTTGCAATTATCGGTACAGATGCATTATTAAAATTGGCACCATTTAACACTTCTTCTAATTTTTCTATAGCAGGCTGCATTAATTTACTATGAAAAGGTCCGCTGACCTGCAATAATATCGCGTTTCGAGCTTTAACTTCTATGGCTTTATTCATTGCAGATTTTACTGCTTCCTGATGACCACTTATTACAACTTGACCTATTGAATTATCGTTTGCTATTTGTACTAAAAATTTATCATTACTAATTTGATTTACTATTTTGTCAATAATATCAATGTCAACGCCTAAAATAGCCGCCATAGCTCCTCCTTTAGGATATGCTGAAGCCATAGCTTCTCCTCTTACACGAAGTATTTTAGCGGTATCTCTCAAAGATAAAACTCCTGAAGCACATAGAGCGGTATACTCCCCTAAAGAATGCCCTGCTAGATATTTTGCTTGCTTAGTAATAGAAAAACCAAATTCTTTCTCTAATACTCTTAAAAAAGCAATACTAACAGCCATTAATGCCGGTTGAGTATTTTTAGTTAATTTTAAATCTTCCTCTGTTCCTTCAAAAATCAATTTAGACAATTGAAAATTAATCGAATCATCAACTTCGTTAAATACCTCTCTAGCTTCAGAAAAATTATCATAAATATCTTTTCCCATGCCTATTTGTTGAGAACCTTGCCCTGGAAATATAATGATCATTAATATACCTTCTTGTTAAGACTTGAATTCTATCAAGATAATAAAAAAATGTATAGATAATTTATAATTACTTATTATTGTAATAGATCTAATGTTTTTATAATTGATAAAAACAGCTACTTTTTGCTTTTATGTTGTAAATATTGTAAACAATTATACTATTTTTATGGAGATTGTTTTATGAAAAATTTTGTTAAATTTATAATGTTTTCTACAATATTTACTATGAACGTAATGAATGAAGAATCGATAATAGGACATATATAAAACGAGTAAAAGCGGATTTAATACATAACATAAAGATGCTAACGAATTATTATCTATAGATAAATTATCTATTAGTAATGGTGATATTGCTTCAGTTAACAATGGATATATTACTCTTAAAGATTTTTTTGATATATCGTTAGACCCATCTTTATTTTATGGATATTGTAGCCCAGGTTGGGAGCAAAAAGTAGCATATGATTTTGCTAGAAATAAAATTTCAGATATACAAAAGATTAACACATCTATGCCAGATGTAATAGAAGGATTGGAAGGTATCTTATCATTTGCGGAGAAAGAAAGTAATGACTAATAAAATTATACATAACCTATTGTTTTTATACATTTTAGTTGGTTATCGTTTTTAAAAAATTGTAATACGATGAATGCCGAGGTGGTAAATTTCGTTGATTTAAGCAATTTAGGTGGACATGTTATCGTTCCAAGACCATTAACGATATCTGCACCTGATGATTTGAGTAAGGAAGGCTTACTATTACAGGATATTTTGCAAAAAGCTATGTGCCGTGCTGTATTATTCTGATAACTTTCTCTGTTCATAATATTTTTAATGATATATCTTCTGCTTCGTCTTCTGAGAAATATCCTTCCATTTTTATCGATATATTTACCTCCTACTACCAGTCATTCTGAGCTAGTATAACGAGCGTGAGAATCTAAACTTTCAGCATGATTTCTCTATATGCGTTATGTCATAGATCATCACATCGCTTTTCTCATAGCATGAAGCTGATAGGAAAAGATTCCATAATGATGGGAAATGAAAAGAGACAAAGCCTATATGGCTCCGTGTAATGAAGGAAAAGAGAAAAGATCCTCCAAATGACGAAGGATCCATGTAATAACCAAGATAACTTAATCCAATTTTTAAAAATCCCTAAGTATCACCACGGTTGTTATCCTTTTCTCTGTTTTAGGGTATTTATGAGATAGGATTTTCGTGAGGTGAAACTATCAATGTCCTCACCACTATAAGCAATGAGGCCTTTTGCTAAGTCTATTGGTGTTTTTCCATCATTATTTTTAATATTTAGCTGTATACCTTTCATATCATCCATAAGCACGAAAGCAATATAAAATGCATGGCGCTTAATAGCAAGAAGGAGTATTTCCGTTATAATTAAGATGTTCTGTGTTAGCCAAACTGCCTGTATTGTAAGCATTGATGAAAGCTTCTCCTAACTGTTTTACTGTTAATAAAGATAAGATTTGCTTATTACAAGCCTCTAATTTAGCGATTTTCTTATTTTTTTCTTTAAGTTCATAATCCCAATCATTATCTGGTAAATTATCAAACTTATCAAATACTTCTCTTACTTGAACAAATGGAATTGAAATATCAAGAACAACTTGTTGACCATCTTGCTACTGCTCCCCTTTCTTGAATTTAACTGGTCGCTGTTTTACGTTAATAAGAGGAAAAGGTGAAGCATAATCTTTTTCAAATTTAAAACCTTGCCAATTTGAGTCGATTTTATAGTTTTCTTCATTAGCATTGGTATCATTATCACACTTAAACCTAAATTGAATATTAAATAATTATTCTTTCATTTGCAAAAGGAAATTTTATATGTTAAAAATACATCATTGATTTTACTTTGTAAGAGGTTAAGTTTTATGGCTAAGAAAATTGTTGGATATATAAAACTGCAAGTACCAGCAGGAAAAGCAAATCCTTCGCCTCCTATTGGACCTGCTTTAGGTCAAAGAGGGTTGAATATTATGGAGTTTTGTAAAGCGTTTAATGCTCAAACGCAATCTTATGAAGCAGGTACACCTCTGCCAGTTATTATTACTGCTTATGCTGATAGGACATTTTCGTTTGTAATAAAGTTACCTCCAGTATCTTATTATTTGAAACAAGCAGCTGGGATTACAAAAGGAGCTTCTGAAACAGGAAGAGGTACCAAAGCTGGAACTATTACAATGGCACAAGTGAAAGATATCGCAGGAAAGAAAATGAAAGATCTGAATGCTACCAGTATTGATGCTGCGAGTATGATGATTGTTGGTTCTGCTCGTTCAATGGGATTGGAGATTGTTCAATAATGGCTCATTTAGGAAAAAGATATAAAAATATCATAAGTAAAGTAGAAGATAGATCATATACTTTATCTGAAGCTGTAAAATTTTTGAAAGAAAATAGTTCTTGTAAATTTGATGAAACTGTAGAAGTAGCTATTAACTTAAATTTGGATCCACGTTCTTCTGAGCAAAATATCAGAGGAATGGTAGCAATGCCTGAAGGTACAGGAAAAACTGTAAAAGTTGCTGTTTTTGCCAAAGGTACAGTCGCTGATACCGCTAAAGATGCAGGTGCTGACTATGTTGGCGCTGAAGATTTAGCTGATAGAATTAAAGATAGCTCTATAGAGATTGATGTTTGCATTGCGAGTCCAGATATGATGGGTGTTGTAGGTCGTTTAGGTAAAATATTAGGACCAAAAGGGCTAATGCCAAATCCAAAATTGGGAACTGTAACGCCAAATGTTGCTGTAGCAGTTAAAAATGCAAAGGCTGGACAAGTAGAATATCGTTTAGATAAAGATGGAATTGTTCATGCTGGTATCTGTAAGTTGAGTTTTCCTCAAGATAAAATTGAGTCTAACCTAAAAGCGTACATAGGTGCTGTAGTTAAAGCTAAACCTGCAAATGTAAAAGGGACATACTTGAAATCTGTTACGGTTTCTAGTACAATGGGGGTCGGATTGAGATTGGATACTGCGGAAGTGTTCAATTTTTAGTTTTAGAGTCTATCTTAGACCATCGGTGTGGATAACTTAAATATTGCCGTTGCAGATTGACTGTTGTTTAGTTATTTTACCATTGGTTTTTGATATTCTCTCGTTATTTTGTTTGGGAGAGAACTGTGGAAAAAAGAAAAAAAACAGATCTGATTGCAAAAATTAAGCAATGCTTTACGGAAAGTGAAGCTGTTTTTGCAGTTAATCAAAACAAATTGACGGTTGTAGAAACAGAAAATCTTAGAAAGTTATTACGTGAAGTAAAGTCTACTTATCTTGTTACTAAGAACACATTAGCAAGAATAGCCGCGAAGGATACCTCTTTTGAGTGTCTTCTTCCTCATTTAAGCGGACAAACTGCGTTAGTGTTTTCATCAGATATTACTGGTTCTGCAAAAGTTGTATCTGAATTCGCGTCTAAAAGTGAAGATAAAGTCTCTATTATATGCGGAGGATACAATGGGAAATTGTTGAGTGTTGCTGAAGTTAAAACTTTAGCATCTTTACCGTCTATGAATGAATTACGTGCTAAAATTGTTGCGGTTATACAGACACCATCTCAGCGTTTAGCAACGTTATCACAAGCACCAGCATCTCAACTTGCTCGTGTTTTAAAAGCCTATTCAGAAAAATAAACTATGGAGGATAATAATTATGGCTGCAAATTTAGATAAAATAGTAGAAGAATTATCAGCTTTAACAGTGTTAGAAGCTGCAGAGTTAAGTAAGAAGTTAGAGGAAGTATGGGGCGTTTCTGCTGCTACACCAGTTGCGGTTGCTGCTGCTGGTGTTGCTCCAGTTGCTGCTACTACAGAAGAAAAAACAGAATTCGATGTAGTGTTAACCGATGCAGGTTCTACAAAAATTGCGGTAATTAAAGTAATTAGAGAAATTACAGGATTGGGATTAACTGAAGCGAAAGCATTAGTTGAATCCGCTCCAAAAACAGTGAAAGAAGGTGTCTCTAAGGATGAAGCAAAACAAATAAAAGAGAAAATTGAAGCGACTGGTGCTAAAGTTGAATTAAAATAATTTTATTTTTGTTTCATATAATTATAAAAAGCCTTCATTAGAAGGCTTTTTTTATAAAAAGAAATATAAAATTATCGAAATAAAATACGATATCTCGTTTTATGTATTTTTACATATAAAAATATGTTCTTACAAAAAATGCCACTTATATATCATATAATGCATTGAAAATGATATAGAATATTTTGCTGAACAAAAAATAATTTCATTTAAATATTTAGGAAAAGCAGAAACCATCAATGCATTATTTGTTAATCCCATAAAAAGAAATTTTCGTAATTTAAGCAATTGTTTAATTTAATAACATCTCTTGTTGCCGATTATCAAAAATTCTTCTAATAAGAATAATACTGTTTCTTTTAATCAATTTACCGAAATTAAATATTTTAGAACTACCCCATTTAAAACAATCAACAATATCCCTTAATAAACTGCGTTGTATCCCATATTGCGCTTCTTTTTTTATAATGGTGGAATGCCATTTTATTAAAGTTTTTGCCGTACTCAATATAATAGATGTAGATTTTATATCTTTTATATTTTTCACTTTATTATCAAAAAGCCTTTGAAGTATTGTACCTATAATTACTCCTCTAACTATAGGTAATCCAATATCTAAATCGGCTTCCAAAGTTAATATTTTAGATTTTATATTTTTTAATTCTTTCTGCGATTATATATTATTTTGTTCTTGAGCCAATTCTATTAAATTTTTAAATTTATTTTTCAATGTTAAATTATCATTTTCTGATATATAATTTAAATTGTGGTTTATTTCATCCAATTTATCTGATTGTTGTAACCATAATTCTTCTATACATTTTGATTTTCTATAATTTAAATAAAAAGCATATATACTAATAGGAATAATCGGTATAGCTGCAAAAGCAATTTCATTATGTAATGAATCAACGTTGGCTGTATTTTTTCCTAAATCAGAAGCAGATCTTTCTGTAAAATTATACATCCCTTGTATTTCATAAATAAAAATAATACATATAAAAAGATATATCAAATTTTTCATAATAGTATCCTCTTACCAATCAGCTGTTATGGATAATAGAGTAAACATTACAAATCCAGCAAAGCCAAATATTTGTATGTCATCATTATTAGAAACATGAGCTGCATATAAACATGGAATAGCCATTATCCCCAATATAATATTCACTATTTTACCATATTTAATTTCATTATTTATAAAATTTATCTGCTCGCACTGTTGCTTTATTTGATAATTATTAATTTCTGTTGTTGTTCCATATATCTTACTGGAATATCCGATACTTGAATCATAATTATTATCCATAGTATAACAACCCATAGTTATAATAATTGTAAATAATGAATATAATTTTCTCAACATCTCTTCTTCTCCATGATTACCTATATTTAATTTATCATCTAATTAAGGACAAATCAATCATATAAATCAAAAATTTTTAATATAATTATTGGCATATAATTCTATTTATGTGCTATTATGCGAAGATATTAAGCTATGTTTCTTTCTGATATTTATCACAAAATCGTTACTTTTTAGCATCATTGTAGAAATCTTGCCTATTAACACCTTTTTCCTTTCTTATTATTATGAGAAGTCTCTCTATAACATCATTGTCAAGAATATTTGCCTTGCACCATCGCAAGGTTTCCCAATCCTTTTATCACTATGAAGAGCAGTATGATATGTTAATGAAAATAGATTATTTTAAATAATTATAGAATAGTGCGTTACAAAAATACTCTGATTAATTCAAACTTTTTTAATTTATATTGACAAAAACAATAAATATGGTTCGATTTAACAGATAAAATATTTTAGCTATTTTATGGTATTATGATAAATTTACGTTAAGGTAATAGCATGTTTTCCCTTGTGATAGGGCTTTTTGTTCATATCTTGTCTGTGTAAACCAATTTGGTTTGTTAGCAAGCTCCGTTATATCATCATTACATAAAATATTTAGTGTCTTCATATTTTCAATTACGTGTTGCATGTAGCCTTTACAGTCTGTAGCAAAATATAATTTAGCAGATGGTAATATTCCTTTTTTCTGTAAAGTTCGGATAAATACATTAGATAAAACACGACGCTTGTAATGTCTTTTTTTTGGCCAAGGATCAGGAAATAATATATAAAACTTATTTATTGTATTATCTTGCAATTTTTCTAATAGAAGTCGAGCATCTCCATTGAAAATTTTTATATTTTCTAATTTGTTATTATGTATTTCCCGTAGAGTATTTACAACCCCATTTTCAAATGGTTCACAACCTATAAACCCCTCTTTTGGATTGGCAATTGCGCTTTCTATCAAATGTTCACCTCTTCCAAAACCTATTTCCATATTTATTGAAAGAAAATTTTTTTTAAAAAGAGAATTCGGATGAAATTCGGTATCACTAATATGAATACCATATAAGTTGTATAAAGTTATTAAGTCATTTTTTTGCGAAACGCTTAGCCCTTTAGCTCTTTTTCTTCCATAGGATTGAATCAACTTAATATCTACCATAGAATTCCTCAAAATTTTATAAAATAACTATTGAAAAAATATCTATATCATAAATTTCTGCTTTTACCCAATTTTTTTTTAATTGTTTTTTAAAACTTTTATCTTGAATATTAACTAATAATCATCGTAAATTAATGTGTACAAGATTTAAAGGATAATTTATGAAAATCGGCGGGAATGACTTAAGGATTGGAATGTTAATAGAACATAAAGGACGCTTATGGACAGCTTGTAAACTTCAGCATGTAAAACCAGGCAAAGGAGGTGCTTTTATACAAGCAGAATTAAAAGATATCAAAAATGGTACAAAATTGAATGAAAGATTTCGTTCAGATGAAACTTTAGAAAAAGTTTCTTTAGATGAAGATGAATATCAGCTTTTGTTTAAAGATGGAGATATTTTTACTTTTATGAATACTTCAACTTTTGAGCAAATTCAAATTAATAAAGATATTATTGGAGAGCCAGCTCGGTTTTTACAAGATAATATGATTGTAACAATTACATCCTATGAAGGTGAGATCATTGGTGTAATGCTTCCAAATACAGTAACTATGAAGATTGTAGAAGCCGATACAGTAGTAAAAGGGCAAACTGCAACTGCCTCCTATAAATCTGCGATATTAGAAAATGGTGTACGTATTTTAGTTCCTCCACATATTGATGCTGGAACAAGTGTTGTAGTTAATACTGATGATGGTTCTTACGTAGAAAAAGCAAAATAAGGGATATTTATGCCCAAATGGCGGAATTGGTAGACGCGCTAGGTTCAGGTCCTAGTCCATGTAAATGGGTGGAAGTTCGAGTCTTCTTTTGGGCACCAAGGAGATAATATTATGAATATTTATGAAGATGATTTGCCAGATAGTATTGTATTTGAAGATAGTGTAGCTGTAGATACCGAAACAATGGGGCTTGTAACAAAACGTGATAGACTATGCCTTGTACAAATATGTTCTAAAGAAGGAGAAATTCATTTAGTGCATATACGAAAAAATCCCGAAAGAGAAGCTGTTAACTTAAAAAAATTACTTATAAATCCAAATATTTTAAAAATATTTCATTTCGCTAGATTTGATATAGCAATCTTAAATTATACCTTTAATATCGTTGTAAATAATATTTATTGTACAAAAATCGCCTCAAAACTTGTAAGAACTTATACAGACAAGCATAGTTTAAAAAATTTGTGTAAAGAAATTTTGAACATTGAACTTTCTAAACAAGAGCAGTCATCAGACTGGGGTACAGAAGAGTTATCCACTGAGCAGCTAAATTATGCAGCAAATGACGTAATTTATTTACACAAGCTAAAAGAGAAATTAGATTACATGCTTGCCAGAGAAGGAAGAAAAGTAATAGCACAAAAATGTTTTAATACATTACAAACTATTTGTGCATTAGATTTACTTGAAATTTGTCCTGAAGAACTTTTTGTTCATTAACATCAATTAAAAAAGAATTCCATTTTATTGAATTTATAATAATCGGTTAGATATTACTAAAGTTTATTGAGTTATCTACTTCTATTATGTATCATGGTATTTGAATTATTTAGAGAGGAAGTATGTCAGAAGCACAAAAAAAAGAGCAAACATTAGGAATTATTGCACAGTACACAAAAGATTTATCTTTTGAGAATATTAATCCTATTTCACAGATCGAGTCTTCAAACGAACAACCAAACATCGATGTCAAGTTAAATATTAATCATGAAAAAGGGAAGCAAGAAGACGTTTATATTGTTTCATTAAAGATCAATATTTCAGCTAAAGTAAAAGATACAACATTATTTATTTTAGAGTTGTCCTATGTTGGCGAATTCGTAATCAAAGGATTTGAACAATCTATGATAGAGCCAATTTTATATGTAGAGTGCCCTCGTTTGTTATTTCCTTTTGCTAGAAGTATTATAGCCTCTGCTGTTAATGAAGGTGGATTCCCTCCTTTGTATTTAGCACCAGTAAATTTTGTTGATTTATATCAACAGCAATTGAATGCAAAAAATCAGACCAAGCAATAATATTATGAAAAATTCCGTTATCGATTTAGAAAACAAATGTGAACAATTATCTTTAGATAGCGGAATATTTTCTGAAAATAAACAAGAAAATTTACGGTCTACAAACAATAAAGAAAAGAAATTAGCTATTTTAGTAGATGGTTCTAGTTTTATATATCGTGCATTTTATGCTTTGCCACAACTAACTAACAAGAACAATGAGCCTGTAGGAGCGGTATACGGATTTTGCTCAATGATATTATCTCTTTTAGATAAGCAACAATCAGATTTATTTTGTGTAGCATTAGACGCTGGACGTAATACTTTTAGAAAAAAAATATATAATGAATATAAAAATAATAGAGAAGAAACGCCTGTTGATTTAAAAGCGCAATTTCCGCTATTATTGCAGGCTTGCCAATCTTTTGGATTACCTATTGTTGAGATAGAAGGATATGAAGCAGATGATATAATTGCAACTTACTCTTCCGAGTTGGCTAATAATAATTACGAAGTTAGAATCGTTGCTTCAGATAAGGATTTAATGCAATTAATTAATGAAAATACTTACTTATTTGATCCAATAAAATCTAAAATTATAAAAAAAAAAGAGGTATTTGAAAAATACAGGGTATATCCTGAACAAATGGTAATGTTACAATCTCTTATGGGGGATAAAACTGACAATGTTCCAGGTATAGATGGTATAGGCCCTAAAACTGCTGCTAAATTAGTAAATGAATTTAAAACTATAGATTGTATTTATGAGAATATAGACAAAATAACACCAATTCGAATTAGAGAAAAACTCAGAGATAATCATGAAGCGTTATTATTATCTGAAAAACTTGTAACTTTATGCCGTAATGTCCCAATATCGAAAAATTTTTCAGATTTAAAAGTATCGATGAATATTAATAATGCCATATCATTTTTAGAAGAGCAAAATTTTCGTTCTCTTGTAAAAAGGTTGAAAAATTTTAATGAAAGAAAAGAAAAGCAACAAAGAAAATATATTTATATAAAAAATTTGGATGATTTACACAATTTTTTAGAATTTAATCGTCCGAAAAAAATAAGTTTATTTTCTACCCTTTGTTTTAATGGAGGGCAAGTCTTAGTTATTTGTACGGAATCACAAATTGCAGAATGTTTTTTCTATATTTCAGATGAGATTCAAATAAATAAAAACACATTGTCTTTAATTAGTATTACTTCTGTACTTAGGCCTTATTTTCAAGATTTGTCCATTACAAAAATCGGAACAAGACAAATATTGAAATTATTTGGAAGTATAAAAGCATTCCAAGATATAATATCCATATCTTATTTATTATACGGCGTTACAGGAGATAAATTATCTTCTATTTTTCGAGAAAATGATTCTTATATTTGTAAATTTGCATTTTCTGAAATTTGTAATCCTGAACAGGCTAGTTTAGTCGCTGAATTATTCTATGATGAGTTTGAAAATATGTATTCGGAACTAAACAAGTCTAATTTAATAAAAATTTATAAAAAAATAGATATGCCTTTAATAGATGTATTAAATCAAATGGAAACAAATGGCGTTATGGTTTCTGCATCTAAATTAAAAGAGGTTTCTAATGCAATTAATATAAAAATAAAGGAAATAGAATATAAAATTTTTGAAATTGTTGGATATAAATTTAATATAGCTTCAACAAAACAATTAGCAGAAGTATTATTTGATTCCTTACATATTCCTAAGCAAAAGAATAAAACTTCTTTAGATGTAGAAAGCTTAGAAGAAATGTATGATTTTAGTCCGGTTCCCAAATTAGTTGTAGAATGGAGAAAATTATCAAAATTAGCATCTACTTATGTCACACCGTTATTTAAATTAATTGATTCTAATACTCAGAGAGTACATACTACTTTTCATTCTACCTCGACTCTTACTGGACGTTTATCATCATCTAATCCAAATTTGCAAAATATTCCATACCGTTCAGAATTAGGAAAAAAAATAAGGAGTGCTTTTATTAGTTCTGAAGGATATAAATTAGTATCATTTGATTATTCTCAAATTGAATTAAGGGTCTTAGCTCATTTAGCAGATATAAAGTTACTAAAAGAAGCATTTTCTCTCGATAGAGATGTTCATACAACTACAGCTGCAAATATATTTAAAGTTAGTGAAAGTATAGTTACTCCTGAAATGAGAAGTAAGGCTAAAACTGTAAATTTTGGTATTATATATGGAATGTCTCCTTTTAGGTTATCGAAATCTTTGAATATTACTTTGGATAAAGCAAAGTGGTATATTGAAAATTATTTTAATAGTTTTCCAGAATTTCATAATTTTAAAGAAAAAGTTTTAAGCTTTGCTAGGCATAATGGATATGTAGAAACGATAACAGGAAGGCGTTGTTATATTCATGATATCTTATCTAAAAATTTTAATTTGAGACAATTTAGTGAACGGCAGGCACTGAATGCAATTATACAAGGTACTGCTGCAGATATAGTAAAAATGGCTATGATTCAAATACACCCATTATTACTCGGTTTATTTTCTCGAATGCTTATTCAAATTCACGATGAGCTAGTTTTTGAGATAAAAAATGATAAATTAGAACAAGCAGTTAGAGAGATTAAGAATATTATGGAAAATTGTATTTCATTTTCTATTCCATTAAAAGTTAATGTCGAAATAGGTACATTTTTACAATAACTTATTAATAAAAAATTAAAGAATTAGCATTAAGCTGAGCTTGTGTTTGATGTAATAGAAATGACAAAGTATAAAAGTATTATTACACCAGTTAAAATGAAAATTTTTAAAGTAATAAAATTACATAAGAAAGGTTCATTAATTATAGAATTTGCTTTAACAATACCTATTGTACTTTACTTAGTCTTGTTTGCTTTTGAATTAATAAAAATTAATATAGAAAAAACCGCTATTGATTCTATTTGTAAAGAATGTACATTTGATCTTATCAATAGAGGTAACGTAAAAAATTTTGATGCTATTTTTAAGAAATACTTACCAAAATATATCCCAATAGGACGAGCAAGATTTTACTGTAGAGTTTATACTGATCTTGCAACAATGATGAGTAAGTCTCCATATGGTGGCGAAGGTATTGTTTATCCTTTAGATGGTAGTGACAGTGCATTACCTGTCTCTAATGCAACTGCTGCGACTTTTGGATCAGGATCATCTAAAGTTATGTTAAGAGGTGAGACACATGAAATACCTTCTGATGTGGGTGGTACTAACAGAAAAAATTATCTGCTAAACGGTACTCCCTCTGGTCATGTTTTTGTACTTACAGTAGTATTGCGTCATCCCTTTTCTTCTGCAATGGTAGAAAAACTTTTTAGTGGAGGTAGTAATACGAATAAAGAAGGTTATTATATTTTATGGAGTCGAGGTGTCGGTATAGTGAATTAGTTTTTATTCTACTCTCACGCTTTTAGCGTCATTCTGAGCTAGTGTAACGAGCGTGAGAATCCATTTCTATGTTTATGTCTCTGTCTGCGTTTCAGTATTGTTATGGATCACCACGTCGCTCAGATCCTCGTGATGACGCTAAGGAAAAGGTCATCTCTCGCTGACGCTATGCGTCGTCATTGTGAGGAGTGACACGAACGAAATAGAAAAATTCGACTTTCGCAAGATATCTAATGATGTAAAGAAAAAATCAAACCCTATTACCCCTACCCTATCTTTTTTTTAATTGTAACATATATTTTATGGATATATAATTATTTAAAATATATTATTTATTAAATTCAATCTATGTAAATGACGGCCTCTTTCAAATGCTGTATTAAGAAAAATTTTAATGCAATTGATAGCTATTTCTGTTGAAATAATTCTCGCCCCTAGTACGATAACATTTGCATTATTGTGCTTTCTAGATAACTCAGCCATTTGTATATCAGTACATAGCGCCGCTCTTATATTTTTGTGTCTGTTTGCAGTAATAGACATCCCTATACCTGTACCGCAAATTAAAATACCTTTATCATTATTTTTAATGGATTCTGCTAATTTATGAGCAAATATGGGATAATCACATGAATCTTTACTATTACAACCCAGATCTACTAAGTTAAAATGTTGCTTTAATATTTCTTTTAATAAGAATCCCGCATGATCTGATGCTATAAAAATCCTCATTTGACTCCTCGTAAAACTTAATTAATTACAAACTATAAATTTTATAGATAACTGTTATAATAATATATAATTAAGAGAATTTTAACTATCATGCAGAATAATGCCATATCAAAAGTTGATGAAATAAATAAAAAGTTGCTTTATGATTTAAACCCTGAACAATATGAAGCTGTTACGACTTTAGATAAAGCATTATTAGTTTTATCTGGTGCAGGTACTGGAAAGACTAAAGTATTAACTACAAAAATTGCTTACATAATAGAAAATGGTCTTGCTTTCCCTTCTCAAATTTTAGCTGTAACTTTTAGCAACAAAGCTGCAAAAGAAATGAAAGAACGTTTGTTTCATTTAACACCTGGCGCAGAAGAAGTTTGGTTAGGAACATTTCACTCCATTTGTGCAAAAATTTTAAGACAACATGCAGATATATTAGGCATTAGTAATGATTATACAATAATAGATACAGATGATCAGATTAAATTAATAAGACAAATCGTTAAGGAATTGAATCTAGATAAAAAAATAGTCAATGGAATAGCAAATAAAATTTCTCGTTGGAAAGACAAAGGAATAACGCCAGGTGATACACGAATAGATAACTCATCCATGGAAGGGCGAATCTATAAAATATATCAAGAAAGATTAGTCAATTATGATTCCATGGATTTTGGTGATTTATTACTTAATGCTATAAGGCTATTTAAAAAATTTCCAGATATTTTACAAAAATATAGAAATAAATTTAAATATATTTTGATTGATGAATATCAAGATACAAATATGGCTCAATATATATGGGTTAGAATGTTAACTCCATTAGGTACAGGTTTATGCTGTGTTGGCGATGATGACCAGGCTATATACAGTTGGAGAGGAGCGGAAATAGGCAATATTCTTAGATTCGAAAATGATTTTCAAAATACAAAAATAGTTAGACTTGAAAGAAATTATCGCTCAGATGGACATATTCTGAGTGCAGCAACAGCGCTTATATCTCATAATGAGCAGCGTTTAGGAAAAACTATTTGGACAGAAGGAAAAATGGGAGAAAAAATTTTAATAAAATGTACATATAATGGATTTGAAGAAGCTCAAATTATTTCCGAACAAATTGAAGATTTAAAACGTCATAATAATGTGCAATATAAGCAAATTGCTGTATTAGTAAGAGCAGGATATCAAACTCGAGAATTTGAAGACAGATTCATAGCATATAGTATTCCATATAAAGTTATAGGTGGTCTAAAATTTTATGATAGACAAGAAATAAAAGATATCGTTTCTTATATGCGACTTATTTATCAAATAAATGATAGTTTAGCTTTCGAACGTATCATTAATGTTCCTAAAAGAGGTATTGGTGTTGCAGCTGTATCAAAAATTTATACATATGCAAGTGAGCATAATATTTCTCTTTATCAGGCTGCAAAAGATATGTCGAAAGAGAACTTATTAAAAGGTTCTTTATTAAAGTCTATAGATGAATTTATTAATTTGATTGAATCTATTCGTGATAAGAATAATTTGACTCCTGCTGATATTGCTAAAACTATTATTAATGAAACAGGTTATTTTGATATGTTGAATCAAGAACAATCAGTAGAATCTCAAACAAAAATAGAAAACTTAAAGGAACTATTAACAGCGTTAGAAGAGTTTCCAGATTTACCAACCTTTATGGAACATGTTAGTTTGGTAGTGGATTCTCCAAAAAATGCTTTTGAAGATGTTGTCAGTATAATGACATTACATAGTGCAAAAGGATTAGAATTTGATAGCGTGTTTTTATCAGGATGGGAAGAAGGGGTTTTTCCGCATAATCTTTGTTTAATTGAAGGAAATATAGAAGAAGAACGTCGTTTAGCTTATGTGGGAATTACTAGAGCGAAAAGAAGAGTATTTATTTCTTATGCTCTTAATAGAAAAATACATAATCAATGGCAAATCAGCCAACCGTCTAGATTTTTATCTGAATTACCAAAAGAAGATACAATTATTGTATAATTAATACCAATATCAGCTCTATTTGTTATTATATTTATGATACAAAAAAATAGCTTTCAAACAAAAATCTATAAGATTCTTCAAATATAAACAATGCAATTACTTATTCTATTAAAAATAATAATATTAATTATGAATTTCTCCTTAAAAAAGCAGGAATTTCTAAATCTTCTTCATTTTTACCATTTTCAATAGATTTTACTGTAGTCTGCTGAGATTGGAATTGCTCATTTCTCTTTGATGAAAAAGATTTGATACCTGTTAAACGTTCAAAAAATGACATCTTTTTTTTAGGAGCAAATGAAGTATTTGATTGTTCTTGGACAAGATTTTTAGTAGGACTTTCTGCTATAGCAACAGTTCCAACTTTCTTAGAATCATTATTATCCACTAATGGCTGAACATTTTCAGCAGTATTCGACTCTTCCGCTACTGTGGCAGAGACCTGTTCTTCGAGTTTTTTTAATTTCTCTTTTACAGCAGCAGCATCAATACCTGTAGCAACAACAGAAACTCTCATTTTCCCTTCCATTCTTTCATCAAAAGTAGAACCAAAAATAATTCTTGCTTCAGGATCAACTTCTTCTCTAATTCTATTAGCAGCTTCATCAACTTCATATAATGTCATATCATAACCGCCAGTAATGTTTATTAAAATACCCTTAGCTCCTTTCATAGAAACATCATCTAATAAAGGATTAGAAATAGCTGACTCTGCAGCATCTATCGCTCTTTTTTCACCCTCTGCTTCTCCGGTTCCCATCATGGCTTTACCCATCTCACTCATAACAGTTTTAATATCAGCAAAATCCAAATTTATGAGACCAGGCATTACCATTAAATCAGTAACCCCTTGTACACCTGATCTTAAAACATTATCTGCCATTTTAAATGCATCTGCAAAAGTTGTTTTTTCATTAGCTACTCTGAATAAATTCTGATTAGGAATAACAATAAGAGTATCAACATATTGTTGAAGTTCATCTATTCCTTTTTCAGCAAACCGCATTCTATTGGTACCTTCAAAATGAAATGGTTTCGTAACGACACCTATTGTAAGAATTCCCATCTCTTTAGCTAATCTGGCAACAACAGGAGCTGCTCCAGTACCTGTCCCTCCTCCCATACCTGCGGTAATAAATACCATATTACTATTTTTAATATGAGCCACTATTTCTTCAATTGCTTCTTCAGCTGCCGCACGACCAACATCTGGTCTTGCTCCAGCACCTAATCCTCTAGTAATTTCTAAACCTAATTGAATACGTTTTTCACACAATGATTGCATTAACGCTTGAGCATCAGCATTTGCGACTACAAACTCAACACCCTTTAATTCTGATTTTATCATATTGTTGACAGCATTACCTCCAGCACCACCAACTCCTATTACAGTAATTTTAGGCTTTAAATAATTATCCATACTAGAAAAAGGATCTGCAGAAAAAAAATCCCCCTGTGTATCAGTAGTATTAGGTGAAACTGCTGAAATATTCTCATCAACCATTGATAAACTCCTGCTCATAATTTCTATTAATTTCAGTGTATAGCAGGAATGTTTATATTACAAGTTTTTTTCTAACCAATTTATTGTTTTTTTAAAAAAACTCTCTTTTTTATCTAGGTTAAAATCTTGTTTATGATTTATAGAATTTTCCTCCATATTCATGGCAAATTTAATCATACCTAATGATGTTGCAAATTCATTATTAATCTGTATTCCTGAATTATCAAGATAATCATCTATTTTTCTAGTTTTAATATTCATTTTTAAAAATTCAGAAGTAAATTCCCTTATACCTGTTAACATACTGCCTCCACCAGTAATTATAATATTTTTAGTAAAATTCTTTGAAAAAACAGAATTATTTATCTTTTCTTTAATAAAATTTAATATTTCTTCTACTCTTGGTTGAATAATTCTATTTAATTCTATTTTAGATAATTGACTCAAACTAACTACATCATCTTCGTCTATAACGGGAATCATAATATTTTCTTTATTATCGTCATGAGAAGCAAAAGCCGCTCCATATAATGTTTTTAGTCTCTCAGCATTATTGAAAGAAACATGTAATCCATAGGAAATATCTTTTGTAATGTTTTTACTACCAATTGGTATACTTTCAGAACCACAAAAAATTCCTTTGTAAAAAAAGTTAACAGAGGTTTCACCTCCACCAAAATCAATAACAATTTGATTGCTCTCTGATAAAGAATCATCGAGCATACATAAACCGGATGCATATCCGCTATGAACAAATCCTAAAATATCAAGATGACATTTTGATAGACATACTAAAATATTACTAAGTTGTGATTTAGAAATACTAACTACGTTTGCATCTACTTTTAATATATTAGCAAACATACCTATAGGTTCAGTGATACCATTCAAATCATCTAGCTCAAACATAATAGGAACAACATGAACTGTTTCCATATTATAATTTCGATCCCGACATTCAAGCAAAATATTGGTTATATCCTGATGTTTTATTAATCTTCCACCAATATGTAATTTTGTTGAAACTATTTTAGATTGAACATATCTACCTGATATATTTACATATACTGATTTTATTCTTAAATTAGTGGCATTCTCTGCCATTTCTACAGCTTTAGCTACAGATTTTGTGACAGAATCTATATCGACTATAATTCCTGCCTTAACACCATAACATATGCAAGAACCTGCACTAATAATATTAAACTGGTTATTTTCAAAAATATTAGCTATGCAACAACTAACTTTTGTACTTCCGATGTCTATAACTGATACTATTTGTTTAGCATTCATTATTTATCACTTTTATTTTTTATAATTATCCTATCCAATATTCTTAAATCTATCTCTGTAATATCATCTTTAAAAAAGCCATTATCATCAGAAACTTCTTCTAACACAGACATGGCATGTTTTAAATATTTTTCAGGAAGTTTTACTATAATACCTTTATTAATTTTAATATTCCAACGTCTTTTCCCGACAAATGTAGCATTAACTAATTGGCTACGAATTTTAGGAAATTGATTTAAGATAAATAAAAAATGCCTAGTAGCTTTTTCCGCATCTTCTCCAACTACTATAGGTAAATTACCAAAACTTCCTATTCCATCATATTCTAAAATTTTACCGTATTTATCTAGTAGATATAGTTTATATTGCGACTGTAAAAATGCAATAGGCTTTCGTTCAGTTATTCTAATATAAATTTTATTGGGTAATTTTCTTTGGACCTCTACAGAATTAACCCAGGCAATCTGTTCTAATTTTCTTTTTACTTCCTCAACAGAGATTGAGAAAATGTTAGCTCTATACCTTAGTCCAGAAGCTTTATACAATAAGGATTCAATTACTTTTTCATTTCCATCGAATTCAATTTTTTGTACAATAAAACCAGGTATTCCTTCTTTTAATAAATTAGAACATCCAAATATATAAAATAATACACAAAAAGTAATAGAAAACCAAAATAAATTGCTCCTTAATAATAAGCAGAAAAAATCAAAAATTGCTCTTACTAATTTGAATTTCCTAACTTTATAACTTCCCACTCGAGCTTAACTCCTGTTTTATCAAATACTTTTTTGGCTACTTGTTCTCCAAGTATTTCTATGTCTTCGGCTGTAGCATTTCCAGTATTTATAATAAAATTACAATGTTTTTCTGAAACTTGAGCGCCTCTAAATTTCATTCCTCTACATCCAGCCTGTTCTATCAACTGCCAAGCTTTAAACCCATCTGGATTTTTAAAAGTAGAACCGCAAGTTCTGACTCCAATTGGTTGTGACGATTTCCTTTGTTCAATAATTTCCTTTACTTTTTTAGGTATAGAATAATTGACATTTGGAATACCTTTAAACCAAGCCCTAGTGATTATACAATTATCAGGAATATTCGTACATCTATAAGAAGCTCCAATATCATCTTTTTTAAACCATTTAACATTACCATCAGATAATATCCCCTCACATTCAACAAGAATATTTACTATTTCTGAACCAAAACAACCGGCATTCATTTTTATTGCACCACCTATAGTACCAGGAATTCCCATAAGAAATTCCATACCACCCAATTCATGATCCATTGAAAAAGTAGAAACTTTGCTACATAAGACAGCCGCTCCTACCTCAAGAATATTATCTTCTACAAATATATTTTTAAACCAATCACCTAACATGATAACTATACCGTCAATGCCTCCAGAACGAATTAAAACATTCGACATAGATCCTAAAGGTGTAATTTTTATTGTTTCTGGAATTTCTTTTAAAAAGAAAACTAAATCATCCATATCTGCAGGTTCAAATAAGAACTCAGCTCTACCACCAACTCCTAAAAATGTCTTTTCACTTAATGATACATTCTCTCTTAAAATACCTTTGACCTGAGGGAATTCATTTAACTTCATCATTATTTCCCCATTAATTTAGCAAAATTATATGCCCATTGAGTAATATCTCCAGCCCCAAGAAACACAACAAAATCATTAGGCTGTAAAATATTTTTCATCTTTTCAAATAATGTTGAAATATCTTGGGCAAAATCACTTCTTACATTTCCATTCTCATTTAAAATCTTTAAAAGCGAAAAATGATCTACACCATTACTTTGCTCTCCAGCTGGAAATATTGGAATAATGAAAACTCCATCGCTTAATTCTAAACTTTTAGCAAATTCATTTAAAAATCTACGTAATCGAGTGTATCTATGTGGTTGTATAACCGCATAAATCTTACCTTTACATGAACTTCTTGCGGCTTTTAGTACAGATGTGATTTCCACAGGATGATGAGCATAATCATCTATAACTGTAACGCCATTTAAATTTGCAACTTTAGTAAACCGCCTTTTTACCCCCATGAATGAACTGATAGCTGTTTTTATATCTTCTTCTGAGATTTGTAGTTCTAAACCTACACATATAGCAGCTAACGAATTTTGTACATTATGACTACCGAACATATTTGATGTAAAATTATTCCATACTTTGTTTACACCATATTTTTCAACAATATAGTTAGAAAACATAACATCAAATTTAGCTCCATACTCATTTAATTCCACATTAGAGCAAAAAACATCTGCTTCGTTGTTCAATCCATATGTAATAATTTTTCTATCTAGGGTTTTAGCAGCTATTTTAGCAACTTCTGGATGATCTATACATAGAACTGCAGTTCCATAAAAAGGAATATTTTCTATAAATCTCACAAATAAACTACTAAGTTCTGAATAATCTTTAAAATTATCTATATGATCAAAATCAATATTTGTTATTACAGAAATTGTGGACATAAGTCGAGTAAATGACCCATCTGATTCATCAGCTTCTACAACAATCCAATCTCCCGTTCCCAATCTAGCATTGCTATTATATGCATTTATTATACCTCCATTAATAACTGTTGGATCTAAATTAGCCTGATCTAATATTGCTGCTATTAAAGAGGTAGTTGTAGTTTTACCATGCGTACCTGCTACAGCAATAGACATTTTCATTTTCATTAATTCTGAAAGCATTTCCGCGCGTTTTATAACAGGGATTTTTAACCTTCTAGCTTCTAATACTTCTGGATTATCTTTAGAAATTGCTGATGATATAACAACAACAAAAGCATTTTTAACATTAGAGGCTTCGTGTCCTATTTTTATATTAACACCTTTTCTGCTCAATTTATCAGTCATTGCATTTGATTTTAAATCACTACCACTGACTTTATAGCCGAGATTTACTAAAATATCAGCAATACCACTCATTCCTATACCGCCAATACCAACGAAATGTATAAATCCAGAATTAATTGGAAACTTTTTCATTTTTTATACTCAATTTTTCAATCTCTAATACAAAATCACTTGCAGCATCTTTCAATGAATTATTTATGATACTAGATGCCGCATATTTTAACAATTCTTTATTTTTTAAAATATTTCTAATAACACGCATTAATTTTTCTTCTGCACATGCTCCTTCTTCAACTATCCAACATGCATTTTTTGAACTATATCTTTTTGCATTTAATAATTGATGGTTATCTGTAGCTTTTGGATATGGTATTAATATAGCGGGACGCCCTATTGCTGAAAGTTCAGACAAAGTAGAAGCACCAGCACGACAAATTACTAATTGACATTTTTCCATTTCATCAGCGATATTGTGAATGAATCTTTTTATATGGGATTTTACCCCTATTTTATCATATTTTGTTTTTAATTCTTTTTCGTCATTGTACGATTCCTGTTGGACAATTTCCAATTGTTTTCGTTCTTCCGGCATTAATTTTTGAAGTGCAATTGGAATTAATGAAGAAAATGAACGAGCTCCTTGACTGCCACCTATTATTAAAATTCTTATCGTTTTACCAATTTTATATGATGAATTTTTAAAAAATTCAGGACGAACAGGTGCAGCCTGCGTTGACCAATCATTCCCCATTGAAAACATAGATAATTTTAAATCAGCAATTTGTGATAAAAACCTATTAGCACGACCAACTATAGAGTTTTGCTCATAAATAACTATTTTTACACCATATAATTTAGCTATAATAGCAGGGATTACTGTTAGAATCCCTCCAAAACCTATAAAAACATCTGGTTTATCTCTGTGCCACTTTTTTAAAAAATGTAATACTATTTTTATTAAGCGACCAATAAAGATAAATATATTTTGTGAAGAAAACTTTATGGTTTTTAATACATCTTTATTATCGATTTTTTCACAATATATATTTCCACGTTCGTCAGTAATAATACTTGTATCGTGACCTTTTTCTGAAAAAGATTTAACTAATACAATAGCAGGGAATAAATGACCACCTGTACCACCAGCGCAAAGTGTAATTTTCAAAATTCCTCCTCAAATATTGCTATAATTTTAATAACTGATTCTTTTAATGTCTAGATACAATAATTCTAATTATTAAAATAAATAATTACCTGAATTATACAAGTTTTTTCAAATGAATAGTAAATTTTAAACAAGTTTCAGGTTTTAAATCTCCATAATTATAATTAATTCTTTCACAGCCGAAAGAAAATTTTGTACATTCATTTTCATATATTAAATTTAAACCGTGTCTTAGTAATTTTAATTTACTATTATGTTTATCTATTATTGAATCAATTGGACTATAGTTATTACCAAATACTATATTATATTTTAAAGTAGTTGTGGAAGATGTTTTATAGTTACACGACAAGTTTACCCCTTTATATTTTTTCTGAGATATAGATTCAATTAAATCATTTTCATTAATTTTAAATGGATCATAAAAACATTGGACCCCTTTAAAAGCCATTATGTCAAAAGATAATCTATCTTCATTATAATTTAAATTTAATTCTAATTTATCAAAAGATTTGTTTTTAGGTGAATAACTACACGTAGTAGAAAAAGCTAGATTTTCTGTAAAAAACATATCCAATTTACTGATAATATTAGAGTGTTTTCTTTTCTTACCGGAGGATTCTAGCATTTTATGAGATTTATTAATATCAACTGATCTTCCTATCATAAAATTATAAAGTTTTTTGTTCATTGAATAACCATTTATTTTAGTTCCATAAAAATATCGACAACCCGAGTCTATATTATAAGGAGAAATAGACTTATTATTTGAAAACACATTACTTTCGTTAATTTCATCAAATGAATTTTCCATTAAATCAAAGTGGTTTTTATTTGGAGAGAGACTTACACCTAAAATAGGAGAAATAACGGCTTCTGAAATATATGAATTAATAATAAGTGGCCACTGCCAAGTTAAGTTACATTGAGGAAGAATCTGGGAATATGAATCATAATCTGAATGTTGTCTTTCCGAAACCTGTAATCCTTGAAAAGATGTTATTATATTAAAATCCAATAATTGTCCTTTTGATAATATAAAGTTTTTAGTCCAAGACGGATTTATTGTATATTTCTGGGAAATTCTTCCACGTTTAAAAACTAAATTAATACAGGTTGCATCAACTTGAAATGTACCAGTAAACAAATTCATTATATGAGTATGCTCTATTAAAGGTAATAATTTAGGTACTGAATCCAAATAGTCGGTTTGAAATATGGATGCTTTTACTTGAGTATAATTACGATTATGAAAACCTTCTATATTAGTCGTTGATATAAGAGTACGATCTAAATCATTCATAAAAAAGAAACGTTTAAAATATTGTTGATCTGAAATTAAATTAATATTAAAACCAGTTCTCCAATGTCTATCTATATCATAATTAAATTTCGAGAAAATGTGTCCTCTATAATGTGATGCTTTAATTTTATTTATCATTTTTTTATCTAATTTATTATTGTTATGAACTTTGTCTACAGACTTAGTACCGGTTATACTAGCATCCAATTCAAACTGACCATGTGGAATCCTTAATCCATAATATATCCAAGCCACATGTCCAATTTTTGTAGTAAATACTGGTTTAAAAATTAATTCCTGCGATTCGGATATTGACCATAAATATGGAATTACCATACCAAATCCTTGTTGAGAAGATGTTGTAAAATTAGGCAATAGAAAGCCACTTTTTCTTCTCACATTTGGACTAATAACATTGAAATAAGGTAAATATACTACTGGAACATCGAAAGCCTCTAATACTGCATCCTCATATGATGTCTGATTGCTAGGGTCAAATAAAACGTATTTTGACTTTAATTGCCAGGTCAGTGTTCCTGAATTTGTACACTCATAACATGGTGTAAATATTGCATTTTTTAATTCATATTTTTTATTTATTATTTTACAATTATCTGTAGCCAGTCTTATTTTATCTGATGTAATTATTTTAAGATCACTAATAAATCCTGATTCAAAATTATTTTTTATTTCAGCAAAACTTGCGAAATAGGTATTACCAAATTCATCTTTTATAATTACGTTGTTTTTTGCTTTAATTATATCTGATTTTTGGTCATATTCCACATATTCTGCAGAGATTACTTTTTTATTATAAACAATTAAGATATTACCGTTACATTTAATTGTATTATTTTTATACTCTATAATATCTGAATTGATAAAAGTAATATTTCCACAATATGTTGTATTAACAAAAAAACACAAGGAAAATATAATTAAAAATTTTCTCATACTTCTTTCCAAATTAAAATAGATATAGCTAATAACATCAAAATTAATGTTGCTGCCCAGGCTGATAATACTACTGATGTTATACCAGTATATGCTAATGAATCCATTATATTATTCGCAAATTTTAAAATTAAAGCTATACCAATTACTTTTATTGCAATATTTGCTTTTGTTTTATATCTGTTAATGGGAAAACATATAACTGCAGCAAAAATAGCAAAAAGCCAAAAAGCAACACAATTTGCAAGTAATTTATGTAGTGATAATTCATATAATCTTATATTTACCTTATCATTTTTCTTTATTTCGTGTACTTTGTATAATGAATATATGTTTTGCCTTTGAGGAGGTAGCGATAATAAACTAATTAACTTTGGAGAAATCGCGTTAGCTAAACGAATTTTTTCTAAAAATTTCATTTCATCATTATAAAAAATAGATGCTTTTGTAAGAGTTAGGTAATTATTGTTGATTTCTCCAGATTCAGCAAATATTTTTCTATTTGAATGAATGTCAAAGTAAAAAAAATTATGAAATTTGCTCTTATATAATTTCTTAATAAAAATGATTTGATTGTTTGTTCCGTAATCTATCCAAATATTATTATTCATTTCAAATGAAGATACTAACGTTTTTTCAGTATTTCTTTTATAAATATTTTCTGATAATATACCTATAGGATGTAAAACAAACAGCCAAAAAAGTGATATTATTACAGCAAAGGTAATGAATGGTATTAAAATTTGCCTAGGAGATTTCCCTGTAGACTTTAATATAGTTATTTGATGAGAACGACATAAATCCCATAAACTAAAAGTAGCTGTTAAAAAATATATATAGTGTAGAATTTCACAAAATGTAATCGGACATCGTAATATAGATAACTTTAAAACATATAATAATTCCAAAACATTGGTCATAGGATATTGTCTACTAACTTCTGCAAATTCAAAAAGCAATATTAAGCTGAATATAGAGAAAGCAACGAATATTAATGTTTTTAATTGTTTTACAAAAATGTAATTAAATAAAATTTTATTCATTGCTGTTCCTTTACTAATATAATAGAAAGAAACAAAATGAATATAATAAAAACGTAATTGATATAAGAAAATAATGGATTAGTAACCGAAATATTTACTAATGATAGGAAAATCCCTTCTATTAAGATTATGAAAACAACTAAAATTGATATTCTAGAATACTTAATTTTTCTAACATAAGGTGCAAGAGCAACTAAAAAGAAAGCGATTAATGAAAAAACCCATGCGAGTATAGGAGATAAAATTTTCTGATGAAACAAAGCTTTTTGTTCTAAAGTTTTAGCCTGATTATCAGGAATATCAATTAATAGTTGATTTAAAAATTTTTCATTTGGGTTATTTCTTATACTTTGTGTCTGAATGATATCTCTAAGATTATATGTATATGAACTAAAAGTAGTAACTGCGCTTTTATGAGTTTGATAATCTATTTCTATACGTTCTCCATCCGTTAGAGATAAAGTATTATTACTTATTGTTCCTAATTTTGAAAAAAATGTATATCCTTTCAAAGGATTTCTAGAATCAATTACAAATATATTACCGAAAAAAAAATCTCCAAGATATTTTTGTGCATAGACAGAAAAATTACTATTTGAGAAGATTAACCCTGCACTATTGGGTGGTTGTATGTTGTTTTTTATATTATATTCCATTTGCCTGAATTCACGCCAAGCAAGTGGAGAAATAAAAGATGCGCTCAAATATAAATATCCAGAGCACAAAATAACTAAATATATTAATGGTTTTATTAGTTTTTGAAGTGCTAAACCTGAAGACTGTAAAACAAGAATTTGATTTGATTCCACAAGTCTATGATAAACAAAAGCGGCTGAAACAGATAAGGATATTGGGAGAATAAAAGCAATAATATCTATAGATAAAAATGATGTAAATTTAAAAAAATAAGCAAGACTTATATTTGTATTATTTAAAATATTTAAATATCTTGAAGATTGGATAATCCAGGCACAAAAAGTTAAAGCAACAGTCGAATATATTGTTGTACTTAAGATTTTAAAAAAAATAAAGTTTAAAAAACTTCGCATTTATACTCCAATTTCTAATGCAGTATACTCATATACTCTAATAAGTTCAATTTAAATTAGTATTCTGTAAGGTTGATTATTAAATATATATCTTCTAAAATGAGAACATCAATTATCGGGAATTTAGTTATGTCAAAAGATAAAAATATTCACTGTGAAAATGATAATTTAGAAAAAAAAGAAGAAGCAGAAGCTATAGATAATAAAGAACAGAAAGATTTGTCTATAGAGTTAACTGAACAGATATCTGTATTAAAAGATGCATTATTACGAAAAACTGCAGAAATGGAGAATACTAGAAAGCGTCTTGAAAAAGAAAAAGAAGAAGCAATTAAATACTCAAATAAAAGTTTTGCAAAGGATTTACTTTCTGTATTAGATAATTTTGAAAGAATTAACATGGGATTTGATTCATTGAAAGAAAAAGTCGAAAAAGATTCAAATTTAAAGGCATATTTTGATGGAATTTCTCTTTGTGAAAAGGAATTATTGTCTACATTTAAAAAATATGGAATATCCAAAATAGAAGTATCCGAAGGAGATAATTTTAATCATGAATATCATCAGGCTATGTGTGAAGTAGAAGATAAAAATCATCCTGCTGGCTCCATTGTAAAAATTCTTCAAACAGGATATCGATATAACGATAGATTATTAAGGCCAACAATGGTAAGTGTTTCCAAAAAATGAAAGAAAAACTTCCTATCTGTGTAGATTTAGATGGAACGCTTATTAGAAATGACATTTCTATAGAAACAGCCTTAAAATTTATGAGTAGTGGTGTTATCCATATATTTAAATTGATATATTGGTTATGTTACGGTATAGCTTATACGAAATATCGTATATCACAATATATAGATATTACTCCATCGGAATTGGATTACAACAATAATCTTTTGATGTTTCTAAAAATTAAAAAAAGAGAAGGATATGAATTATTTTTAGCAACAGGCAGTACAGTGAAGTATGCTAATCAGATTGCGGATTATTTGAAAATTTTTTCAGATGTCTTTGCGAGTAATCAAAACAACAATCTTATCGCTAAAAATAAGGCTCAAAAATTAGAACAAGTATTTGGAAATAAAGGCTTTATTTATGTTGGTAATTCTATCGATGACATTCCTGTTTGGAAAAAGGCTAAACAATGTTTAGTTGTTTCTCCAAATTCAAAAGTAATAAAAAGTCTTAAGAATATGAAATATTTACTAATTGATTGATGATATGAAACCTTTAGATAACCTAGTTAAGAACTTATTATTTAGTGAGAAACAAAATTATCCTTTTTCAGATATTTTCTTAAAATGGAAACAAATCGTAGGGAATGATACTGCTGAAATTTCAGAACCTGTTAAAGTCATTAATATGACAAATGGCAATGTCTTGCTTATTAAAGTAAAAGGAACTTGCGCTATAGAAACACAACATAATTCTTTAAAAATAATAAATGCTATAAATGATTATTTAGGAAATAAAACATTTGTAGCTATAAGAGTAATACAAGAATATCCTAACTAAACTAATTGTGTAATTTTTTAGAAATATCTTTAGCTGAAATAAATCCTATATAAACTTCATCATCAAGAATAAACGCTGGAACAGAATCTATCTTCCATTGATGCATCGCCCTCTGCTGTTCTTTCATTAGTCCCGCAGCAAAGCGTATATACGTTTTACTTCTTATATTAAGGCATTCTTCAATGTGTTGTTCTAAAAAACCTAAATCTTTAAACATCTTTATCAAAAATTCTCTTGGATTAGATGATTTTAACCAAGATGCTTGTTCAGCATAAATTTTTTTATAAACTTTTTGATAAACATCTATTTTATTATTATTTTTATCAGCAAATGCTCTCATCAAAATAGAGGATTCTAATGCAGCCATATCATCTAAATAATTACGAAAATAAATTTTTAAAATACCATTATTTACAAACTCATTTAAATTAGGAAGCTCATTTTGGTGAAATTTACGACATAAAGGACAGGAAAAAGAGGTATAGATAATTAGTGTATGCGGTGCATTAGCATTCCCTAAAATAATTTCAGGCAAATTAAAATCATTAGGGATATCTATATTTTTTAAATGCTCATAAAATGAATCACCAGTATCAATTTGCTTTTCCTCTATATTTTTACTTATCTGTTTATTTTCTATAGGCTTTTTTACATCAGCCGTTATACTACTAAATAAAAAGCAAATAAATACAATAAATTTTTTCATAAAGAAAAAAGCTTTATAGCCCTCCATCTAATTTATATTTTTAAACAATGTACAGAATTATCATCAATATCATTTATTACAACTATATTTTCACCAATAGAAGCGAACCCTAAATCTTTCGCTATAGCTATCGCTGAACTACAAATTTTATCAATATTAAACTCTTTTTTAGATATCTTAGAGTAAACTCCATTTAACATTCCTGCACTATATGCCAATTGTTTTGAACTTGTTACTAAAATAATAGGGCAACAAGGTCTTAATCTTGAACATCTAGAAATACTTTCAAATGAATCCGTAAACATAACTATACAAGCAGCTGGAGCAAATTTAGCCATTTCTTTTGCTGACATACATTTGGCATCTAGAACAGTTTGATGTGGTAATTGAGTATCCTCTTCTATTCTTCTAATACATGACGGATCTTTTTCAGTTGTCCGTATAATCTTATCCATCATCTCAACAGCTTCAAATGGATATTTTCCTGAAGCAGACTCTGCAGAAAGCATAGTTGCATCAGCACCCGAATATACTGCATTCGCAATATCCGATACTTCAGCTCTCGTTGGACTTGGAGAATCAATCATTGACTCAAGCATTTGGGTAGCAACTACTACTGGCTTACCTAGTCGATGACAAGTATTAATAATTAATCTTTGGATACAAGGAATTTCCTCTGGATTCATTTCAACTCCTAAATCTCCTCTAGCAACCATAATTCCATCAGAAATTTGAGCAATAGGTTCAATAGCGGATACTGCTAAAGGTTTTTCAATTTTAGACATAACTTTAGCTCGATCTTTTATAATTTGTTTGGTTTGTTCTACGTCTTCTACTCTTTGAACAAAAGATAGGGCAATCCAATCCACACCAAGATTTAATGCAAAATCTAAATCTCTTTTATCTTTTTCAGTAAGAGCAGGAATTGGTAACATGACCTGAGGGACGTTTACTCCTTTGCGATTAGAAAGACATCCGCCTACCTTTACCTTGACTTCAGCAAATGCTTCGTTAGCTGACGTAACTTCAAAACGTAATTTCCCATCATCAAGTAATAACGTAGTACCAACAGTTAAAGCTTGTAGAATTTCAGGATGAGGAAGATTCACTCTTCTAGTATTACCAGGAGTAGGATCTAAATCAAGTCTAAATATATCCCCTTTTTCTAATATAATCTTATCATTTTCAAATATTCCTACACGAAGCTTTGGTCCTTGCAAGTCAGCCAGAATTGTAGGGCAAATATTAAGTTTTTTACCAATATTTCTAATGGCATTATACACAAAGTTATGCCCTTCGTGACTACCATGTGAAAAATTTAATCTAAATACATTGACCCCACACAAAAATAGTTTTTCTATTGCTTCTAAACTATTACTTGATGGTCCAATAGTCGCGACTATTTTTCCGCTACGTTTCATTTTTATGTCTCCAGCCAATACTTTCAATAACCTATAACTTATTTTCTGTTCTGTCTAGATATTATTAATTATATAAAAACTCTTAAATAAAAAAATAATAATTAAATTAATATCTTAGTAAGAAGTTCTTATATCATTAATTTTATTTTCATTACTAGCATGTCTATTTCTTACTATTAATCTCTTAGAATCAATTAATTCACTACGACATCTTTTTAGTTTTAATACCTCACGAATATCATCTTTATCTTGAACGATAATAGCGCTTAATTTTATTTCAACCAGATCAATCAACATATCTATAGACTGTTTTGATAACATTTCTACGTTTCCACCCTATTAAAATATTTGCATTGTATATATGATGAATTTAATAAAGGGTTAAAACGTGGATTTTTTTATAACAGAACTAAAAGATTTGAACATATTGGAATTAATAAATAATAAGCAAACAATCTTAGGGTTAGATGTAGGAGATAAAAATATCGGTGTTTCAATTTCAGATAGAAATCTGAAAATAGCTTCGGGCATTACTACTATTCACCGTAAAGATAAAATTTATATAGATATTGATGAAATTCAAAAAATTTCTAAAAGTTACAAGGTAGGAGCAATTATATTCGGCTGGCCCATACAAATGAATGGATTACCTGGTCATCAATGTGAAAAAGTTTTAAATTTTATATTGGAACTAAAAAATACTATAAATGTTTCTTTCTGCCGATGGGATGAGAGATTTTCTACATGTGTTGTTGATAATATTTTAATTCAAGCGAATATGTCTCGAAAAAAACGTAAAAAAGTTATAGATAAAAATGCAGCTGTATATATTTTACAAGGTGCTTTAGATTTTTTGAATAGAAATAAAACTATTAATAATTCATATTCTAATTAGTAATTCTAGAGTAAAATTTTAATTAGATAAATAAGTTTATATGATACCTTTATAGAGAGGTTAATTGGATGGAGTTGTGTTTATGATAAAGAAAGTACTGTTTTTATGCTATATCACTCTAGGTAATGTAATGTCAATGATACCCGAATCTTTTAATAAAGAATTAGTTGCTGAATATGGAAATGCTCCGGACTGTTTAGTTCAAATTGCTGAGAATGTTGCAGATTCTTCTTTTAAAAAAGGAACTGATAAGATCATAAAAATTAATAAGGTATTTCATAATTTAAATGTAAGAAACAATTCATTATATTTTAAAGGCGATAATGTTAATAATATACAGAAAGAATTGGAAAAGATTTATACTAAAGTTAATAATGTATATAAAAAAACTGATACGCCATATGATACTTCGTATAACGCAAAAGATTTTGTAAAAGTAATTTTATTAGGTCAGTTGTGGACGCAGTGGAATTATTTATCATCAATAGTAGAAATAAATGTAAACAATCTTAAAAAAGAGCCGGTCAATTCTGCTGTTTTTTTGAATACAATATTTAAGGACATATAGCTGAAAGAATAATTTTGTTTTTTCTTATTAGATTATTTTTGTTTTTAAGTACTGTTAGTTTATTTGGAGCACAAATAAACATTCCGCTTGGTTGGCAATATAAAGCGGGTAAGGTTATTGAATTTTATGATATGCTTTCTCCTGTAGTTGACATAACAGTAGGTATTAATCATGCGAGCACAGTTGCTTTAATCATTAAAGATAGGATGAATAATTATCATTATATTTGTCAATATAACTTTATTGCAAAAGCTTACACAACAGATCAGAATATTACAAATGTCGGTATTCCTTGTAAACATTCAATTTTAGGAAAAAGTTCTCCATTATTTCATTCTGAAGTATCAGCTCTACAATATATTTATGGTGTTGATAATCCTGTATATAGTAATTCTATACTTAATATTTTACTTCACAATCATGATACTTTATCGTTTGTATTAATGATAAGGAATTCAGGTTTTCCTCCATGTTCCACTATACCTAAAACTGCTATATGTTGTCGTGATTATTTGTTTTTTAGATTTAAAAGCTTATTTGATAAATCATATATTTCTATCAGAGTGCAAGCTGATGGCGCAAAAGTTTTACACAAAATTGATTTTAATTCTGACGAAATTAATATATTATAATTAAGATAGCCTAATGGTTTATATACATTATTTATATTTATGATTAATGTGTTAGATTTTATATCTTTGTAACCTTTCACTAGTTATTTAACACTTGCTCTCTCAGTATATATTATCATATAATTATTCTATTATGGATTTTTTTAAACAAAATTGTATAAAAATTCGTGGCGCTAAAGTACATAATTTAAAAAATATTGATATAGATATACCTTTAGGCAAAATTGTTGCTATTTCTGGAGTTTCTGGAAGTGGCAAATCTTCACTTGCTTTAGGGGTATTATATTCTGAAGGGTCTAGAAGATATTTAGAATCCCTTTCTACTTACACTAGACGCAGAATAACACAAAGTGAAAAAGCAAAAGTGGATAGTATAGAATATATTCCAGCAGCTCTTGCTTTACACCAAAGACCAAATGTACCAGGAATTAGAAGCACATTCGGAACATCAACTGAATTATTAAATTCAATAAGGCTATTATATTCTAGATGTGGCAGTTATAGATGTTCATGTGGATATTATTTAGAACCATCTTTAAATGTGGCTAGAGAATTAAAACTTATTTGTCCTAATTGTGGAAATGAATTTTGGGGATTAGGTGCTGAAGAATACGCATTTAATAGTGATGGAGCTTGCTCAAAATGTACCGGAACAGGTTTTATCAGAAATGTAGACATTACTAAATTAGTTCCAGATGAGTCAAAAACTATTAAAGAAGGAGCAGTTGAACCATGGAATATGTTTGGTATTTCATGGATGTATCGTGTTGCAGAGGAGCTAGGGGTAAGAGTAGATATTCCATTTAAAAATCTTACAGATAAAGAAAAGCAAATTGTCTATTTCGGAGAAGAAGTAAACAAATATATTGCAATTCCATCTAAAAATGGGAAAATTTTCGAGCTAAATTGTACTTATAGAAATGCTTATAAAGCAGTAGAAGAAGCTTTAAAAAAAGCTGAATCTGAAAAAGGATTAGATAGGATTAATAAGTACTTATCTACTCAAATTTGTCCAGAATGTAATGGTTCAAGATTAAATAGAAGAGCTAATTCTACATTATTAAATGGTTTAAATTTAGAAACAACAACAAAAAAAACATTAGGCGAGTTAGTTAATTGGATTCCTCAGATTATTAGTAATTTACCAGGAGAATTAAAAGAAATTGCTAATTCAATCTCTGAAGAATTTATGGATAATGCAAACGCCCTTCTCGATTTAGGATTAAGTTATATTTCACTGGATAGAGCAAGTGCAACTTTATCTACTGGAGAATTACAAAGGGTACAACTAGCTAGAACATTAAGGAATCATACTACTGGAGTTTTATATGTTTTAGATGAACCATCGATTGGATTACATCCATCTAATATAGATGGACTGATAAGTGTTATGAATACATTAATTAAAGATGGAAATTCCGTTATTTTAGTTGATCATGATACCCGAATTTTGTCAACAGCAGATTATATAATAGAAATAGGTCCCAGTGCTGGGGTACATGGAGGACAAGTTGTTTCTAAAGGAACTATTGATGAAATAAGAAATAACAAAAATTCATTGATAGGCAAATATTTATCAAATCAAGCAGTAACTATCGTTAGAGAAAAGGCAAAAAAAGAGGATTTGTTTAAATTCGGAAGTATACAAATTGAAACATCTCCTATCCATACCGTTAAATCTCTCAATTTCAGGATTCCTAAAGGTCGATTAACAGCAGTTACTGGAGTTAGTGGAAGTGGAAAAACTACAGCTATTCTAGAAAGCTTGTATCCTGCAGTAAAGGCAGTAATAAACAATGAAATTTTACCTGCACATGTAAAATTTATTGAAGCTACTAATATAAAAAAAATACACCTAATCGACGCAACTCCAATAGGTAATAACATCAGAAGTACTGTGGCCACATATAGTGGCATTCTAGATGATATCAGATATTTATATAGTAGTTTAGAAAAATCAAAAGAATTACATTATAAAATAAATGATTTTTCTTATAATACGGGAAAACTTAGGTGTAAAAATTGCGATGGAACAGGAATAATTTCAATGGATGTACAATTCTTACCTGATATAGAGATGGTTTGTCCCCAATGTAATGGTCTTAGATATTCAAATGACGTAGACGAAATAAAGTATAATAAATTATCAATAAAAAATATTATGGCATTGACGATTGAAGAGGCATTAAACAAATTTTCAGGCATAAAAAAAATAAATAACAAATTACAGATATTATTGGATTTAGGATTAGGATACTTAACTCTTGGTGAATCTACTCCGGCATTATCTGGCGGAGAAGCTCAAAGATTAAAATTGTCAATGGATATAGATAAAAATCAAAATGATTCAATATTTATTTTTGATGAACCGTCAATCGGATTACATCCAAGAGATGTAAGTACATTAGTAAGTGTATTTCAAAAATTAATAGAGCGCGGAGCAACCGTTATAGTAATTGAGCATGATTTAGATTTAATAAAAAATGCTGATTATATAATTGACATGGGACCATATGGAGGAGAACAAGGAGGCGAAATTATAGCATACGGAACGTTAAATGAGATTATCTCTAATGAAAAAAGTATTACAGGAAAATATCTAAAAATGTAATTTTTTGTATTATGTTGCTGGAAAGAAAAAAATTTGAATTTTTCATTATTTCCCAAGGCTCTGTAATTTGCCTTATCCTTTATATTCTTCATATTCTTTGCTATGCCAATTAAAAATTGTATAACATTTTTGCAGTATTTAACAATATTGAATTATATCATTATCTACGAAGTATACTAGAGATTTTTCCAATTGCATATGACAAGGAAAATTTTAAGGTATTTAGAGAGATATTTTACGATTTGGAGAATATAAATATTTCAATATTATGATGACCTCATAGACCATCTGTTACAGTAAGCTTCAAAAGCAATACCATAACTATGCAAATACAAAAAACAGCCCTTGGTTCCCAAGTGGTGGGCAATGCAGGATTCGAACCTGCGACACCCTGATTAAAAGTCAGGTGCTCTACCAACTGAGCTAATTGCCCTTACAAAGTGGTTTTATGATATAAGATATAAGACAATAAAGCAATAGTAATCATTAAATTTTATTGAAAATCTTATTTTATATCAGAACCGATAGATAAATAGTGTAGCTTTTTTATTTCTAATCTTGTTTTTGTGAGACTATTTAAAATTAATCCACAAGTTAAAGTAAGTAGTGAAACTAACATCGTTCCTAGAGAAAGTATTGCTGTTGGTATTCTAGGTACTAAACCTGTTTGTATGTATGTTTGAAAAATTGGGAAGCTAAGAAAAATTGAAAAAAGAAAAAAGAAAAAAGATATACAGCCAAAAAAGAGCAATGGTCTATTTTCTTTTAATAAACGAAAAATACTAAATAAAATTGTAAATCCATCATATATTGTATTCAATTTACTAATAGAATTCGGCGGACGTTCGTAATAATTGGATTTTATTTCCACACAAGGTAATCCTAAGCTAATCGCATGAATAGACAATTCTGCTTCTATCTCGAATCCATCCGATGTTATTGGAAATGTTTTTACAAAACGTCTGGAAAATGCCCTATAACCAGAAAAAATATCATGAAATTCACTTGCAAATAAAATATGCAGTATTTTATTAAATATCTTATTTCCTAATCTATGCCCTATTGGATAGGCTTTTTCTGATTTATCTTGACGCGATGCTATCACCATATCAACATGTTCATAATGAATGATATCCAACATTTTCACCGCATCATTTGCATCATAAGTATTATCTCCATCAACTATTAAATATAAATCTGCATCGATATCAGCAAACATTTTTCTAACTACATTACCCTTCCCTCTTTTTTTGGCTGTTTTAACTATTGCTCCAGCATTTTTTGCTTCTATGTATGTATTATCTGTAGAACAGTTATCATATACATATATTTTAGCGGATGGTAAAATATAACGAAAATTTTTTACTACAGTAGCTATAGTAGTATGTTCATTATAGCATGGTATAAGTATAGCTATTTTTGGAATTTTTACTGTAGTTTCACTATTAAAGTGCTCATATACCATTAAGGAACCTCCTTAAGATATAACATCACATAACTATTAAAAAAAAATAAATAGATTACAAAGATTTTTCATTAGCATCACTACACGGAGTCATATAGACTCCACCTTTTCTGCTTGTCATGTGGTAATCAATGTGATGATGTTGATAGTAGTACGATGGAAATATGTAAATAGATTCTCACGCTCGTTGCTCTCGCTCAGAATGACGTTAGGAATGGATAATTATTTAGAATAACGAGATTCTCATTTTCTAAATTTTCAATAACTTTTTTCATTTGTAATAACTTCATAAAATATAGTAACTGACAATACAAAAACTATTCACTATATTCAGATCCAGTATTATCTTTTTATATATTTAAAAGTTTACTCAACTCTGCAGGAATTGATCCTATAAAATCAGAATTGTATAAATTATTATCTAATTTCTGGTTATAAAATCTTTGCATTTCTTCTAAATAAGCAATAGCCATTATTCCATCTTCTCTAGACCAGTCATATTCAAGAATTATACATTTACTAGTATCAGCCCATAATTGGAAATCAGATTTACATTCTTCTAAACTTTCTGGAGAAAGACTTTTTTCTAAAAAGGTATTACTTACTAAATAATCCGCATCATTCTTCCAGGCAATAAAACCTTCATGATAAGGATTATATTCCATATATCCTAATATAAATACGAGTCTTGTTAATATAAGTATTGTATTATACAATAATAAACATTATTCATTATATAATTCGATTTAATAACAAATTTTTGAAAGTATTATGACATACGGATATTCTATAAAAGAGATTATTAAATTTACTATACCAATGGTTTTAAATGTATTGGTAATGAATTTAATGTTTACTGTTGATAGACTTTTTTTAACAAAATATTCTCTTGACTCTATGAATGCAGCTGCTCTCGGGGGTAGTTTTTCTTCAATTACATTATTTTTAGGAATAGGTATTACTCAAGTAGCTAATATATTTGTTGGACAATACAATGGAGCAAAAGAATATTTAAAGATAGGTCGTCCTGTTTGGCAAATGATCTATTTCAGTCTTATATTAATCATATTTTTTGTACCTCTAGGCTATTTTTGTGATCACTTAGGTCTATTTCCACCAATATATTTTAATGAAGGAGTAAATTATCTTAGTCCATTATTAATATTCGGTTGGCTTCCTGCTCTTTCTTCTGCATTAGCTGCATTTTTTATAGGTAGAGGAAAGAGTACAGTAGTTATAATGGTATTCTTTTTAGGAAATATAATAAATTGTTTCTTGGATTTTATTCTAATCTTTGGAGTAAATGATATTATTCCTGCCATGGGAGCAAAAGGAGCTGCTTATGCTACTATTATGGGAGAAATATTCTTTATTATTAGCTTTGCTACAATTTTTTTAAAGAAAAATTATCGTGAGAAATATGGAACATTAGATTATAAATTCAGGCTTAAGCTATTTTGTAATTGTATAAAAGTAGGCTTCCCGCTCTCTATGGGAATGATTACTTCTCAAATAGGATGGCTGTTAATGATGATATGTTTTTCCAAAACTTCAAGAGAACTCGCCACATGCGAATCAATTGGGGTTTTATTATGGATGTTTTTTATTTTTTGTGCACAAGGATGTGCTCGCTCTTTAACTGCCCTTAGCTCAAATTTGATTGGTAAAGGTTTACAAAAGGAAATTGAAAATCTATTAATGTTATTTTTAAAAAGTAACATTTGTTTATTCATTGTTTTTTCTATTCCGTTAATTTTTTATCAAGATTTTATTTTGAATTTTGTAATCGATGTCAATGATAATACAGCATATTTACGTAGTGAGTTATCGTCTCTGATGGTTCTTATATGGTTTACTTTATTGCTGGATGGAATGTATTATCTGATTTGTGGTGTATTAAATGCTGGCGGAGATACGAAATTTCCAATGTTTTTAGAAATATCTTCTTTATGGATAATCGCTGTCATTCCTACACTTATATTGTTCTTCACAAATAGATTGAATTCTATCATTCCAATTTATGTACTAATATGCACTTCTCAATTGATAAATGTTACTATAATTTATTATCGATATAAACAAAAAAAATGGTTTAAACGTATTATTTAATAAATACTTCTTATGTTATCATAATTCTGTTTGATTTGAGGATGGAAAATGAAAAATGAAAGTATTGCTATAATAGGTGGCGGATGTTATGGGACAGCATTAGCTAATTGTTTTAGTCAGGTTTCTAAAACAGTTAAAATAATTGAGCCAAATCATGATATATTAAAATCTATTAATGAATTCCATAAAAATTTAGTTTCTCTTCCAGATATAAAGTTAAATAATAATATTTTAGTTAGTAATTCTTATAATGATATAATTGATGCTCAATTAGTATTTATAGCCGTTCCCGCCAAATTTAATTCTTATGTTTTAGATTCACTAAGAAAAATTAAAATCACTGTTCCTATTGTGATTTGCTCAAAAGGATTTGATTTAGAAAAACATCAGCTATTATTTCGATTATTTGAAACTAATCTAAAAAATCCAATAGCAGTATTTTCCGGTCCATCATTTGCTATGGAAATTGCTACAAATAAGCCGGCTATTGTTAATATTGCAGCAAATTCTTTAAATTTAGCTAAAACAATAGCAGAAAAAATAACAACGAATACATTAAAAGTTCTAGCAATAGATGACCCTATAGGTTTGTCATTAGTTGGAGCATTAAAAAATGTTTTAGCGATATGTTGTGGAATTTTATCCGGAAAAGATTTAGGTAATAGCGCTATAGCTAGTATTATTTCTTTAGGAATAGAAGAAATGAAAAATATAATAATTATAAATGGTGGTAATCCAAATACTATATATAAAGTTGGTGCTATTGGAGATATAATTTTGACATGTAAAAGTTTACAATCTCGTAATATGTCTTTCGGTAAACATTTGTCACAAGGAGGAACAGTTTATAATTGGACAGGAGGTACTATTGAAGGAGTTGATGCTTTAAAGATGATTCCAATTATATGTAAGAACATAGATGCAAATATATTTTCAAATATTTATAAATTTGTTTATGAAAATATATCTATCGATAGTTTTATTAAAAATATTTTTTCATAAAGCGCTGTTCTAAATTTAAAAGAAACTGTTTTATATGAAGTCCACCAGCATATCCTACTAATTTCCCGTTACTCCCAATTACACGATGGCAAGGAATAATAATGGGGAGTGGATTTTTATTGTTAGCCAAGCCAATGGCTCTATAAGCTTTTTCATTATTTATTCTTTTTGCTATTTCTTTGTAAGAACACACTTCACCATAAGGAATTTTACACAGTTCTGTGAGAACTTTCTCTTGAAAACTACTTCCTTCGATTAAGAATGGAATATCAAAATATTTCCTTCTTCCAATTAAATATTCATTTAGTTGAGCATATGCATTATCTAATATAAGAGAACTGCTAGATGTTTCTCGAGGAAAATTTCCAAATTGTAATTTGAGTAAATATTTATCGTTAGATAAAAAAGTAATATCACCTAAAATCGTTTTATAACATTTAGAATAAATCATTTTATTATTATATTGCACCCTATAATTTTCATAAATATTCAATCATTTTTTTCTAATTAAAATTTTGAGTGATTTTATTAGATTAGTAAATATATTAACATTATATCATTATGTCGACGTATTTTGTTAAACTATATTGATTGACATATTACGTATAAGATGCTAGTATCCTCACATTGTCCCTATCGTCTAGAGGCCTAGGACATCGCCCTTTCACGGCGGCAACACGAGTTCGAATCTCGTTAGGGACGCCATTTTTTAGTTTTCGGAAATTTTTAATAATCCAAAACATCCCAAAACTTTCCTCAAGTATCAATATAATATTATTTATTATATTCTAATTACATTTTATTTATCTATTATAGAAGGAGGTTATAAATACAAACTTTACAAAAAATCTTTAATAACAAATTGTAATATATTAATAGATAATTTTATTTTATCTTTATATAATAGCTGTATCGCTTTTAGGAGAGTTTTATGTCTGAAATGATTTCTGGATTTGATTTAGCTAAAAAAAGAGAAGAAAAAAAAGCCATTGCAATGTTAGTAGATAATAAAGAGATGGATTTATCATCTATAATTCCACTTGAATCCAATGTAGAATTTATTAATAAAAATCATCCGAAAGCTTTAGCAATTTTTAGGCATACTACAGCTCATATAATGGCTCAGGCAATTAAAGAATTATGGCCATCTACGCAGTTAGCAATCGGTCCTGTCATAGAAAATGGTTTCTATTATGATGTTTCTTGTGAACATCAGTTTGTTCCAAATGATTTTGAAAAAATAGAAAAGAAAATGAGGGAAATTATAAAGGCCGATTATAAAATTATTCGAGAGGATATTACAAAAACTGAAGCGTTATCCATGTTTGCTAATGACAAATTCAAACTAGAATTAATTACTGATCTCAATTTAGATACTGTTAGTATATATAGGCATGAAGATAAATTTTTTGATCTATGTAGAGGTCCTCACCTACCTAAAACGGGATATGCAACAAATTATTTTAAAATTATGAAAGTTGCAGGTGCTTATTGGCGCGGTGATTCTAAAAAAGAAATGTTACAAAGAATATATGCTACATCTTGGTTAACTAAGGAAGAATTGGATAATTATATACATAATTTAGAAGAAGCAGAAAAAAGAGATCATAGAAAAATAGCTAAGGATATGGATTTATTCCATATGCAAGAAGAATCTCCAGGATGTATTTTTTGGCATCCAAAAGGGTGGATTTTATACAATGTTTTAAAAAATTATATCCATAATTGTATCATAAAAGATGGTTATTTTGAGGTGTGTACCCCACAATTGTTAGATAGAACATTATGGGAAGCTTCAGGTCATTGGGATAAATATCGTGAAAATATGTTTATAGCCGAATCAGAAGAACGTATTTTAGCTGTAAAACCTATGAATTGCCCAGGAGCAGTACAAATATTTAAGCAAGGAATTAAAAGTTATCGTGATTTGCCTTTGAGGTTAGCAGAGTTTGGGTATTGTCATCGCAATGAACCATCTGGATCATTATACGGAACAATGCGTGTAAGAGGATTTACACAAGATGATGCGCATATTTTTTGCACGCCAGATCAGATAAATACAGAAACAAAAAAATTCTGTAAGCTATTATCAAAAATTTATAAAGATTTAGGATTTGATACATTTAGTGTAAAATTTTCAGATCGTCCAGAAAAAAGAACGGGTTCTGATGAAATCTGGGATATTTCTGAAAAATTGTTAAAGGAAGCCACAGCTGAAGCGGGTCTGTCTTATACTTTAAATAAAGGAGAAGGTGCATTTTATGGACCTAAATTAGAGTTCTCTCTAAAAGATAAGCTTGGTAGAGAATGGCAATGCGGAACATTACAAGTTGATTTCCAATTACCAGAGAGATTAGGTGCTTATTATATAGGAGAAGATGGAGAGAAACATCATCCTATTATGTTACATAGAGCTGTATTGGGTTCTTTAGAAAGATTTATTGGTATTTTATTAGAAAATTATGCTGGTCGTCTGCCTTTATGGTTAAGCCCTGTTCAAATAGTATTTGCTACTATTACTAATGAATTTGATGAATATGCTAAGGAAGTTTACAATAAATTTTTGCAGTCAGGTATTCGTGCTGAATTAGATACTCGCGCAGAAAAAATTTCATATAAAATACGTAGTCATATTGTTTCTAAAGTTCAAATTATAGCAATTATAGGAGCTAATGAAGTAACAAATCGTAGCTTAACCATTAGATATAGTGATGGGAAACAAGACTCTTTGACAATAGATGAAGCATTACATTTAATTCAAGAAAAATGTAAAGTTCCGATAATTTGATATTTTTAAGTTTATAAGTTTTTAGATTGATTTTAAAAGTGTTTATTTTTATTTTGGGTTTTTTATCATTTTAAGAGATCTTTTTCTCTATATGTTGCTCTAAGTGAGTAAAATGAATGTAAAGATCTACAGTATTCACATCCTTTTTATCATCATATGAATGATCTTACAATAAATGTAACAAACTCTACATATTGCTAATACAACAACTATAAAGAAAATCACAAAATTCTTTATCATTATATTGTGTTTATTAAATTATTTTAAGGATGTATATTCCTACTTAAGTTAGCTATTTTGAATGTAGTTAATCCGCCACCTATAGGCTCCTTTTTATACAAAAATACACCAAATCTATTACTAACATTCTTAAAATCAAAAAATGGACAAGGAGAATACATTGAACATATCAAACATATAGTAGCAACTAAAGTCTCTTCATATTCTACATTTATTTTACACATTTCTGTTTCATTTTCACCCATTCCAAACTGGTTAAAATCTGAAAATGCTTCTAAAAGCATAATAGGCTTTCCAGGATCAATCTCGATAGCTTTACCATCCCAATCTTTTTCTGTTTTTGTAATTTTCGAAATATCTAATGGAGATTTTATGTAAGTCAATCTTACTTTTTCATTTGTAGAATTTATTAAATTAACACATGCTATATGCGATTCCATACAATCCACACTAAACCGGCTAATCAAAATCAAAAAACACATAAATAATTTAAACATTTTACCCTCCTAGTTTATTATTTACAATTCAAAACCATATATTTTATAATCATTTATTGTTCTTCCTTTTGGCGGAAAACAAAAATCAAATCTCATAAATTCAGGAATATTTTTCAAAGGAACAAGATTTTTATCAGAGGTAGAAAATATACCAGTAATTGCAAATACACACTTATTCAAATCATCAATCTTAAGTTGCTCTATTTTATTTGGTATAATGCCCTTTGGATCTGAACAAACATAAATATGATCAAAATCACCCTTATTTTTTCTATCATTGATAGAAGCAAACAATGTATCATAGGTATTAGATATAAACAAACATATATGCTTTCTTGATGGTAAACGCTTTAGATTAAGAACAGTATCAGTATCATAACATATCAAATGTGTAATATTATCTAGCATTGAATTATGTTCCTTCAACCAATGAATAGAAAAATCACCTATTACGTAAAAAGGGATTTTTCCTTTTAAGGTATTGGTATTTGGAGAAATAAAATCTGGCAAAGATTCTGAACAAAAAGATGACTTATTATAAAATCCTATTTCTTCTCCATTAAAAAATATCTTTGTTTGGTTAAATAATAATAAATTATCAAAAATACTACTATTTATATCATTAGATAAGACTAAATTTAAATAATGTTTATTTAATGAAGTATAATTTGGAGGACAATAACTAGAAAACCATATAGATGAAAAACCTTTAAAATCTTCATTAATCTCTAACTCATTAATTTCTCGATATCTCTGTTTACTAATGTTTACTTGTTCCAAATATTTCGAATCCATTTTGGCTTTATAAAGAAAATTAATATAAAGATATGTATTTGGGAAAAATGAAATAAAATCTCGATAACAATTTATTACAGATTCTACTTTATCCTCAGTTAAAGCATAATCACGTCCAAAAAACATTTCATTAAATAGTATCAGTATAGGTCTATCCTTATTAATTTCATATGTAGGACGCTCAATCTGTAACATTGAAGCAATCTGTTTTTTAATATTATCTGGAGAATTTACGCACTTTTTCTCAATAATCTGATGTACCACATCTATAATACTATTTCCATGAATTGCCTGTGCCAACTGAGCAAAAACCAAATATATCTGGCCGTTATCTATTTCCGCATAACTTGGTATTTTACTATCTCGTGTTGCAATCAATATGTTGATATTCATACATTGAACAGCACTTTTCATACATAAAAATATACAAAAAACAAAAAATAATCCAACTAAATATTGTATCCTTTTACTCTGTCTATTCCTTAGCATCTAACAAATCCAACATATCAAATTAATATATATTGAATTATACAAATACATAATATCAAATTGCAAATAATAAAATAAATTTTTTTTTCGAAACTTAATATGATTTTTCCAATAAAGATATCAATTACAATAGGTTTACAAATTTTTAATAATTTAATATAAACGACATTTAGAAAAATAACGAATAATAATTCTTGCTTATATTATATGATACCTTATACTAAATTAGTTTATATGTTGAAGCTAGTCTAATATTTTTATATGATGTAATCCAAGTTTAAGGAGTTGATATTGCTTAAATTAGACGTTCAAAAAATTTCAGGTATCGAAGTTTTACCATTGATTGAAGGAGCTAAAGGTATTTCTTTAACCACTGGAGAAACTAGTGGAGCATGGGCAGCAGCAGGTGGCATTGGTACTTTTTCAGCAGTCAATGCGGATTCATATGATGAAAATGGTAAAGTTATTCCTCAAATATATCATGGACGAACCCGTTCTGAAAGAAGACAAGAACTGATAAATTATGCAGTCAAAGGAGGAATTGCACAAGCAAAAATAGCAAGAGAACGTTCAAATGGTAAAGGACGTATCCATATGAATGCTTTATGGGAAATGGGAGCATCTGAAGAAATTATTACAAGTATTTTAGAAGGAGCTAAAAATTGCATCCATGGAATAGTGTGTGGTGCTGGAATGCCGTATGGCTTAGCAGAAATAGCAGCTAAATTCGGAGTTTATTATTATCCAATAGTTTCATCTGCACGAGCTTTTTCAGCTTTATTTAAACGTTCATTCAAAAAATTTACAGAATTATTAGGCGGAGTTATTTATGAGGATCCATGGTTAGCTGGAGGACATAATGGATTATCAAATGCTGAAAATCCTAAAGTACCTATTAATCCTTATTTAAGATTAGTTGCTTTACGTAAGGTAATGAATGAGTTCGGATTAGTTACTCTTCCTATTATTATTGCGGGTGGTGTATGGTGGTTATCTGAATGGGAAGATTATATAGACAATCCAGAACTAGGGATTACTGCTTTTCAATTTGGAACTAGACCTATTTTAACAACAGAAAATCCCGTAGCTAAAGCCTGGCAATCAAAACTTATGACTTTGAAAAAAGGTGATGTAAAATTGACTAAATTAAGTCCTACAGGCTTTTATTCCTCAGCTATAAATAACAAAATGCTCTCTGATTTAATTGAAAGGCAGGAACGTCAAGTTTCTATAGTTTCAAATTCAGGTTTTAAAATTCAAATGGGAAATAAAGAAATTTACTTAGATGAATCGTTTAAACAACATGTGGAACAGTGGATATCTAAAGGTTTTACAAAACCTATGAAAACACCTGATAACACTGTTATTTTTGTAACTCCTGCACAATATGAACAGATAACATCGGATCAACGTAATTGTTGTTGTTGTCTAAGCGCTTGCAGGTTCAGTAGCTGGTGTCAGAGTAAAGGCTCTACAGGAAAAATTCCAGATCCAAGAAGTTTTTGTATTCAAAAATCACTTCAAGCCGTTGCTCACGGTGGAGATTTGGACTGGAATTTAATGTTTTCCGGACACTCTGCATACAGATTTGCTGAAGATCCATTTTATGAAAATAATTTTATTCCGACTACCCAACAATTAATTGATAGAATTCTTACAGGATATTAATTTTGATACGTCTTGCTAAAAGAATATCTGAAAGTGGCATTGCTTCTCGTAGAGAGGCAGAAAAAATGATAAAAAATGGATTAGTCAAGGTTGATGGAAATGTTGTTCTTACACCTGTATTCTTTGTCAATGAAAATAATGTGATATCTGTTAATAACAAAGTTATTCCAAGTAAAAATTCAGAAATTTGTATTTGGAAAATGAATAAGCCTAAAGGATATATAACTACAAAAAGTGATCCTAAAGGAAGAAAAACTGTTTTCGATTTATTTCCTAAAATTTCTGATAGAATAATTTATATTGGAAGGTTAGACATTAATTCAGAGGGACTTTTGTTATTTACAAATAATGGAGATATTTCTAGGAAATTAGAATTACCATCTACAGGTTTAATGCGTACATATAAAGTAAGATTTTTTGGGAAATTATCAGAAAATGTCATTCAAAGTTTAAATAATGGTATCATTATTAATAAAATTCAATATGGAAGTATTAAAATAAAAATTTCTGAACAAAATAATACAGCAAATAATTGGGCTACCATTACCTTAAAAGAAGGAAAAAACAGAGAAATCCGAAAAGTATTAGAACATTTTAATTGTCATGTTAATCGTTTAATACGAATTAGTTATGGTCCAGTAAAATTAGACAAATTACCTTATGGTAAAATTCAAAAACTTTCAAATCAAGAAGTACAAAATTTATTGAAAATGATATCATGATTAAATATTAATATCATTTCGGATAATATATAACATTTGTTAAAAATAAATATAATTTCAATATGTTTAACACTATTATATTTCTCCAAAAATAAAAAAACTAATATCAAATATTATAATTTTACTTTTAATTTGAAGTAAAATCTTACTAGAGAGGATTCTATGAAAAAAGTTTTTTTATAAGTATAGCAATAAGTTTTGTTAATTTATGCCAATGTATGAGTGTATTAGAAGAATCTTATAGGAATTGTGAATTATTTTTGGTATGAGTCCTACTAAAGTAGGTGAAAGCGCTGTTCCTTTAATAGAGACTCCTAGTAGTAAATACCAAACTGTTATTAAAATACTCGAACCAGTATTAGATACTAAAAACCCCGCAATTTTATATGCTTACGGCATTGCTGTATATAACGGAAAGAAAGATAAAAAGTATATTCCTTTCATTGTTGAAAGTGCTAAAAATGGTTTTCAAAAAGCCAGGCAGTTTTTATGTAATAAGTTTTATATTACGTTTTCGGATATAGATAAAAAATCAGAAGAAGAATTATTGAGCGATTTAATAGAGCAATAATGTTTTCAATCAATTATTCATTTCACTATGTAAGTATTTATTATTTATAAATGAAAGCAAAAAAAGAAATTGCACAAGTATTTCTCATTAATATTGTATAAAGTATTCCTAGAATCAAATATAATAATCATCGTTACCATGCGTGCGTTCACAATAATTTATATTATTAATTTTTCATCTAAACATACACTATTGTAATTTTAAGAAGAGTAGCAGCTATTATTTTATAGTGTGTCTCCATAAAATCAGTGTGTGTCTTTTTCTTTTATTACAATATTACAAAATTACGAAATATACTTGGCAATATCTTTTTTCTGAGCCTTACCCGAACTTAAATTAATTTTTTTTATTAATTTAAACTCCGATATCTTTCTTTCTCATGAACTATTTCTATCTCTTACAAAAAGTTCAGCCCTGAATCGATTCTTTTGACAGGATATCACAAAAAAGTAAACAAAAAGTAAATTTTACGATAAAAATAAAATGGAGCGGATGATGGGAATCGGACCCACGTACTCGGCTTGGAAGGCCGATGCTCTACCATTGAGCTACATCCGCAATTTATATTTTAGTATAATGAAATTTTATACAAACGCAATAGATTAAAAATTAAATTTAATTACTTTATTCCAAAGTTTTAAAATACTCTATAACTTTTTTTTGGTTAAAGACTTCAGCAATTTCTACCGCGTTATATCCTGTTCCACTTTCTTTATATATATCTGCCCCATATTGAACAAGCAATTTTATAATATCCAAATATCCATCTGCGGATGCTTCATGTAATGGAGAAATTCCATTATAATCAAGCGTATTTGGATCTACTCCTTGTTTAAGTAATTTTTCTACTTGATTATAATCATTCTTAGCTACTGCCATATATAAAGGCGTATTAATTAATCCAAACGGAACATCTATTTGTTGAAAATTGCATCCAAATGTTACATTAAAGTAAATAGTACTAATTATTGTATAGATAATTTTATTTTTCATTATTTACCTTCTTATGTTTAAATCCAATGCAGAATAGCTAATATTATTAAAATTTACAATAATTTTTATTAATTTTAAACAGATTTTTATTATTGACTGCTAAGTAATCGGTTATTTAAAGCCTTACCTATGCCTATATCAGGAATGGGCATAATACAAATCCTATTAGCATCCGTATCATCTAATTTTCTTAACATCGAAAAAAAATTTTGAGCTGCCTCTAACAAATTTGCTTTGTAACTTAGATTTAAACAGTATTTAGCTCCTTTTATGGGTTTACCAAATGCTAACAAGGCATCATTAGAATTCACGCTTTTTGCGTTCATCACTATAGTTTTTTTAGGATAATAATGTTTTTTATATGATTCATTCGCAATAACAGGGATTACATTACATTTTTCTTTAATCTCTTCTATGGTAACTGCACCTTGCCGCAATATTATAGCTTTATTTGTTGATAAATCTATTATTGTAGACTCAATACCTAATTTGCACTTCCCCCCGTTAAGAATAATAAGATTACTACAATCTTTTAAACTTGTATAAACAGATTGAGGAGTAGTTGTGCTTAATTCAGATGAACGATTAGCACTGGGTGCTGCTAATGGGAAATCTAATGCATTTAATAACTCCAATGCTAAGGGATGATTTGGTATACGAATACCTAAGGTTTCTCTTTCAGCATAACATAACAAAGAAATTTTAGAAGTACTTTTCTTTTTTAAAATTAGCGTAACAGCTCCAGGTAGAAATTTTTCTGCAAAACTCATAGCTAAATCCGTTACTTCTACATCATTCATTGCTTTTTCAAAAGATGGATAACATACATTTATAGGATTTAATTGAGGTCTATTTTTATATAGAAAAATTTTTGACACAGCCTCACTATTATAAGCATTTCCGCCTAATCCATACACTGTTTCTGTAGGGAAAGCTACCAAATCTCCTCTTGATAAAGCTTGAACTGCAATATCAATTGACTTCCTTCCTATTATTTTCATATTTCAGAAATATTATCTAGCTACTAAACGAGAACGTCCTTTATTAGATTCTATGAGAATTGCTTCTTGCCCAGGAGCCAAAATAGTATCAGTTCCTTGTACAATAGTTTTCATTCTCCCATCTTTTAATTCAACTATATATTCAAACGCTTCTTGAGATTTTAAATTCTTTTCAGCATATGCACCACCAGCAGCTCCTGCTAATGCACCAATTCCTGTGGCCAATACCCTCCCCTTTCCTTGGCCTATCATATTTCCAGCTATCCCACCGGCAATACCTCCAATCAAAGCTCCAGTTTTATTATCCTCTAGATAATCCCCTTCTTCTACTAGAACTTTTCTTACACTAACTACCTTACACGGATAGCTGTTTGAGGGCGTACCGTTCAAAGTTCTTGCATCATAGGAATTTGAAGAAATATTTCTAGCGCATCCTGATAATAAAAATAAACTGCAATATATAATGGAAGAATATACTATTATTTTTTTCATCATTTTACCCCTTTAATAACTTAAATATTATATAGCAAAATTTCTTATATTGTATAAAAAATTAACAATTATGTAACTTTTTTGAGAAATAATGGCTATTATGAAAAAATGTTATTATTTTTTTATCATTATTTTATGCATTTTTTTTACTAAGTCTATAGCATCATATGATGCTAATAGTAATGTAGAAAGTGATGAGAATACTGAAAATAATAATCAAAATTCTGATGAAAATATTCAAGATAATAACCAAAAGATTCAAAAAAATAATGAATTACAATCTTCAGATGATATAAAAAACAAAAAAAAACAACGGGTTGAAGAAATTATTGATAGTCTTATTCGATTTAAAAGAAATAATAAAAATAACGATGACTATTCATTAATATCAAGTAATAAAGCAATGAAAAAGCAATTAGATCAAATTCAAGCTTCTTTGGATTCTTTAAAAGAAAACTTGAATGGTGGGAAAAGCATACCTAATAAAAAATATAAAATAAAAAAAGAAAAATCAGAAATAAAACCTGTATCATTTAAGCGAAAAAAAATAAGTAGAAAATGGAATAAAAAATCAATACAAATACAAAATCTGCCAACAGTTAAAATAAATCCTAAAAGTAGATATTTATATCAACAGGCACCATCAAATTTTGCAACTAAATTTTCAACAAAGCAAAAGACTTTTAAATCGACTCAATATCTGGTGAAATCATGGGAGACAGGAGAAAAAGCGCCTTTTATCGATGAAAATCCAAAACAATATTTTTCTATAAAATCTAAATGCCAAAATGGTTGTCATTAATTTTGTAATTTATTAAGTTGTTTAGATTTTAAAATTATTAGCGAAGGAATCATTAACAGTGGAATACATATAAAAAACATATTCCAGCCTAATATATTTACTATTATTCCTGAAAAAGACATAAATATAAGGCCAAAAAATTCATGTATAGCCCAAAGAACAGAGTACATTGTTGCGTTTTCTGCAATTGTATAGAAAAAAGCTATGAAACAAGCTGTCATAGCTCCACCACTGATAGCTTCATATGTAATGACTAATGTTAGTATCATAGACGTGCTATGATAATATAATATTAAGTATAAAACGAATGATATTCCGTGAAAAATTGAAACCCAAAACATTGTTTTTGTAATTCCAATTTTCTTTAATATATAACTACCTAAAAAACTACCAATAATTACAGTTATTGAACCGTAACATTGTACAATATTAGCTATTTCATACTTTGAAAATCCTATTTCCATGCAAAAAGGTCGAGACATTTTTTGAAACAAAAAATCAGCACTTTTGTAAAGGCAAGTCAGAGTTAATAGCTTTAATCCATTTTCTTTCTTTATAAAATAATAAATTGTATTATAAAAGGATTTAAAAAAAGCTTCTTTTATAGAAAATTTATTAGTTATTTTATCATGATTATGATAAGGTTCTTTTAAAATTAAATTAATTATCATAAAAACTATCATAAAGAATGATGAAAAAATATATGCTACTGACCAATTAAAAAAATGAGCAATATATAAAGTAGAAACTTTTGTGAATATTGAACCGATTCTATGTCCAATTCCTATACAACTTGCAACAAAACCAAACATATTCTTATTACTGTTGTTTAATTGATACGGATATAAAACAACATTTTTACATCCATCAGCAAGAGCTACTAAAGAAGCTCCTATTAACATTATTATGACATTATTTTTTATTGATGATAATGACATCAATAAAATTCCGATAATTAATACTGTGTATGAAATAAATATCCAACTTTTTGTTCGACTAAAATATTTTGATATTAATGGAACATCATAATTTTCTATGAACATTCCCCAAATAAATTTAAACATAAAGGGCAAGTGTAAAAGAGAAAATAATCCTATAGTGGTATTTGAAATTCCATGGTCTTTTAACCAATAATCTAAAATGATCATTGTCAATGGAAATGAAACACCATAGGAAAATCCAATAAAAATTTTAATTAAGTAGTGCATTGAAGTTTATCTAATATTTTATCTTTTTTTAATGAATACAAAATCAAAAGACTTGGGATAAAAGTAAATGGAATAAGAAAAAAGAAATACATCCATCCTAAAAAATCAGCCAATATTCCTGATATTGATCTAAAAAACATACTACTTATTCCATAAAATGCCCAAAGCAACGCGTATTGAGTTGCAATATATTTTTTATCACTTATACAATATAAAAATGCTACGAATGCAGTTGCAATAGCGCCATTTGCTCCATGTTCAATAAAAACAGAGAGATATAACATTGGCAAATTATTTTCTATTACAGCCAATAATATATAACATAAGTAACAGGATATACCATGTATTATTGCAAAATAAAACATAGATTTTATTAAACCTATCTTTTTTATAAAATAACCTCCTATGATACTTCCTAATAATGTTGCTATACTTCCAAATACCTGCACAACATTAGCGATATCTAAAATAGAAAAACCTAAATCTATGTAAAATAATTTACTCATTTTTTGAAACAAAATATCGCCAGTACGATATAACATTATTATTGATATAAATTTCATCCAATTTTGGTTTTTCAAAAATTTCTTAAATGGATCTAATAAACAGTTCAATATCGTATTTTTTATGATATTTCTTAAAGAAGAATTTGGTATAATTTTAGAGTTTTTATCTTCTTTAACATTTGATAAGGGTTCGGGCATACGTAGAATAAATATAGTGCATAAAAATACAGAAAAAGCCATTATTCCATAAGCATAATTCCAATTAAAAAAATGGGCGATATATAAAGTAAGACTTTTTGAAAAAAATAAACCTAAACGATAACCTAAAACAAACACACCCGCGGTTGGACCATACATTCTTGCAGGAATTCTATCCCATTGGCAAGCATAAATTGAAACATCTTGACATCCGTCAGCAAACGCAACTATAGACGCAAAGAAAAGTAGCCTATACAAATTACTATCGGGACTTGATGTGGCCATTCCTAAAATACCTACAAACAGTAATAATTGACTTGCTACTGCCCATCCTTTTTTTCTACCTTTCAGAATTTTCGATAAAATAGGAAAATCAAATTTTTCAATAAAAGGCGCCCAAAGAAATTTTAATATATATGGCCACTGAATAATTGTAAAAAAACCTATTGCACTATTTGATAAACCACAATCTTTTAGCCAAATATCAAGTATAGCTAATCGTAATAAAAAAGGGATTCCACAAGTGAATCCCAAAAAAAATTTTGAACCTAATCCTTTCTGAAAATAAGAATTTGCTAAATCAATAACAAAAGATTTTAAATTCATTGGTTGATACGACTCATTTTCTTTCGAGTAATTTGATCCAGATATTTTTTTCTTAGCCTAATACAACTAGGAGTAACTTCAACTAATTCATCATCTTGAATATAAGAAAGCGCTTGTTCTAACGCCATTATTCTTGGAGGAGACAATTTAATATTATCATCCTTGCCTGATGCCCTCATATTAGTTAATTGTTTAGTTTTAGTTGGATTTACATCTAAATCATTACCTTTATTATGTTCTCCGATAATCATACCTTCGTATACTGGGTCTCCTGGATTTATAAATAAAGTCCCCCTTTCTTCTAAAAAGAATAATGCATATGGAACAGCTGAACCAGAAATATTAGATACTAAAACGCCCTTTGTTCTCCCTTCAATTGTTCCTTTATAAGGTTCATAACCTGAGAAAGAACGATTCATTATTCCTGAACCACGTGTATCTGTTAAAAATTCACTATGGTATCCTATTAACCCCCTTGTAGGTATTAAAAATTTTAACCTTGTTTTTCCTGTTCCTGATGGACGCATATCTAATAAAGAACCTTTTCTCAATGTGATTTTCTCTACTATAGCTCCTGTAAATTCGTCATCTAGATCTATATATAATTCTTCCATAGGCTCAAGTTTTTCTCCGGTTTTTTCATCTGTTTTATACAAAACATGAGGTCTACTTATGGATAATTCAAAACCTTCTCTTCGCATTGTCTCTATTAGAATACCTAATTGTAATTCCCCTCTTCCAGCTACGATAAAAGAATCTGTATCATTAGCTCTACTGACAGAAATAGAAATATTACCTTCTGCTTCTTTCTGTAATCTATCCCATATCATCCTGGAAGTCAGTTTTTTTCCTTCTTGACCTGCTAGCGGAGAATCATTTATTGAAAAAACCATAGATAAAGTAGGAGGATCAATTGGTATTGCCTTGATAGATGAAGTAACTTCAGTAGAACAAATAGTGTCTGCTACAGTTGCAGTTTGTAAACCAGCAATAGCAATAATATCACCACATTTCGCTTCTTCTACAGGAATTCTTTTCAAACCTTCAAATGATAATAATTTTGTTAACTTTGCATTTTCAACATTTTTATTTTCTCTTAGAGCATGAACAGAAGAATTTAGTTTTGCTGTTCCCGATAAAATTTTCCCTGTCAGGACTCTGCCAACATATTGGTCATAATCTAACATTGTTACTAACATTTTAAATGGAGCATTTTCATCGATTTGAGGAGAAGGAATATGTCCAATAATAGTTTCTAGTAGTGGCGTTAAATCTTTTCTTTCATCATTTAAATTCTTGGTTGCCCATCCATGTCTTCCAGACGCATATATTATAGGAAAATCCAACTGTTGTTCGTTTGCTCCTAAAGCAACAAACAAATCGAATACTTCATCTATAACTTCATTTACCCTTGCATCTGGTTTATCGATTTTATTTATTACTACAATAGGTCTCAAACCTAATGCAAGCGCTTTTGTTAGAACAAATTTGGTTTGAGGCATAGGGCCTTCCGAAGCATCAACTAATAATAATACCCCATCTACCATGCTAAGTATTCTTTCTACTTCTCCACCAAAATCGGCATGACCAGGAGTATCTACTATATTTAATTTTATATTATGCCAAATAAAACTCGTACATTTAGCTAAAATGGTTATGCCTCTTTCGCGTTCTAGATCATTATAATCCATGGCACATGTATTTATTTGTTGATTATCTCTAAATAATCCGCTTTGTTTAAACATTGCATCTACTAAAGTAGTTTTCCCATGATCGACGTGAGCTATAATAGCCAAATTTCTAAGTTCCATAATGAATATAAACCTCAAGTAATGAAAATCAGTGAAAAATATATCATAAAATAAGATAATTTACCAAAAATGCAGCTAATATATTATTTCACACATAATTGGAGCATGATCAGATGGTCTTTCTAGCTCTCGAATATCGAGCAATACTTTCCCTTCTTTGAATATCGGTTGAGTTTTTTTATTCATATAAAATTGATCTAATCTGAATCCATTATCTTTTTTAAATCCACGTTGTCTATAGCTCCACCAAGTATACCCCGCTGTTTCTAGCATATCTTTAAATCCTGATTCTCTCAACATTGCTATTGCTTCTCTTTCCTTTAAAGAACCAGCAATACCATCATAACCATCTATATAAATATCTTGTGGATAAGGTCCAACATTGAAGTCTCCGCCCAATATAAAAATTTCTTCTTTGAATTTTTTCAAATATTCTATAAAATTTTCTAAAAATTTTAATTTATAAAAATACTGAGGACAATCTACTTCTTGACCATTAGGAATATAAACTGATGCAACGAATAATCCCCCTGTAAATGCTTCTATATATCTCGCTTCTTCTGCAAAATCTGAATTAATTTCCTCTAATGGAAGTTTTGAACATATAGCAACTCCATTTCTGGCTTTTTGACCTTTTATAGCGATGTTATATCCGTAATCTTCAATAAATTCTCTCGGAAAAAGATGATCCTCCACTCTTGTTTCCTGAAGAAGAATTACTTCGGGAGAATATCTTTCCGCCAGTACTTTAAAACTTTCTAACCTTGCTCTAATTGAATTAACATTCCAAGATACTATTTTCATTTTCTATATCCAGTTTATACATATGCAATTATAGTGTAATATAAAAACAATTAATATGGTTAGATTATGAATATTTATGCTTCAATGCTTTCAGCGAATCCATGTTGTTTAGGAGATGAGTTAAGAGAATTATCCACAGCAGATGGTATTCATTGGGATATTATGGATGGAAATTTTGTAGATAATATTACGTTTGGAGTAGATGTTATTGCTGCACATAGAGAAATCACTGATCAAATATTTGATGTTCATCTAATGGTTAATGCACCAGAAAAGCATATAAAAAATTTTGCTGAAGCTGGAGCAGACATCATTACAGTGCACGCTGAATCTTCTCATCATTTATATAGAGTTTTAGATTTAATAAAATCGTTTGGGAAAAAAACAGGAATAGCGTTAAATCCGTCTACTTCTCCAGATTTTTTAAAATATATTAATAGCGAATTAATCGATTCTGTTTTAATTATGACTGTTAGTCCAGGCATGAGCGGTCAGTCTTTTATATATTCTCAAAAGTTAAAAATATCTTTAATAGCACAAATGTTATCTCATGATATTGAAATCGGAGTAGATGGTGGTATTAATGAACAAACCATTATAGAATGTACCGATGCAACTTATGCTGTTGTAGGCTCATATATATTTAATAGCGATGATTATAGTGAATCTATTCATAAATTAAAAAATGTCTAATACATTTGCAAACAAATAATTTTATACGCGCATTATTATGATATATTTTAGCATTTATATCTAATAATTATCCGTATTATCTATCATTAATACGTTATTCCATTATTTGAATGTCTTTCCTATTCTTTCTTAGTATGAAAGAAGATCACTCCTCGTCATGCTGGGCGAACATAGTGAGTGTGAGAATCTATTGCTTACTTCTATCACATTATCAGAGGCATTATCTTATGGATTACCACGTCGCTTCGCTCCTCGTAATGACGCTAGAAGGAGAATGCTTCCTGTAACAACAAGAAAGAAGTCACCTCACCTTTTTCGTCATTCTGAGCGAACATAGTGAGTGTGAGAATCTATTTGCATATCTTCATCACGCTACCATCTGCATTATCGTATAGATCACCACGTCGCTCCGCTCCTCGTGATGACGCTAAAAGAGTTACTATACAATACTAGAGATTTGTAACTTCCATCTCGCCTTTAAAGAGTAAATTTCTCCCTTTTCGTCATTCTGAGCGAGTACAACAAGCGTGAGAATCCATATATTCTAGAAAATATTATTTATGGACGCCATGTCACCCTGTTCCTCATGATAATGCTGAAAGAAAGATCTCCCAATAATGACACCAAAAAAGTGCAATGATAAGGCTATTTAGGCGGTGTTTCTGAAAACAACCCTGCTTTTGGCGTAAAAATAACCACAGAATTAAAAAATCCACTGTTTTGATTACATCCTCCGGAAATACCTCCAGTCGTTCTATTACGAAATTTTGGTGTAATTATCTTAAATCCAAATACCTCTCTAGGCGATAATCCTTTTGCACCATAAGCTGAATGCGTTGTATGATAAAATATAAACGAATCTATTATAATTTTTATCTCCCCTGGTTTTATTTTTAATCCTGGATATATCTGTGCTGGGGGCACATTGGTTTTATATCTCACTGCGCTTATTAAATAATCTACATAGTCTGGACCTCCAAGCATAGTACTTGGAGTTGTATTTGTTGAAGGATGCATTTGTGTTCTCCATATACAGGAAGCATTTCCATTATCTAATCCTTTTACATAATAAATTATTGGATGAGGGAAATGCCCTCCCGACTCTTTATGTGGAAAGTACATTGCTGTTCCTCTATAAAATGTTAAATACGCTGCTGCTGTAACATATCTACAATCATTAAATGTAATTGCTTTATTTATCCTATTTTGAGAAACATTTTGAAACAAATTTGCCATTTCATATGCTATAAACTCTGTTTTATCTTTTATTTTTTTGTAATGAGTTAAATCATGAATATATAAAATTAATATAAACAATATTGGTAAACCTATTGCAAATTCTATTAATATTGCACCTTTAGTCTTATTTTTTATTAAGTAAATAAAATGCTTCATTGTATATCCACAACTATAGAATATATTTTAATAAGGAAAAATAAATAAAAAGTTAATTTTTATAAAATGATAATATTATAGACAAAATCCAATGCGACACAATTGTATATATGATATCATTTTAACGCCGATTACGCCACTTCTCGTCATTCTGAGTGAGTACAACGAGCGTGAGAATCTATTTCTTACTTCCATCACATTATCAGAGGCATTATCTTATGGATTACCAAGTCGATCCTCTCCTCGTAATGACGATCAAAATAGAGCTCCCAACAATGACACCTATAAATACTAGACGAAGTCAATCCTCCTTTAAATGTCATTCTGAGTAAACTTACCTCCTTCTTGTCATTCTGAGCGAAAGTAACGTGCATAAGAATCTTTTTCCTAAATTATCAAGTCGATTAATAAATTTAATTTATCATTTTTTTCATTTCATAAAGTAAATTTAAAGCCTCTACGGGTGTCATATTATCTAGATTCAATTGACGAAGTTTTTGTTCCACTGATGACTTTGGTAATGGAGAATAAGCAAACTCAATTTGATCGGCAGGTTCTGGTGAAAAATTATGAGAATCTTGCTTTTCAAATTTAGATAATAAATTTTTTGCCCTACGAATAACTGGAATTGGTACTCCTGCAATACTAGCAACATGAATACCATAAGATTTATCAGCAATACCATCTATGATTTTATGATAAAAAATGACATTGCCATTCCATTCTTGGACTTTTAGAGTTTTACAATTTATATTATTTAAAGTTTCTTTTAGCGCTGTTAACTCTCTATAATGCGTAGCAAATAAAACTCTACATCTATTTTTATTGTATAAATGTTCGATAACCGCCCAGGCTATAGATAAACCATCATATGTAGAAGTTCCCCTACCAACTTCATCTAATATTACAAAAGATTTTTCTGTTGCTTGATTAAGAATAGTGGCAGTTTCAATCATTTCAACCATAAATGTAGAACGTCCCATTGCTATATCATCTGACGCACCAATACGTGAAAACAATCTATCCACAATACCAATTTCAGCTTCATCTGCAGGAATAAATGAACCAATTTGAGCCAATATGATAAGTAAGGCGTTTTGTCTTAGATATGTACTTTTCCCCGCCATATTTGGTCCTGTTAAAAGGCATACTCGAGAATCTTCAGATAAATCACAATCATTAGCTATAAACTCCTTTTGTAAATAAGATAATACTGGATGCTTACCATTCTTTATTTGCAAAATTGGTTCATTAGTAATTATTGGGCGTATATAATTTCTTTCTACAGCTATTTCAGCAAAATTTGTATATATATCTAAAAGAGATAATACCTTGATAGCATGTGATATACTGTCATATTGTTCTATAATCTTATTCACTATTTCTTGATAAATTTTTTGCTCTAAAGTATCGTATTGTTCATTAATTGAAATTAGCTTGGATTGAAGTATCAAAATTTCTTCAGTAGTATATCTTATATTATTGACTAAAGTTTGACGATGCTTAAATTCTGGCAATATCTTACTTTGCTGAGAAGCTGGTATTTCAATATACCAACCAATAATAGCATTATTTCGAATTTTTAAAGTATTAATACCTGTCTGATATATATATTTATCCTGTAAATTTTGTATTAATTTCTCACTATTGGCTCGTAAATACCGTAATTTATCTAATTCTTCAGAATATTTTTCCGCAATTACTGAGCCATTAGTAGAAAATTTTTTTACCAAAGCTTTGTTTAAAATTTCACTTAATTTTGAAAAATCAAATAATTTATCTATATTAACTGCATTGTCCTCTGCTGGAACATTTTGGTTTTTACATAATTTTTGTAATTTCAATGTCGCTAAAAGAGCATCTCGAATACATTCAACATCTTTTGGAGAAAATTTATTAAATCTTATACGATTAATTGATCTTTCAAAATCAGGACATTGAGAAAGTAAATTCCTTACTTCTTGATTTAACTCTTTATGATTTATGAAAAATTCAATACAATCTAATCTCTTATTTAACAAATCCTTATCTACAATGGGTAAAGATACGCGAGATGCTAATAATCTAGCCCCAAATGCTGTTTTAGTTCTATCAATAACATCTAGCAGGCTATTTTTTCTATCTAAATGAGATGATACCATAATTTCCAGGCTTTTTGATGTTGATGCATCAATTACTAAGCAATTTTTTAAAGAAATTTTTTTAGGAATAGGTAACTTTGACAGATTACTCTTTTGAGTAATTATCAAATATTCAAGAATAGAACCACAACAAGATAATTCTGTATCATGTGTTAATTCAAAACTATCTAATGTACTAACTTGAAAGTACTTTTCTAAACGACTTTTTTCAATTTGGGGATTAAATTTTGATGATGGTAATGGAGTTATAGTAATATTTTCTTTATCAGAAATCTCTTTAATCAAATCTTCAAAATTTGATGGTATTAGAATTTCTTTTGGAGAATAAGTATCTAAAATATCATCAACATCTTTATATGTAACAGTATTAACAAAAAAATCTCCTGTCGAAATATCAATTATCGCAAAGCTAACATGCTCTATTTTTCCTTTTTTAAATTCTGGAACAATAGACATTAAGTAATTATGTTCATTATAAGTCAAAAGATTATCTTCAACTAATGTTCCTGCAGAAATAACTCTAGTAATTTCTCGTTTAACAATAGATTTATATCCACGTTTTTTAGCTTCTATTGGATCTTCCATTTGTTCACAAATAGCAACCTTTTGACCGCTTTTAATTAATTTCCCTACATAATAATCAAGATTTGCAACAGGAATACCACACATAGGAATATCATCTCCATCCATTTTTCCTCTATGCGTTAATACAATATTTAAAATAGATGAAGCTTTTTTAGCATCTTCAAAAAACAACTCATAAAAATCACCTAACCTAAATAATAAAAGACAATCTTGACATTCTGCCTTTGATGCCAAATATTGAGACATCATAGGAGTTGAATCTTTAAGAGATTTATAGAGTAAATTACTATCTTCCATTTTACATACCAAAAATATCTTTATCTCTTAGTATAAAGAAAATAAATGAAAAGTTAATAAATCCTATTAAATATATTAATTTAAAGCTATCATATTGACATTTTTAAATATTTATTATATATTTAGTGGTTATTTAGGAGTTAAAGATATGTTAATAAGAAAGTTATTTGCTATTACTTTATTTGGTTTTTTTTCTTCTTATTCTATGGAACAAAATACTATATTAGACAGTGCTACATTGCAAGCAATAGGAAAATTCGAGCCAATTTCTATTCCGTTAAATCAAAATTTACAAGACAGTGATATTGGATATATTTATGTTAATACTTTCTCAGATGATCCTTCAAATACTGATCTTATAGAAGATTGTAGAATGGCATTTTGGGGTAATATTCAACTGTATGAAATTGCCGATAGTTTCTTTAAGAAGTTAAATTCTGTAAAAGAGGCTCCACAAGTTATAAATTTTTTTATTCAGCAATCTTCTGAACTTATAAAAGCATATCGAGGGAATAGTGATCTTGTTGGATTTTTATATAAAAATGAAAAATACCCTTTAAATGAATTTTGGAAATATGCTAGTGCAATTCTTGGTTTAACACGTAAGTAATTCTGGAGAAAACTTTGTTAAAAATATTTTTTTATGTTTTAGTATTTGTAATATTTAGGTCAAGTATTTGGTGCATTAATATTTTACCAGAAAGTGTATTTGAAATAGAGAAAAGCAATACGAAATTTATTTCCTTTCTTGAAGAAACACTAAAAGATATGGGAAATAATGATGAGTGTATAAAATTGATAAATGAAATATCATCAATGGCAACTAAATTAAATAAGAAAATAAAAATACTAGAAGGGGGAATCGATTTAGCCACATTCAATCACGGATTGGAGGAAAATGAATTTGATAAATTTGGATTCCCTAAAAAAGATACAGAACTTAGAATAATGATTCACCCTCAAATTTCTCCTAAAATACCTGGTATAGCTTCTGCTTTTCTTTCTGATAGTACTAATTCGAAATTGCTATGTATGTCTTCATATGTTGCTAGAAAAATGAATATACCTGTACAAACATCCGATAATAAAAGAAGCGCTTTATCGGTAATCACTTGTGGGTATGGATATTTCCCATTTTATACTATTCTCGCACATGAGCTTGTACATTTAAAAAATTTTTTGAAAACTCTTTGTTATCAAAAAAATTTGCTCGAACAAAAAAATGATTTAACATATGGTCAATCAATATCTATTAAGAATATAGATAGCTATATTTCGGCTCTATTAGTCAATAGATTAAAGGATAAAGAACAAGATATTAAAAATATAGAATCATTTGTTATAAGTAATAGTACAATATGTACAAATATTTGTGAATTTTATAAAACATTTGCAAAAGATCGGCCATCAGCTAGAGCAATTAGTACAATATTTCAGCCATTTACTTCATTACATCATAATGAATTACACCAGATACTTGATTATAGGATGCTTAAAGCAATGTGTCGAGAAGATTTCTTTCAACAACTTATAAAGAAAGCAAAAAATATACTTAGAACTGAAAAAGAGCCTGATATAGAATTAACTAAAACTGATTCTACAAACATTAGTCTTATTTTAAGTGATTTAGAAAAACAAACAAAAGAGATGTTACCAGAATCAACGGACTTCTTTGTTCTTGATGAATTATGTCTCAATAAAGAGTTTATTAAATTGCCATGGCCAAATTTTGAGGAAAGACGTACAGTACTTGGATATTTAGATGGAGATATATCTGAGTTTTCAATTAAATTAAAAGGAAATCTTCCTGTTAGATATTTCTATGATGAAATGGAAGGAATGTTGTGTTTATTAGAAAGTACTTTCACAAAAATATTAAAACGCAATAATATTTCTATAGATAGTTATCAATTTATTGATGATTTAAGTTATATAAGTGGTGTTTCTGAAGAAATATTAGAAGAATCTTTAAATTTATTACCATTAGTAGTACGTTTAGCAGTTGAAACAGAAGACCAATTATTAAGAGATGAAGATTTCAGAAAGAATCTTAAAGCAAAGGACAAATTAAGACAATATTTTTCTATAGATTCTCCTACGAAAGAACAAATTCCTATTACTCCCAAAAAATTTGCATTTCCCACATATAGTCCAATTGATTCGTTACATACACCAAAAAAGAAAAGGATCTTGCAAACAGTAATGATTTATCGGATTAATTAGTAATTCAGAATTATGCTTATTAATAAAATTATTATATAATTTATTTTATTTCAAATAATCTTATGTTAGTGTATGTTCTGGTATGAATTAATGAGAGAGCAATGTTAACGGATCTTGATAAGCTGTTAGGAAGCTGTTTATTGGAAATAGAACAGTGTAAAAGTCTAAAAAAAATAGAAGAGATTCGTACAGCTATTTTAGGAAGAAATGGAAAGCTAACAGAAAAAATGAGAACTCTTAAAAATTTATCTGATGAAGATAAAAGGGTTGTTGGTGCTAAAATTAATGAAGTAAAAGCTAATATTATAGAGAAATTAAATTCTCAAATTGCAAAAATAGAGATTAAAGAATTAGAAGAAAAAATTAAAGAAGAATTTTTAGACATTACAATGCCTGTAAGTGTAAAATCTTCAGGCTTTATTCATCCAATTACAAAAGTTTTTGCTGAAATTGCATCAATTTTAAGTGGATATGGGTTTAAATTTGAAGATGGACCAGATATTGAGAGTGAGCACTTCAATTTTGATGTTTTGAATATGCCTTCTCATCATCCCGCAAGAACAATGCATGATACTTTTTATCTAAATGCACCTGCAGATGATTATGGTTGTAAGCTATTGAGAACTCATACATCACCTGTAGAGAATAGAGCAATGTTAAAAAATAAACCTCCCTTGAGAATTTTTACTATAGGCAGGGTTTTTCGAAGCGATTATGATGCAACCCATACTCCAATGTTTAACCAAGTAGAAATGTTAGTAGTAGATAAAGATGTTGGATTTGCACAATTAAAATGGTTAATAGGAGATATATTAAAAAAGTTCTTCGAAGTAGAAAATTTAAAAGTTCGATTTCGTCCGAGCTTTTTCCCATTTACTGAACCATCGGCCGAGGCTGATATAAACTACAGTATAATCAATGGAAAAATGAAATTTGGAGTTGGTGACAAATGGCTAGAAATAGGCGGTTGCGGTGTTTCTCATCCTAATGTTTTAAAAGATGGAGGAATAGATCCTAATAAATATCAGGGAATTGCCTTCGGTCTTGGTATAGAAAGGTTAGCATCACTTAAATATGGAATTCCAGATTTAAGAGGCTATTTCGAATCAGATGAGAGATGGAGAGAAACTTTTGGGTTTTCTCCAGCAGAACTTTAGGAGATAAATATGCGTTTTTCTTTTAATTGGTTGAAAAAACATTTAGATACTAATTTAAGCTTATCACAAATTGCAGAACGCCTTACTAACATTGGATTAGAAGTTGAAAAATTAATAGATCCAAATGAGATTTTTAAGAAATTCTTAATCGTTAAAATTCAGAAAGCAGAAAAACATCCAAATGCTGATAGACTTAAAGTATGTAATGTAATAGATGCAGAGGATAGAACCTTTCAAATCGTTTGTGGGGCACCAAACGCAAGAGAAGGACTTATAACAATATTGGCATTACCCGGAGCAATTATTCCATCTTCTAATGAAGTTCTGAAAAAAAATAAAATTCGAGGAATCGAAAGCCAGGGGATGATGTGTTCCTATGAAGAATTATCTTTAAAAATAGAAAACTCTGTAGATGGAATAATAGAATTACCTATCGGTACGCCTTTAACAATGAGTGTAGGCGATGCCTTAAATTTTGATGGTGGAATTATTGACGTATCTATAACTCCTAATAGAGGTGATTGTTTTTCTGTTTTAGGTATTGCTAGAGATTTAGCAGCTGCAGGAGCAGGAAAATTTATTGATCATCCAGTTCATAGTGTAAAATCATCTTTTGCATTTCCAATAGTTATAGGCAAGGATAATAGTTTAGAATTATCTGAAAACATTCCAGTAATGGCGTTTCGTGTTATTAGAAATATAAAAAATATAGAGTCCCCAGATTGGTTAAAATCTTTACTTAAATCTGCTGAAATAAATATCATTTCATCCGTTGTAGATATTTCCAATTTTTGTATGCTGGATGTAGGAACTCCATTTCAAATTTATGATTTAGACAAAATTGAAGGTGAAATGAAAATTCGCTTTGCGAAAAGAAACGAAAATTTCACCGATTTTTCTGATAAAAATTATAAATTACAAGAAAATATGCTTGTATCTGAAGATACCACTAACAAACCACTATGTTTGTTGGGAATAAAGAGCGGAAAAAAAATTGCTTGCGATGAAAATACAAAAAACATTTTAATCGAAGCTGCTGTTTTTAATCCTGTAAATATAGCTAAAACAGGAATAGCACTAGATGCTAATAGTGATTCTCGTACAAGATTTGAACGTGGAGTAGATAAAACTAATAGTCAAAAAGCATTAGAAATAGTTAGTCGGCTTATAATTGATACATGTGGGGGTGAAGCAAGTGATATATATATATTAAATGACACTATATATCAGCCTTTGATAATAGAACTAACTCAACGGAAACTACAGAGCATCAGTGGTTCATATATTTCATTAGAAAAAGCTAAAGCTATTTTACTATCCTTAGGACTAAATCTAATTAATGAAAACAAAGAATCTGTTAAATTTTCTGTTCCATCGTGGCGTTATGATTTGAATATTGAGGAAGATTTAATAGAAGAAATATTACGTATTAATGGATATGATAATGTTAAAGAAATTCCTTTAAAATCTTTTATTACAAATGAAGATAAACTTTTAAAACAAAAAAATAAACTATCAAATTTAAAAAAAGTGCTGGCATTCAGAAATATGTCAGAAGTTATTTCTTATTCTTTTACTAAAAAAGAATATGCAGAAATTTTTCAAAATCATAGTAAATTAATATATATAATCAATGCTATTAGCTCTGATTTTGGAGTGATGAGACCATCTTTATTACCTAATTTATTGAAAACAGCATCGCAATCGATAAATTATGGCGATAAGTCTGTTAGTATATTTGAAATTGGTAATATTTTTATCAATGATTGTGAACAACATCTGCATATTTCAGGTTTAAGGATAGGAAATGCGAGTTCCCGTAACTGGTTAGATAAAGATAGAAAATTCGATGTGTTCAACATAAAAAGCGATTTGTTTGCAGCTCTAGATTTCTATGGAGTTAATGAAAAAAACATAAAAATTGAAACTAATACTCCCGAATATTATCATCCTTCTAGAAGTGGCTCTATATTCTTAAGTAAAAAACTAATAGGATATTTTGGTGAATTGCACCCTAAGATTAATAAAATGTTTGATATTTCAGACAGAATAGAATGCTTTGAACTTTTTATAGAAAATATAGAAAACAATAAAACAAAAGTAAAAGAGTATTTATCTAGAGTATTTCCAAAAATTGAAAGAGATTTTTCGTTTGTTTTCAATATAAATGATAAAATAGGAAATATTGTTAACGAAATTTATAAATTAGATGAGAAAATTACAAAGGTAGATATATTCGATTTGTTTAAAATGAACGCAATTCAAAAATCAATAGGCATTACTGTTGTATTAGATGCTAAAACTAGAACTTTAACAGAGATGGAAGCAAATGAAGTGTCAGATAAAATTATTAAGTATATAGAAAACTTAAGCGGGAAATTAAGAATTTAATGAATCAAATAAGGAACTTCGCAATAATTGCTCATATAGACCATGGTAAATCAACTCTTGCAGATAAATTAATGCAATTCTGCGGAGCAGTAGATTCTAGAGAATTTCATGAACAAATGCTAGATTCTATGGATATAGAACGAGAAAGAGGTATCACAATAAAGGCTCAAACTGTTCGATTAAACTACAAAGCAAGAAATGGATTAGAATATCAACTTAATTTAATGGATACACCAGGACATGTTGACTTTTCATATGAAGTAAGTCGTTCATTAGCTGCTTGTGAAGGATCTATTTTAGTTGTGGATGCAACTCAGGGTGTAGAAGCTCAAACGTTAGCCAATGTATATCAAGCGTTAGAGCATAATCACGAAATTATCATAGTTCTTAACAAAATAGATCTACCAGCAGCAGATGTTAATAGAGTTAAAGAACAAATAGAGAATGTAATAGGATTAGATTGCTCTAATGCAATTGAAGTATCAGCAAAACTTGGCACTGGTATTGAAGATGTCCTTGAAGCTCTTGTTACAAGATTACCTCCACCTAAAGGAGATATTACGGCTCCATTAAAAGCTCTCTTAATAGATAGTTGGTATGATTCTTATATGGGTGTTGTAACATTAGTAAGAGTTAAAAATGGTTCAATAAAATCTGGAATGAAAGTGAAATTAATGGCTTCAAATACAGTTTATCCTGTTGAAAAAGTTGGTATTTTCACTCCAAAACCAAAAAATATTCCAGAACTCAAAGCTGGAGAAATTGGATATATTATAGCAGGTATTAAAAGCGTTAGTGAAGCTAGAGTTGGTGATACTGTTACAGACGCAAATAATCCCACTAAAGAACCTTTAAAAGGATTTAAACCTAGTATTCCTGTGGTATTTTGTAGCTTATTTCCTGTAGACACTGTAGATTATGCTAAATTAAAAGAAAGCCTAGTCAAATTACATTTAAATGATGCTAGTTTTACTTTTGAACCAGAAACTTCTCAAGCTTTAGGATTTGGATTTCGTTGTGGTTTCCTTGGATTATTGCATTTAGAAGTCATAGAAGAAAGATTAGAACGTGAATACAATTTAGATTTAGTCACAACTGCCCCAAGTGTTGTATATAAAGTTCATTTAACTAATGGAGAAATAATAGAGCTTCATAATCCTTCAGATATGCCAGATCCAGCTAAAATATCATCAATAGAAGAGCCATGGATATTAGCAAAAATCATTGTACCCGACGAGTATTTGGGCAATATTCTTAAACTATGTGAAGAAAAAAGAGGTATTCAAAATAATTTGACTTATGTTGGTAGCAGAGTACTTGTAGAATATCTTATTCCATTAAATGAGGTTGTTTATGATTTTTATGATCGTCTAAAATCTATAAGTCGTGGTTATGCTAGTTTTGATTATCAACAATACGGTTTTCAAGAGAATGATTTAGTAAAAATGACTATATTAGTTAATGGTGAACAAGTAGATGCCTTGTCCATGATTGTCCATCGTAGTAATGCCGAATATCGCGGTCGTCAATTATGTGAAAGATTAAAAGATTTAATTCCTAGACATATGTTTAAAATACCTATTCAAGCAGCAATCGGAGGAAAAGTTATTGCACGGGAAACTATTTCGGCTTTTCGAAAAGATGTTACGGCTAAATGTTATGGAGGAGATATTACTCGTAAAAGGAAATTATTAGAAAAGCAGAAAGAAGGAAAAAAGAAAATGAAAGAAATAGGTAATGTAAAAATCCCTCATGGAACATTTTTAAAAGCATTAAAAATGCAAAAAGATTAAAAAATAATATTAATATAAGGTTTAAAATGAAAAAATTATTCGCTATAGCGGGAGCATTTTTTTACGTAAATTGTATTTCTCAAACCTATTTAGATTATGCAGCCTCATCACATATTAATGAAGAATCATTAAAAGAATTTATTAGAGTTTCTAAATTAGATGGAAATTCTTCTGGTTTTAATTCGCATGCTAAAATTTTACAGCAAATAGAAAATAACTCTGCTAAAACAATTGCAGAAAAATTAAAATGTTCTCCTGAAAATATCTTATTTGTTAATTCAGCAACAATCGCAAATAATATTGCAATTCTAGGAATAGCTGAAAAATATCCGAAAGGACATATTATTACTTCAAAAATAGAACACAAAAGTGTTTTAAATGTTTGTAAACACCTAGAGGAAAATGGATATCAAGTTACTTATTTAAATGTTGATAGATATGGAAGAATTAACCTTGATGAATTAAAAAATAGCGTAACAAAAAATACTTGTTTAGTTACAATACAGTCATTCAATAGTGAAATAGGTATACATCAAAATATGAAAGCCATTTCACAAATTATAAGAAAATATCCTAAAATTGTACTACATTCCGATATTTCTCAATCATTTTGTAAATATCCATTAGATATCTCATTATTGGATATGGCAACATTTTCCGGATATAAAATAGGTTCACCAAAAGGAATTGCGGCATTATATATAAAAGATAAAAATTTGATTAAACCTATTTTATTTGGCTCAGGTAATAATTTGTTTCCAGGATCAAAACCGACGGCACTAATAGCTTCTTTTGCTGAAGCTATCAAAAATTATAAATTTAATTTACAAATTATAGAACGAAACTTTAGTGTATTAAATTCTGAAATAAAGAAAATAAAAGAGGTTTATGTTAATTCTATTGAACCCTCTCACGTTTTTTCTGTTTCAATTAAAGGTGTTTTATTAAAAGATATTATAGAGCGACTTCAAGAATACTCTTTTTCCTCAGGATGCTCTTGTTTAGGTCAAGGAGAATCAAACGTAAAAGAAGCAATTGATCCTAAAGGAGAAATTCCGTCTTGCACTTTACGTATTTCATTTTCTGATAAAGTATCTGAAAAAAATTTAATAAACTTTGCTCGTACTTTAAAATTAGTTGTCGAAAACCTACGCAAAGAAAAAAATATCTCTGATAGTTGCGACAATAGACAACAAAATCATCTAAATTCCGTTATAGAAAATCTAAAAAATAATTTAAATAAAAAATAATTATAAACTTTTAATTATTGCTTCTGTGGTCTTTTTGGCATCCCCCAATAACATCATAGTATTATGAGCATAAAATAACTCATTATCTAAACCAGCGTAACCCACCCCCATAGAGCGCTTTAAAACTAAAACAGTCTTAGCTTTACCTACTTCTAATATCGGCATACCGTAAATACTACTAGTAGGATCATTTTTCGCCGCAGGATTGGTTACGTCATTAGCTCCAATAACATATGCAACATCACAGGTTGCAAAGCTATTATTTATTTCATCTAATTCACAAACATCATCATAAGGTACATTTGCCTCAGCTAACAAAACGTTCATATGTCCTGGCATACGTCCTGCTACAGGATGAATAGCATATTTTACACTAACACCTTCTTTTTTTAAAATATCCCCCATTTCTTTAAGAGAATGTTGAGCTTGTGATGTTGCCATTCCGTATCCTGGAACAATAATTACAGAACTAGCGTTTTTAAGAAGAAATGCGGCATCTTCAGGAGCACCTTTTTTATAAGATTTATTAGATTTGTTTTGGATATTTTTGTTATCTGATACTATTTGACTATAAGAAAAAATAACATCAATTAAAGAGCGATTCATACTTTTACACATAATATAGCTCAATATTGCTCCACTTGCTCCAACTAATGCTCCAGTAATAATTAACAAATCATTTTGTAAAGTAAATCCTATTCCAGAAGCTGCCCAACCAGAATAAGAATTAAGCATTGAGACAACAACTGGCATATCTGCCCCACCGATTGGAATAATTAAAGTCATTCCTAACAATAATGAGAAAATTATTAAACCATAAAAATATTTTATATCAGCAGTTATAGTAAAAGTAATAAGAAATAATATTACAATTAAACCAATAAAGCTATTAAAAACTAAATTTATTGTTTGTCCCTTATAAACACCTTTCAACTTTAAAAAGGCAATAATTGAACCAGTAAAAGTAACAGCTCCAATTGCGATTCCAAGACCGATTTCGATTAAGCTTGATATATAAATATCACCGTTATTATTTACAATACCAAATAATTCAGGCGAAAAGTAAGCTGCACTATCAATTAATAAAGCAGATAACCCAACTAAACTATGAAATCCCGCTACCATTTCTGGCAATTGAGTCATAGAAATTCTTTTAGAAATAAAAATTCCTATACTTCCACCTAATAAAATAGCTATTAAAGGATACAGCAAATTACAAGATGAGGTATATGCTCCTAAACATGCTAGGACTATACCAACAATACCATATATATTTCCAGATTTTGCAGTATCTGCTGAAGATAATCCTTTTAAAGCAAAGATAAAACAAATAGCCGAAATTAAATACAGAATATCAGTCATTGATTAATCCTATTTCTTTTTTTGAAACATTTGAAGCATTCTATTCGTTACAGCAAAACCTCCAAAAATATTAATTGATGAAAATAATACTGCTAAAAATCCAAAAACTTTTGAAATAGAAAGCCCATCATTTGAAAGAGCGAACAATCCCCCTAAAATAATAACACTTGAAATTGCATTAGTAACTGACATAAGAGGAGCATGCAAAGCAGGAGTAACTTTCCAAACAACATAATATCCTACAAAACATGCCAATATAAATACTGTTATACTATGTAAATTATTTGCTGAAATTAAATGAGACCAGCCTATCAAATCATTCCATAAATTCTGAAAAAATATTGCCACTTAAAATCCTATCTAAAAACGATATGAGTATAACAAAAAAAAGTACTATAGCCTAGATAAAAATTTATCTGCATCTATAGCCGCTTTACATCCTTGTCCAGCTGAAACTATTGCCTGTCTATAAATGCTATCGCATACATCTCCTGCAGCAAAAATTCCATCTACAGATGTTTTTGTTCCATCAACTATGATATATCCTTGCTCATCTAATTTAAGCTGATTTTCAAAAATCTTTGTAGCTGGAGCATGTCCTATTGCAACAAAAACGCCATCTAATGAAAGCTTTTTACATTGCCCTTCATCTTTTTTTAACATAAGACCATTTACTTTACTTCCATCACCTAAAATTTCAGTTACTATACTATTCCATAAAACTTCTATTTTAGGGCTATTAAATAACCTCTGTTGCATAAATTTTTCAGCACGTAATTTGTCCCTGCGATGAATTAAAAATACCTTGCTAGCAAAATTTGTTAAATATATAGCTTCCTCTACCGCTGTATTTCCTCCACCTATGACAGCTACTATTTTATTTTTAAAGAAAAAGCCATCACATGTAGCACAAGCAGAAACCCCGTGATTCATGTATTTTTTTTCGCTATCTAATCCTAACCACTTTGCATTAGCCCCTGTAGCAACTATAACAGATTTACTTTCATAAACCGTTCCTGATTCACCTATACAATTAAATGGATAATTTAAAAAATTTGTTGAAACGATAATATCATATATAATTTCTACACCAACATGTTCAGATTGTTCTCTCATTTGAGACATAAGTTGAATACCAGAAATAGGATTAGCAAACCCAGGATAATTCTCTATCATAGAAGTAATAGTTAATTGTCCTCCGTCTTGATTTCCAGTAATCAATTTTACTTTATAGCCAGCTCTAGCCGCATAAATAGCAGAAGTATATCCTGCAGGACCCCCACCAATAACTAAAACGTCTAACATATTTACTCCATTCTAATAAAAGAGGTATATAAAGGAAAAGTACTTATTACAATGAAACCATTTCAAGTAACACTTTCTTTATTATAACAAAAGCCAATTTATTTATGATTAGACTTTTTTAAAATACAAAAAAGCCTCCTAAAGAAGGAGGCTTTTAAAGCTTATTTATCTTCATCAGATTTCTTCCCGATAGCTAAACCGAGAATATCTCCAAGACTTGCACCACTATCAGATGACCCAAACTCAGCCATAACCTGCTTTTCTTCGTCAATTTCAAGTGATTTAATAGATAATCCAATTTTTCTTCCAGTTTTATCTATAGAAGTAATTTTGGCATCAACCTTTTCTCCGACAGCAAATCTTTCAGGTCTACGATCTTGTCTGTCTTTTGCTAAATCAGCCTTTTTAATGAAACCATGGATACCATTGACTAATGTTACCTCTATACCATCTGATTTCACCTCTGAAATTATACAGGTAACTACTTTACCCTTTTTCATTTCAATTTCTGCATCAGCACCACCATAAGGATTTTCTGTCAATTGTTTCATTCCAAGTGAAATTCTTTCTTTATCAGCTTCCACTTCTAAAACTTTAACTTGAACTGTATCTCCTTTTTTATATTTTTCTAAATCTTCAGGTTTTACTCTCTCCCAGCTGATATCATTAATGTGAACCATACCATCAATATCATCTGTTATTTTCACAAAAATACCAAAATCGGTTACATTAGTAATAACACTATCAAAAACTTTGCCAACTGGATAAGTCTCTACTATTTTATCCCAAGGATTAGTTTGAAGCTGCTTCATTCCAAGTCCTAAACGTCTCTTAGAAACATCAACATCAAGAACTACTACATCAATAATAGAGCCAGCTGTTGTTACTTTAAATGGAGATACTCCTTTGTTCCAGCTGATTTCGGAAAGATAAACTAATCCTTCAACACCATCTTTAACTTCCACAAAAATCCCATATTCAGTAACATTATTGACTTTTCCTGAAATTTTCATTCCCGGTTTAAACTCATTTTCAACCCCTTCCCAAGGATCTGGAGTCAATTGCTTAATACCCAATGAAATTCTTTTACTTTCTTTGTTAAATTTAATAACTTTAACCTTTATTTCTTGACCTGGTGTTAATACATCAGCTGGATTATTTACACGTTTCCAGGAAATATCAGTGCTATGTAATAATCCATCGATACCACCGATATCAACAAATGCTCCATAGTTCGTAATGTTTTTTACCACACCATTAAGAACTTGTCCTTCTGAAAGATTAGCAATAGCCTTAGCTCTTTCTTCCGCATTAGCACCTTCTAAAATACCACGACGAGAAACTACTATATTTTCTCTTAATTTATCCATTTTCAGAATTAAAAATGGTTGTTCGATTCCCATCAATGGAGTAATATCCTTTACAGGGCGCATATCAACCTGACTCCCTGGCAAAAATGCCGTAGTACTACCTAGATTGACTATAAAACCGCCTTTAACTCGGCTAAACATAGTTCCCATAACCGGAGTGCCCTCTTTAAAGGCTTTTTCAAAATCATCCCAAGCCGCTTCTCTCAAAGCTTTTTCACGACTAAGAACTATTTCTCCACTTTTATCTTCATAACGATCGATATATACATCTATTTTATCTCCGACTTTTAGTTCTAATTTCTTTCCATTATTACTAAACTCAAAAGCAGGTATACGACCTTCTGACTTCAAACCTACATCTACAGTTACAAAATTATCATCAATTGCAACCACTATTCCGTTTACTACTTTATCTTCCCAAAGAGACCCTTTACAAGACTCTTCAAAAAGAGAAGCAAAATTCTCATTCTGAGTTCCTAACTCTTCTGACATTAAATTTCCCTATTTTATTATAAAAAACTGACTATCCAAAATTAACCTTGCCTTGCTTTAAAACGAGGATTCGTTTTATTAATCACATAGATACGACCCTTTCGCCTAATCATCCGGCAATTTTTATGTCTAGATTTTATCGTTTTCAATGAATTTACGATTTTCATAAAAATACTCCCTTTCGGTTCAGACTCATAGCATATTATTATAGGAAAGTCAAATCAAAAGTATTTTTTTATATAGAGAATTTACTTTTAAATTTTATATATTTATAGATGGATGATCTAATTTTTCTATGCATTAGAAAATCACGTTTATAATTATAAGATGAAATACTCTCTAAAATAATTAAACTTATTTTATATCTTGGGAAATAAGATAAAGTTGATTTATATCCATCAACGTATCCTATATGATAAAATTCTTCATCATTAGCTTTACAAATCCCACAACAATATTTTCCTTCTGGAAATTCTGAATCAGCAACAGGGGTTATCATAATATTATATAAGTCATCACCAATGACCTTCTTATTATGTAAAGCATAATTCCAAATATTTAAATCAATTGCAGTAGATATCAATCCGCCACTTGCATTTCCAGGAAATTTACGGAACCCATATGTATTCACACAATTTCTAGTAGATTTTTTTATTCCGTTAATTAACAATCCATTATTAATAATTTTAGAAATAATAAAATCTTTATGACTATTCCTTATTTTCCGTAGATGTGTATTATCAATTAGAAATGTATTATTCATTCCTAGTCTATGAAATAAATCATAAGTTAATTGTTCATATGTTCTATGAGTAATATTTTCTAAAATGTATCCTAAAGTGATATAACCATTATTAGAGTAATTAAACTTACCTGATGCAGTATGTGATAATAATTGCATAATAGTAATGCCGTCTTGAATTTTTTGAGATTGTAATAAATATTTATTTGCTTCATCTTGTAAATGAATACTTCCCTTACTAACTTCTATAAAAATTAAAGCAGATGTAATTTGCTTGACAAGAGAGGCTGCTAAAAATTGTTGTTGTTCTATATTTTTATACAAATAAGATTTAGAAAATATTAATTTCTTACCCTTATATAATAAGACTACACCATGAAATAATCTATTTGTTTTTATATGCGATTTTATAGACCAAATTAACTGATTTTCCAAAGATAAATTAGAACATATCAGAAATAAATAAACAATAAAACTAATAATTACAATATAAAATTTATTATCTATTAAAACGGTTATCGTATTCTTCGTCAATTTCATCATCATTTAAAGTTGGAGGAATGACAATTGATATACTTTTACGCTTCTTAGGCGACATTTTCGCAATTTTCTCCTGAGCTTGTTTTTTTTCACTTTCAGAAACTTCACCCGTTTCTTTACCACTTAAATCATATCTATATGGAAAAACCACTAATGCTCTAATATACTCTTTTCTACTAGTATAATGGGTCAAAGCTCTTTTTGCTAAAATTTTAGATGCTTCTGGAGGTAGAGCTTTTTTTATGTCTTCATCAATACCTATTTTCAATGGCTTAGGTCTTTCTTTAGAGAAACATGCGGGATATTCGCTTATTAACCAATTAATAAACATACGAATTCTAACGGATTGCGCTTTTCGAGCTAAAGTAATTTTTTGACGTCTAGTTAATACTTGATCCTTTTCTCGCAAATCATCCATCGTAACTGTCCAAAATGAAAAATTAGGATCTTTTTCTTTTAATTGCTGAAGCATCTCACTCAAAGATTTTTTAGTTTTAGCTTTGCTATCACTTGCTACGACAGAAGAAAATGATGACCCGGCAGATTGTTTCCTCTCCATTATTCCAATATGCCTGGCCATTCCATTTTTTAGTTTTTCTGTAATTTTTGCTAATTCATCTGTTTTTAATTTTAGTTTTTCACCCATGCCTATATTCCCGATATACAACTATCAAATCATACTATTTTATAAAAAAACAACTATATATTTAGTGTAATTTTAACAAAATTTAATAACAATTTCTATCTAATGATTATAAACCTATTAATATTTATGATTAGAATTTTACTATTCTCATAAAACTTAATCAAATATTTTATTAAAATTTTAATTATATTGTTGATTTTATAATTATTTTATATTAATGAATTATATATTATACATGTCAGGGCTCAACATGATAAAAATACTTTCGCTTATATTTTTCGGATTATTTTTTAATATATATCCACTTTTTAATATTCAACCAAGAAAATCTATTACTTATCAAAAAAATAATAAAATTATAACTCGAGAACTAGCATTTATTCCTCAAACAGAAAAACAGAAAAAGAAAAACATCCAATATATTAAATCTTTATACAGAGAATTTATATCATCCAATTTTATTAAACCTGGAATACCTATCACTTTAGGAAGAAATAGTAAAAATGAAATATCTCATATTAATTTAAACAATATGGAAAATGATGCTGTTATATTTGCTATTATGAGGCATATGCCATCTACTGCAAATCAACAAGGGAGTTCCTCAACTGCCGAAACAGATGTATTATTAGCTACTCAAAATAATCCACAAATATTAGGAATCTCTTTAATAGAAAAATGCTTAAATTTAATGATATGCTCAGCAAACCAGAAAAGAAATTACATAACTGCAGCTTTAATTAATATTTGTAATAGTAATATATATATATCAGATAAATTTAATGAACAGGATTTTGGGGATCTAAAGAATCAACCTATAAAAGAAATTATAAAAAATCCTAAATTCCAACGAGCTTTTGTAAATAAAGATATCCCATTGCCAAATGGTGAATCTGGAGATCAGGTAATTAAACGTTTCATAAGCGGATTACAAGAAGTTCTTCCTATTGCACAAAAAGAAAAAAAATTACCAATAATTATTAGTAATAGAGGCACAATGAATTGGTTTTGCCGTTATGCGCTCGACAATTATAATCTACCTCTCATTATGCCGGATAATTTATCGATTATACTTTGTGCATATTTTCCATCAAATAATACTGTATCATTAGTTGTAGATAACAATAATATTCCTGTTTTATTAACTTATTTTGAATTGTTACAAATAGCTTTGTCTCCTATAAACAGTAATATATTTAGCAATCTGATAAATCAGCAAATAATAATGGATACAAACAATATTATTGAAAGTAAACAAAACAAACATGAACAAACAAACACAATCGTTGAATTTTCTTTAGTAAACCACAACTTGTAATTTGAAAAATTTAATTAAAAATAAAGGAAGGTAATACCTTCCTTTTTATATTTATATCTTATTTTTGTAATTTATAATCTATCCAACCGATATTTCCATCAAAACGAGTATAAACTACGTTGACCGATGAATTTACTATATTTTCAAAAATGAAAACTTTTCTCTTATCATTTAATTCATTTGCTGCTTCACTTACGCTCATTAATGGCAGATCATCTAAAACTTCAGCAATAATTAAAGGTCCCTTTGAATCTTCATCAGAAACAGGATTATCAAAAGAATTATATTCTACTTTTTTCACAGAACAATGTCCGCTACATTTTCTCTTCTTTTGCATATTTTGTTCCAATTTTTGTATAGTAATATCAAAACTAATCTTAGGATCTTCAGATCTTTCTCTTATAAAATAAGAATTGCCTGTATTTGTTCTTACCGAAATATCCGTAATAAACAAATATCCATCCTTATTCATAACGATATTTGCATCTAAGAACTCAATTCTATATTTTTTCTCTAAAGCTACTAATGCTTCATGAGCTTTTTGAGTTAAAGACTCGCCTATCTCCATGTGCCTACCTGAAAAAGAAAAATTCATTTTATCCTCCTAGTTTCATTAACATATTAAGTATAGACAATATTTTATTAAAAAAATACTTCTTTATTTACATTCTGTAATTTTATAATTTCTTATACGATTAATTGAATTAGGAATGTTCATACTTTCTCTGTACTTAGCGACTGTTCTTCTTGAAATCACAATACCTCTGGTACTTAAAAAATATACAATATTTTCATCTGAATAAGGACTATTATGAGGTTCTTGTTTAATAAGTTGTTTCATATACTGTTTTACAGAATAATCACTTGCTATTTCATCTCCAAATGTATTTATCTTTTTAGCTAATAGTTGTCCCATATCAAAAATTCCATGTGAAGTTGAAATACTTTTATTCATAATAGCTCTATGTACAGTACTTTCATGCAAAGATAAACTTTGAGCTAATGTTTTTGCATTTAGAGGTATTAAGCTAAAGTTATTTCCTTGAAAAAAGTCCATCTGCCTAAATAAAATCTCTCTTGCTACTTTGATTAAAGTATTATTTCTATAATTAACGGCTTTTACTAAAAGATTTGCCTCTCTACATTTTTCATTAATATAATGTTTATCAGCTAGCGAATAAGAATGTTCTTTTACATTTTTTACTAAAGAATTATCAACTTTAATTTTAGGAAGGTCATCATTTATTGATATATTGAAATCATTAACTTCATTTGTAACAACTAAATCTACAGGATGATTAACAGCAACTTCTGATTTTTGGCTCTGAATAAATCTCAAAGCTTCTTTAATATCAGATTTAATATTATCTAATAATAAAGTATTAAAAATTTTAGATTTACGTTTTTTGGTTAATATATCTACCAATAATTGTTCATGTAAATCGCTATATACACCTTTATATTTTAAAATTGTTTTTATTTTTTCTAATAAATTAAAAGTAAAATAATGTCCTTGTTCTAAAGTTTTTAAGCGATTAATAACGAACATCACAAGCTGATAATTATAATGTTTCCTAAGATTTTCTAATATATTAAACTCCAAATAACCTTCTTCAGTAATACTGTAAACTAGAATTTCTGCTATCTTTTTTTCTTTTTTTGAAAAGTTCAAAAAAACCATTTGTTGTAATAATTCCTTTTGAAAATTATTTTGATCTTCTAAAAAAGCTAGATTAGTGTTATATAAGTTGTCAGAACGCATTAAAAAAGGATTTTCTGTAGTTTCTTTCTCTACAACTTCTCTTAAATCTATATTATTCAATTCTAATATTTTTAAAGATAAACTTAATTCAGGTAACAGAACTATATTATTCTTTAAAAATAATGAAATACTATTCTTCTTCTCCGTCATAAGAAGAGTTATACTCGGAAAAACTTTCTCCAAGGTAAATTTTTTGAGCTTTTTTGCTTTTTATTATTTTTTCAGATTCTCCTTCCATCAAAACCTGACCATCAAACAGAAGATATGTATAGTCAGCTAAAGGAAGCGCATCTCGTACATTATGATCTGTAATTATTACCCCTATATTTCTTTTCTTTAAGTCTTTTATCATATTTTTCATTTCAGAAATAGCAAGTGGATCAATACCAGCAAATGGTTCATCCAAAAGTATAAACTTAGGACTTGTAGCTAAAGCTCTTGCTATTTCTAATTTACGACGTTCTCCACCTGATATGCTAACAGAAGGAGACTTACGAATATGTTCTAATGACAATTCTTTTAATAAATTTTCTAATATATTATATTTATCAGTTTTTGAATAATTATTCATATCCAACACAGCATAAATATTTTCTTCTACAGATAACCCTCGGAAAATAGATGACTCTTGCGGCAAATATCCAATTCCCATTCTAGCACGTTTATACATAGGTAAATCAGTAATATTTACATTATTCAAATATATCGAACCCTTATCGGGCTTAAGTAAACCACATAATAAAGAAAATGTAGTTGTTTTACCTGCTCCATTTGGCCCAAGTAGAGCTACAATTTGCCCTTGAATAGCCTTTATATTAACTCCTCTCAGAATTTCTCTTTTCTTTATACTTTTTCGTAAATCATTACATATGATTTCACTAATCATTTCATTTTTCCTTTGCAGATACCAATCCTTTAGACTTATAAATTTTTAGCTCATTGGTGTTAGTATTCAACATAGCACTTTCACAAATAATCGTATTTTTGTTATTTAATATAGTGACATTATCGTTCACGGTCAAAATATTATCGAATAAAGTTCCTTTATTCCCTTTAATAATATAAGAATCCGTCTTAATGATGAAATCACCCTCTCCCCAAATTTTATTTAATGTATTCCCCTTTATATCGCCGAATAAATGATTAGCTTTAACATCATAAATCTTTCCTTTTTCTTTATATTTTAAAATTACATTATTATGTGCTTCCACTTTACATCTACTATATTCAATACGCTCTACCGCTTTTAAAGAATATTGATAAGTTTTATATAAAGGATGACCGAATGCCTTTACTTTTTTTAAATCATTACCTAAAACATCTCCAAATTCTATTTCCATTTTATCTGCAATAACTAAATCTTCATTTATATAACCTTTAACTTGCCCTGTTAAAATAATCTTTTTACCATCCATATCAAAAAAACATTTTTGTTGAGCGGTTAATTTTACATTATCTTGAGTAATTTGTATGGGATAATTTCCGTATGCTATATTCTTATTAAAATCTACAAAAAGCTTTTCAGTTTCTACAAACAAGCCATTCTCAGTAGATAACTTTACATTTCCAATAAATTCACACTGTTTAGCATTTCTTGTTAAAGCTTGTGATTTGTCCGATGATATTGTCGCAGTTTCTTCCTTTGATATTTTAAAAGTAGAAATTAAATTTTTAAAATTGATAATACCATTATTTTCTTCTGTTACTTCGGAAGATTTTATAAATACATTACTTTTATTATTTTCATAAGATTTATATGTAATATCAGAAAAAGAATTTACAGAATTATTTTTTAAATTATTTTTATAATAAATATTATTGGCAGTTAATACAGAATATAGAATTTTGAAACAAATTAAACATGCTAAAACAATAAATGTTCCCGCAATTAACCTTATTTTTCTTCTTCTATTATACAAGACCCATCCTTAAACAATCATGAATATGTAAAATTCCATAAGGCTTATCATCTTTACAAACAAACAGACTTGTTATTTGATATTTATTCATTAATTTAGTTGCTTCTTGAGCAAACATATCTTCAGAAACAGTTTTTGGATGTAAACTCATAATATCTTTAGCTTTTCTTTCTAAAAATTTATCATCAATCTTTCTGCGCAAATCTCCATCAGTAATGATTCCCGCAATTTTGCCTTCATCATTCACAACACAAGTACAACCAAAAGATTTTTTAGTCATTTCAATTAAAACATCTTTCATCAAATCATTTAATTGTACTTTAGGAATATCAGTATGCATTAAATCCGAAACTTTAAGTAATCTTTTTCCTAACGCTCCTCCGGGATGAAAGTTCTTAAAATCATCTCTAGAGAACTCTTTCTTACGTAACAATGATAATGCTATTGCATCTCCTACCGCTAACATCATTGTCGTTGTCGTAGTTGGAGCTAAATTATAAGGACAGGCTTCATCAATTTTCGGCATCAAAATAACAGCATTTGATGATTTTGCTAAAATACTATCAGAATTAGATGTAATACCTACCACGTCTATACCAAAACGATTTGCGTAAGCCAGCATAGGAATTAATTCTGATGTATTTCCAGATAAAGATAAAACTAATAGAATATCTTTTTTAGAAATTTCACCTAAATCTCCATGGCTTGCTTCTGCAGGATGCAAAAAAAATGAAGGAGTTCCTAAAGATGATAACGTTGCAGAAATCTTTCTACCGATATGTCCTGGCTTTCCTATTCCAGAAACTATAACATGACCATCCTTTTTTTTATAAATAAGATCAACAGCCAAAACAAAATTATTATCCAAAGCCCAATACATAGACTCAAGCCCTGTAATTTCTTGTTTTAAAACTGACTTTGCATATTCTAAATCTGAATTCATAATATCACTCCACTGTAACTGATTTAGCCAAATTTCTAGGTTTATCTACATCTTCTCCGCGAAGAACAGTAACCCTATATGCTAATAACTGTAAAGGAATAGAATATAAAATTGGAGCTAGTTCTTCGCATATATCTGGTAATACAACAGTATTACAATCGAAAAGTAATGCCCCTTTATCATCTGTAAAAACTACAATATTTTGTCCTCTTGCTTGAGCAACTTGGATATTAGAAAACATTTTACTAAACATTCTCCCTGAAGGACACAGGCATAAGACAGGCATTTCATCATTTATTAAAGCTATAGGGCCATGTTTCATTTCTCCAGCGGCGAATCCTTCTGCATGAATATATGAAATTTCTTTTAACTTTAAAGCTCCCTCTAATGCAATAGGATACAAATTATCCCTTCCTAAATATATAACGCTCATAGCATTTTGAATATTTTGAGCCAAATTATAAATTTTATCTTCTAAACATAGCACTCCTTCACAGATGGTAGGTAAATTTCTTAAATTATCTAATAAATATTGATGCTTACAAAATGCCAACATTGCTAAAACTGTTAATTGAGAAGTAAAAGCTTTAGTCGAAGCTACCCCTATCTCTATCCCTGCTTCAGTATAAAACACAAAATCAGCTACCCTAGAAATAGCGCTATTTTTTACATTAGCGATAGCTAAAACTTTACATGTATGATTATGCTCTTTAATATATTCTATTGCTTCTAAAGTATCTATAGTTTCTCCGGATTGTGTTATAGCTATTAATAAAGTATTGTCTTCAATAATTGGAGAACGATATCTGTATTCTGATGCAATCTCAACATTTGTTGGAATATTTAAATACCTTTCAAACCAATAACGAGCGACCATTCCTGCATGATAAGAAGTCCCGCATGCTAATATTAATATCCTTGAAATATCATCAAAAAAATTGAAACTAATTGTATTAGCTTGAATAGTTTTACGAATCGCACTTGGTTGTTCCATAATTTCTTTAAACATATAATGTTCATAATTTCCTTTTCCACAATTCACTAAATCATCAGTAACTTTTATTTTTTCTTTCTGAATTGAGTAAAAATCTAAATTGAAAAATTCAACATTGTCTTTAGAAATTTCAGCATAATCTCCATCATCTAAATAAACAATCTCATCACAACTACCGGAAATTGAGCTTGCATCAGAACCAACGCACATATTTTGACCAAAGCCAATAGCCATTGGACTTTTATTTTTAGCGCAAAAAAGAATATTTGGCATCAAATCAAATATTGCGACAAAAGCATATGTACCTTCAACAATTTGTAACATATTTCTAAAGGCCTCTCTTGGAGAAACACCTTTATCTATCTCGGATTGAAGATAAAGTACGACAGCTTCAGTATCAGTTTGTGAAGTAAATTTATACCCCTGTGCAATTAAATTATTTTTTATTTGTTCATAATTTTCAATAATACCATTATGAACTAAGGCAATATTAGTAGACATCATAGGATGAGCATTTTCTTCCGTAGGCTTGCCGTGTGTTGCCCATCTAGTATGCCCTATCCCTATAGTACCATTTATAGGATTTAACGATATTTTATTTTTTAAATTATTGAGTTTACCAACAGCTCTTTCACGTAAGATTTTTCCATTATTATTTATTACAGCAATTCCTGCAGAATCATATCCTCTATATTCTAATTTTTCTAAACTATCTATTATATTCGGAACAATATTTTGATTATTTCTACTAATTATTCCAATAATGCCACACATTATTTATTTTTCCTTGATTCTCTAAAGTTCCAAGCCCATTTTTCAATATTCTTTTGCTTTCCACGAGCAATCGATAGTGAATTAGTACTCACATCTTTAGTAATAACACTACCTGCTCCAATTATAGCACCATCATCAATTTTTACTGGAGCAACTAAAGCAGAATTAGATCCGATAAATACATTATCTCCAATTTCTGTTTTGAACTTTTTAAATCCATCATAATTACATGTAATAGTCCCCGCTCCTATGTTAGTATCATGACCAACGGAACTGTCTCCAATATAAGTTAAATGATTTACCTTTGATTTTTCACCTATAATACTATTTTTTACCTCAACAAAATTACCAATTTTCGCATTTGAACAAATTTTGCTTCCTTTACGTAATCTAGCAAATGGACCAATACTTGATTTGTGAATAACAGCCCCTTCTATTGAACAAAAAGATTCTATTTCCGAACCTGAACAGACTTTAACTCCTTTACCAAAAACAACATATGGATGTATAATAACATCAGTTTCAATTTCTGTATCATAAGAAAAGAAAACCGTTTCAGGAGATATTAATGTAACGCCATTATCTAAACATTGTTTTCTCATTTTATCTTGGAAATATCGTTCAAGTTGCGCCATTTCAGAACGAGTATTTACACCAGATAATTCCTCTTTAGATGCTTGATAATATTTATTAATATATCCGTATTCATATGCCAATTTAACGATTTCAGTAATATAAATTTCATTTGTTATCTTACTTGGTTTTAATAAGCTTAATAGCTTATTTAAAATATCTCTTCTAACTAATAAACCCGCATTGCAAAGAGGAATGATTTTACTATTATCATTTATATCTTTAGCTTCAATAATACTTTTTATCTCACCCGGCTTATCAGAAGCCTCTAATTTTCCTAAATCATTAGAATCGCTAGAATCAAAAGCTAAAACAACTACAGCTGTATTGGTATTTTGTTTTGCAATTTCATACATAGCTTGTAAACTTTTGGAAGAAATTAAAGGAATATCACCATACAAAATGTAAACCCAACCTTCATCTCTTTTAGTAAGTTTTTCTAATCCAAACTTCACAGCATCACCAGTACCCATTGGCTTATGCTGAAATGATTTTTTTACGTCTAAATTAATTTCCAATTTAAATGATTCATATTGCGGTTTTAAAACTAGTACGATTTCCTGTGGATTAATTTCACCAGATGTTTTGATCACATGTTCAACAAGTGAAAGTCCTCCTATTTTATGAAAAATTTTTGGAGTAGATGATTTTAATCTTGAGCCATCTCCTGCAGCTAAAATTATAACTGATTTTGGTTCTTCATGAAAATCATTGTACATTTATTAAAACTCCACTTCAAATTTACGTATCGTAAACCTTTTATTGATAAACTACTTTATAACATAGCCTATTATATCTGTTTTTTTTCAATAATACAGATATTGGATGGAAAATTATGAATAAGATTGTAGTAATACTTGGAGCAATAGTTTTAATCACTTTAGGAGCATTATTCTTTTGTGCTGGATTTTTTACTGGAAGCACAATTCCATCTTTATTTTCAGAAAAAACAGAAAAAAACCTTTCTCAAGATAAAGATGCAGAAGGGAAAAAAATATCTCCAGAATCTGTTGAATCTACTATACGAGCCAAATCAGAATCTATTTCAGATAAAATATTAAAAATTCTATCTTCGGGAACGCAACCTGAAAAAACATCAATAACAAGACCAAGTATTTCAAACACAAATATATCTTCTGAATCTTTATTAAGAGAAATAATATCGTCTCATACAGAACATGACAATTGTTCCATACAGAAGACTGAATCAATAATTCAATATCCAACAAAGCAAAATCCCGATAGTTTACAAGGGAAAACAATAGTTTTCATCGGTTATTTTAAAAATAACATTGCTTTACAAGTACAAAAACTATTAACCAGCAAAGGATACAAAATACATGTAGAACAATCTAAAACTAATACCGATGAATCATATGTATTCTGTGGACCATTTAAAAAATTAGATAATGCCAAAAAACTTACTAACTGGCTTAAACAACATGATTTTTCAGAAGCTAAGGTTATTGACACAACTCCATCTCATGTAGAAGATCTTATGTTAAAAACCTCTGAAGATTCCGACGCTTTACCTGAAAATGAAGAAAAAAATATACCAGAAATTGATAATATGCAACTTAATGCTTTGCAGACTGAAGCGATAAGAAATACTCAGCAAAATTTTAATAATATTAATAATACTCAAAACTATTACAACCAAGGACAATATTCTTTATCTAATCAACAAGGAATGCAAAATCCTCAACAATCAAGCATCATGAATCAACAAGCAACTCAAAATATAATACAACAAAGAAATCTGAATAATATAAATCCTCAACTTCAAGGACAACAGCAAATACCTCAACAAAATATAATGCCTCAGAACCAAATGAGTCCTCAAATGCTCCGCCAACAAACTATGATGCAACAAAGAGTTCCTAATAACATGAACAATCAGTTTGTGAGATAATAAAAATGATCAACTCAAAATCGTAAAATGGAATTATTTTACAATAGTTATATTATGTTTTATCCTCAAATACCAGTTCTAGATTAGGATTACAATTTTCTCTTTTTTTATTACGTGAATTACGATAAGGTATTAATGAAGCGACATTTACAACAATATTTTCATTAGCTATATTTGCCCATAATTCTTCACAATTATCACACATATCATAATAAGAAATAAAAAATATATTTTTATCAATTTGTTGACCTTTTCTAAAAATTGCAAATTTCAACATATATTCAGTATGGGCATATCTTGCAAATTCATTTAAAGAACAAATTTTTTTTAAGTTTAACAATTTATTTTCAACTTTTTCAAATTTTCGTCTAAAACTATCACCATTTTCAGTATTGAAGAAAGAAATATAACTAGCAAAAGCATTTATATATTTTTGACAATGCATCTGAGCATATGAATAAATATTACTTAGGATTTCAATTGTAAATTGCTTATCAGAAACGTCATATCCTAATATATATACGGCATTTATAAAATCATGTAATTTTTGATAATAAGGTATAAGCCAATTATATTTTTCTTTATCAATTATTTCATTAATAATTAAAGTCCTTTTTTCTTCATTTCTTATATTTTTTATATGTTCCCAAGCATCTTTCACAGAAAAGTAATCTTTCTCAACTGATACTTTAATAACATTTATATTTTCTTTTACAATATTTAGAGCTATGATTTCTTCTCTTTTAAAACCTAACAAATCTGGTATTTGAACAGAATGATATACATTTCCTAAAACATTAATACATTCATACTTTCTATGTATTGGAAAAAATCTATTTATGTATAGTGAATTATTGCAAAACAACAAGTTAACATGCTGATCACATATTGGTGATTTATCATTAAAAACTTGAAATACATCTTTTATAGACGATACTTCATTTTTAGGCTTTAATGAATTATTTATAATTTCAAATAATTTTTCTTGTTTTTTAGAACTATTATATACTGTTCCATTATGAAAACTTTGACCAAATATTGCTGATATATTTAAAACTAAAACTAACCATAAAAATTTATTCATATCTTTACTCAATTAATGTTTATTCAAGGTATCTATTAATAATTTAACATTAGGATATGCATCTGTTACATTCTTTTGAAGAAAATCTTTTAATTTTTTGATTTCATCCAACTGCGTTAATTCATCTATATCATAAAGAATGCATAAATCTTCTAGTTCTTTCATCGGAGATCCTTTAAAGAAAAAAGTATGCTTTTCAGTCTCAACAAATCCTAATAAATCACTATTAAAACTTTCGATAATCTCCTGCACTGTTTGGCGCATTCTTTCTTTTTCATCAGGATCATTTAAAAATTTTATTTTAGGATATTCTAACATTTCTTGCTTTACAACATCTTTATGCTCTAATTTAGAATTATATGTAATTCTATTCAAATCAATATAATTTGTTAAAAGATCATTTACTTCTTGAGAAGACCATTGTCCTATGTGAGTATTCAATTTACTAGTTATTTCATCTAGTGAATTTTTATCTATCATTAATGCAAAACCTATTTTGTTCATTATTAAAAGACAAATAATAAGGGAAATTTTTATTTTTTTTAACATAATATTACCTCCATAAATAACACATTTTAATTATATACTATATTTTTTTATCTTCAATATGAAAAGATTCGTTATATAATTGAATTATATCTTGACTAGATATTGAATGATACATATTTAAATGATTAGCTATTTTTGTATAAAAATTATCCAAAGCTAACGATCCCCATCCCCTTACTTCTGCGTCATATGCAAGATGTAACAAACGATTTCCAATGATTGGAAAAAGATATTTAGAAAAAGAAAATGGAATATAATGCTGAGGATTCCATAATTTCGATATTTCAAAAATTTTATCCTTGAAATCTATATCAGCAATCTCAGACAACATAATTGACCCAATGAATTCATATGCACAAAAAGGAATATCTCTAGGAGCTTGACAATTCTCTAAAATTACGTCCAGCACCTCTACACTGTTTTCGATTATATTGGTTTTTTGTTCATCTGTGTATTGATTTTTTCCTAATATTAACTGAAAATTTTGGATTTTATTATCATTAGTTATCCAATCAGTATTGTCAGATATTTCTTCAGCTCTAATTTCCAATGCTTCTTTAGTTGGAAATATTTCATCTAATATTGATATTATTGTTGTAAAAATATTATATGAAAAATCTTCATTATGTATTAAAACTTTTAAACATTTAGAAATAGAATTCAATATATTATAAAAATATTCATTTTTAGTTGATCTTTCTATAAAATGACTTAATGATAAGAAAAATCGTTTACTATTTTCAATATCATATTGTTCTTTATACAAATAAAAAGTTATTAAAAAAGGATCAAAACTTCCTTGAGATTGTTCTAAGAAAAATCCCATCGGTATCCCAAATCTATCAAAATCTAAATCCCTTGCTAAAATAGAAAAAGCTATTTCTGAATTAGTTTTAAAAATATTTACAATGGCATTAGATAAAATATCAACAGAAGGTATATTTTCCGATGTCCACCTCT
>CALXQM010000017.1 GCA_944390765.1 uncultured Alphaproteobacteria bacterium | reverse complement strand
TCTAAAAGTAACGTTTCTTAAAAATGCTTGTGTATCAATGGTTTTTCGTAGTACTGTCCTGTATAGCGAAAAAATGTAAAGAACGCAAAAGTTGATAAAATTTTTGAAAATGGCTCTAAGTGCTGGTAGACAGGGGGAAGCTACACTTTTTTTCTTTAACCATTTGGGGCGGAAAAACTAGAGTTGCAGAGAGATAAAATCGGTTCGTTTTTGTTACAAAATAGGTATCTGGAAATGTAAAAATTTAAGTAAACTGTAATGATATTTAGAAATATTATAACGCTGAAAAGCCTCCCACTTAAAAGCTCTGGTGGACATTGCAGGATTCGAACCTGCGACCCCCACCGTGTGAAGGTGATGCTCTACCTCTGAGCTAAATGTCCTAAATCATTTTTCATATTTAAGCTGATACCATTAATAAAACGTTGCTAGCTCACTTTTTTAAATTAATTGTACAAAATTATATCCTATAAAGTCTATCAGCATTTACTAGACTCACCTCTATTTTCACATACTACTATATATTACCAATGGTGGAGTTAAGGGGAATCGAACCCCTGACCTTGACGATGCGAACGTCACGCTCTACCAACTGAGCTACAACCCCTTAATATCCCATAAATTTTATAGTAATAAAATAAAAGGCTAATAACCTTCACGTTCCATACGTTTACGAAGTAGCTTTCTAGATCTACGGATAGCTTCAGACATCTCTCTTACCCTTCTTTCCGAAGGTTTTTCAAAATGCCTACGTAATTTTATTTCACGAAAAATACCTTCACGTTGCATTTTCTTTTTTAACGCTCTTAAAGCTTGATCTACATTATTGTCACGGACAAAAACAAGCACTGTTCCTCCAAAAATCTTTATACTTTTTTAGATTATACTGTAACATAATAATTATTAAAAGTCTTATAACTTGAAAAATTAAGTTCTTTTTTTTTGAAAAAAGTTTTTCATTAAATTTTTACATTCACTTTCTAGAATACCACCTATAATATTAGGAACATAAAGAGCTGTTTGGAAAATATGCGCACCATTTAAAATAGCTCCGTATTTTGTGTCATAAGCTCCAAAATATAGATTTTTACAATGAGCAAATGATATAGCCTGAGCACACATTGCACATGGTTCTAAAGTAACATATATAGAACATTCTGATAAATATTTTTGTTTTAAAATTTTAGAAGCTTTTTGTATGGCAAGGATTTCTGCATGAGATACTACACTATGATTTTTTTCTACTTTATTACTTTCAGAAGCTATAATATTTCCATTAAGTTCTATTACTGCTCCCACTGGGACAGAGTCACGCAATAACGCTTTTCCTGCTTCTTCCAAAGCAATTTTCATACAGTCTATATTAAAAGAAGGCTTAAACAAAATAAATCTCAATTATGGCTGGGGTGGTAGGATTCGAACCCACGCAATGGCGGGATCAAAACCCGCTGCCTTACCACTTGGCTACACCCCAATCAGATAAGTGTCAGTATATAATAGCATTTACATATAATCAAGTAAAATATATTGATTTCACAATTTTATATGAAATTACTAATTTAAATTAGAATTTTTACTTTTTTGTAACTTTTTTTGTGTTTAATTATATTAAGTATTATAGTATACGGAGAAAATAGTGAGTGACGAGATTTTTACTAGTAATAATCCTTTAAAAAATACAAGTATACTAAAAAACAACAAATTGATATCTTTTTGTGTTTTATTCTCATGTCTATTGTTTCTTGCAATAATTTTTACAGAAAAAACCAAAATTTTATTGAATTTAGTTCCAACAATTCGTGGAGAAGTAACTTTATCTGATGGATTTGTTATTACTTCTATTAAAGGTCAATATCCACTAATAATAAAAAAAGACGATCCTTTTGTAGGTGACCAATTGCGTTATACAGGAGGAGTAAAATCTGTTTTTTCTGAAATAGCTATGAGCTTATGCAAAAAGAAAGATATTGTCGCAGAAATAGGATCTCATTTTGGATATAATGTAATCAATTTGGGTAATTATTTAAAAGGTAATGGGGAATATTACGCTTTAGAGCCTAATACTAAAGTATTTTCTTGTTTAAACAAAAATATTGTTATAAATGATTTAGATTCAACTGTACATGCTATTAATAAGGCCATTTCTGATCACTGTGGGACATGCGTTATTGATGATGTTTTATCTTATCAAAGAATGGAAGATAGTACATATAATACACCAAATACTATAGCAGTGGAATGTTCAACTTTAGATAGAGAAATTACAGATAAAAATCTTTCATTATTATTAATAGATGTTCCTGGAGTTGAATTTTCAATTATTAGAGGAGCACAAAACATTTTAGAACGTTCTAAAAAAATAATATTATTAGTAAATGTTGACTGTGAAGCCTCGTCTAAAAAAGCTGATGTATTGAGTGAATTAACAAACTTAGAAAAAAATGGATTTAAATTTTTTAAAACTGAGGCACCTAACAATTTTGAAGAAATTCAAATAAATGAAATTTTAGAAAAGAAGAAACTTTTATTAGTTATTACTAGAGATAAGATTTAAAAAGAGGAAGAGATGAAAAAAATATTAACTATGATTTCAAATACAGTATTTGTAGTTTTAGCTATAAATATTTTAGATATAACAACCGAAGTAATTGCAACGACAAGAAATTCTAATCAAGAAACAAGAGAACAAAATAACAATGATTTAGAAAATTTAGAATTGGAGCCTGAAACACTTAATGAGTTTTTAAAGTCCTTGCAAACCCATATTAAATTACAAGATTTACAATCTATTCAAGACAATATTGAACAATTTTCTAAAGAAAATAAAATAAATTTAAAACATATTGTTAATTCAACAGATGCAACACAATTTTTTAGGATATTAAACTCTATTTCAACAGATATTGAGAAACTTATTAAAGGGCTAAGAAATTTAGAAAGCGAAGAGATATTAGAAACTTTTAATGAATTAGGGTTTAGTAGCCCTTTATATAGATTATATACATTTTCATCATATATATCCGATAAAAAATTACAAAACGCAATTGATATTGTAAGAAATAGTAGAATGATTAGTTCTGAAAAAAGTAAATATATTAATTTTTTTGAATTAGTTTCTTCATTAAAAATTAACTTAGAGAAATTAACAGGTACAAATCCTATCCTAGTTTTTCAATTAGAACAAACTCCTCATATAGATGAAGCATATACAATATCGAATAGAAGAACTATGGAATTAGAAAGTGAATTATTGAGAAAATATAACCAAAATTCTCAAAATAATCAAGATGAAGATGATGAACCTAATAATTCATATTTGTCTACCAAAAAAGAAAACAATTTAATTCAAAATACAAATGAAGATGAGCGTTCAACTAATCTCGATAATTATAATCAAAAAAACAATTCATCGTCTAAAAATTCTGACAATGATTCGGAACAGAAGAATAGTTCATCATATCAGAATTCTAGTAATGAATCAGAAGAAAATGATGAAAAAGGATTAGAACATAATAATTCTATATCATCAAATTATGAAACAAATCAAAATGATTTTGATAAATTAGATAATAGCTCTGAAATATCATTCGACACAGAGCAAAGAGTAAATATTAATTCTATAAATAAAGATGAACAGCAAGAAAATCTGAATTCTTCAATTGAAAACAAGCCACCAGAAAATAATGATTCTGATAATTCATCAAATGAAAAATCTATGGAGGAGTTATCAAGCGGTAATATATCTAATAATAACCAGAGTGATTTAGATAACAGTGAACATTCATTAAACGAAAACAATACAAATAAAAGCAATTTAAACCAAAACAATAATTCTGATAAAGTTGATAACACTTCAGGAGTATCATCCGATATAAGACAAGAAACAAATACTAACTCTATAAATAAAGATGAACAGGAAGAAAATTCAAATTCTTCAAATGAAGATAAACAATTAGAAAACGAATTTAAAGAAGACAATGATTCTGTAAATTCATCAAATGAAAAATTTACAGAGTTATCAAATGGTAATACATCTGATAATAATCATACTCAAATTCAGATGAATCAAAATGATACAAACAATTCATCATTTGAAAATTTATCGAATACATCTGAATTATTTGATGAGAAATTTACAAATAATTTAGAAAATAATAATGATAGTCATGCAGCAAATCAAAGTAATGCTGTTCAAAATAAAGTAAATGCATCTTCTCAAAACAATGATAATAACGAAATTAATCAAATTGCTAAAGATTTTACATCGGTTGTTAACGTCAAAGAACTAATAAAAGTTGCAAAATCATTAAATGATGCGGTAGATTCCCACAAGTTATCTCCAAAACAAGAGAATGCTGTGAAAACTGTATCTCACTGGATATTGGAATTGGATAAACCTAATGATATAAGCAAAAAATACGAATATTTTTCTAAATTTTGCTCTTCCTGGAATAAGCTAGTAGTATCCAGAGTAATGATTTCTAATAAACCTTTACCTAATATACCAAAACAAACTCAATTAAGGATAAATTATTCGTTTCATATAGATTATCTAGAAAGTTTACAAAATATTTTAATCAATCTATCTAATGAAACAAAATTTATAGAATTTAAAGATGAATTTAACAAATTAATAGAGCAAATTCGAATGAACAAAAATGACTTAGGAGAAAATATAAATGAAATCATTCAAGCGCCTTCGAACAATATGTTTAATGTAAAAAAAGTTCAAGAAAATAGGATGTGGATTTCTTTAAATGATATTCACAATACTTGTAAAGTGTTAGTGAATAAGATATCGAATAAAGTTCCAAGGCTTACAATTGGTGAAAGAAATTTATTACAAAAATTACAAGATATACCTACATTTATTAATAAATTAATTCATAATTAGAATTATATTTTCCTGGAAAAACAAAAGAGTCATAACAAGCAAGCTATGACTCTTAAGTTTTAAAAAGGAAAAAAACAAAAACATTAATAAAATAATATTAACGATAATTATGATATCTAATAAAATACATATTAACAAGTATCTTTTTTGATTATATAAAACTTTTTTTAATATGTCTATATCATAACTGACTGAAATCTACCTAAATTTGCAAGGATATTTATAAATTTTTCTATTATTATTTAATTTTAAGAGATTATTTCTTTTAAATAAATCTTTTGCTAACTTCAATATATAACTATATTATTTACGAAAACTTAAAATATTTATATATAATAATCTAGAACTCTTTATATCAACATTTCTCATGACTTCTCAATTAGTTTTCAACTCAAATTTATTACCATTTTATGATAAAAATTCTTTAATTTCATTAACAATATTGACTATTTAGAGATAAATTGTTCTTAAACTAATTGATATATTTTAAAAACGTATAATTTTACATGAAATACTTTTATTTCTAAAAAGCTTGGTTTAAATTTACTTAAAGAATAAATCTTTTCTATAAGAAAATTTCTAACTTTGTTGTAGAGTGAAACAAACTCAATTAAAACATCAATATTTTTTATTTAGTTTATTATGAAATCAAACAGGGGTTATAAACATAAGTTTCTCTATATCATAGAAGCTATTGTAAAAAATATGCGTGTACTATATGGAGAACAGCATGATGAATGGTAAAATAAAAGTTTCAGAAATATTTGATTTTTTATATAATTTCTGATATCATAAACTCATCGGTTTGAAAGTACAATAATACTAGAGGTATATCATAGTGATGAGAAATATAATTTTTGGATTTATGACCCTTGGATATGTAGCATCATATGGGATGATAATAGATTCAGCAAAAGAGTATGTAACAAAATATGATTTAGAGTTAAGAAATTCCAATGGTTCAGGTATTGATGTAAAAGTTGATTACGACAAAACAGCTTCTAATAATAAACAAGTGCTTCATTATAATGATCAGTGGAGTTCAGATGATGAGATAAATGTAATTGAAGCCATACAATCTAAATTGGATCCCCTATCCCATGATGCTGAAATATTATCTGCAGTGGAGAAGTATGTAGAAAAAGATCAAAACAATATAAATGCTTTAAAATTCAATAACCATTGGAATGAAATGCTACTTAGCATACTAAACAATAAGATTGCTGTTTTAGATAAAGCATATTTAAAAGAATTAGAATTATGGTGTGAAGTTACGAATAATGTGATTTGTAATTATGATTTATTTGTATTCCCAAAGAAATATTGTCGAACACTATATGATCAGTTAAAACAAGCAGTAGATATATTAACGGGAATCAAAAATGATAAAATTAGGAAATTAGGTGATTTTTTGTTATGGAGTGTCTCAATGCTTTGTTCTCTTGATTAGGATTATTGATTTATCTATGATAAAATATGATGTTTTTAAATGATAATATGGTTGTTTGTATAAAAATATAAGATAGGTTATTTCTAAATATTAAGATTTTTTCTGTATATTTTCCAAGTTGTATTAGCGTGATTTATAGTTAACTTTATCCAATATATACATGCGCAATACGCTTGCCATCTGAACTTAAAGTGACAAATAAACTAGCTCCAATAGTGATTTTTTCTGTTGTAGGATTATAACAATAGAAAGGTAGTTTATACATTGTGTTATTAGATTCAATTCTATATTCTCCAGTAGAACGCTTAGTTATTGTAATAAAATGTATTACATTTGCATTTGCAATAGTTTTAATCATTGATATCATTTTTTCCTTACATGCCAATATTACCTCTTCTTCAGATGCGTTATGCTTAATATAAACAAGTAACTTTAATTCATTTCTGTGACTTTGATTAAGATTTTTTAAATTAAGAAATGGCTTTCCTATATGTTTGCCAATACCGCAACAATAGTGATTATTCCAACCACTTCCTTCCGGGATATTCACGTTTTCAGCGACTATAGTCTGCAATTGCTGTATGATATTATTTCTTTCTGTGGCAGTGACTTCTATCCACTGATTCATAGTATGCACATAATAATTTGAATTAAACATGACCAAAAGCAAAGCTATATTTCTAAACATTTTTTTCATAAGAGTTTCCTTGATTTAAATAACTTGATAATACCAAGCTGAAATTAATAAAAAGTTTAAAACCATTTAAACAACATATTCTTCTGATATTCGATTAAAAATATTAAGTAAATCCTTTGTTGAATTAGAATGGATATCTATTAATTGAGAAATTTCCTCTGCAATTGTAAGTAGATTATAATTATTTGAAAAATCACTAAATCTTAAAGAATGAAAACCACTTTGCTCTTTTCCTAAAATATCCCCTGCCCCTCTTAGTTTCAAATCTTCTTCACTAAGAATAAATCCATCATTTGTGCTCTTCATAAGCTGTAAACGTTGCTTTCCTATTTCTGAAATATGATTATGATAAACTAATATACAATATGCTTTTTGGTTTCCTCTCCCTACTCTACCTCTTAATTGGTGTAATTGGGCTAGACCAAATCTTTCAGCATGCTCTATAACAATAACGTTTGCATTAGGAATATCTACCCCAACCTCAATAACAGTTGTACATACAAGTACTTTAAATTTACCATGATTAAATTCATGCATAATAAAGTCTTTTTCAATAGCTTTCATTTTACCATGAAGTACTTTGACATTATCCTCAGAAAATACTTTACATAAATAATCACACCGTGTATTAACATCTATTAAATCTTCAGATTCCTCTATTACTGGACAAACCCAAAAAATCTGTGTATTCATTTTTTTTAAACGTGTAACTAATTCATCAATTTTTGATATATTCATTACAGCGGTTTCTACAGGGATCCGACTTGCCGGTTTATTTTTAATTACAGAAACATCTAAATCACCATAACATCCTAAAACCATAGTTCTTGGGATAGGAGTTGCTGACATTGCTAATATATTTGGATATTTACACTTTTTTATAAGAGAAATCCTTTGCATAACTCCGAATCTATGTTGTTCATCTATGACAACTAAACCTAAATTCATAAATTCAATATTTTCTTCTAAAATAGCATGGGTACCTATTAAAATTTGAGTTATTCCGTTTTGTAAGTCTTGAATTTGTTTCTTTCTAGCTTTTCTATTACTGCTGACCATAATATCTATATCAATATTAAGGCTTTTAGATAATTTTTTGATAGTTTCAAAATGTTGCCAAGCTAAGATCTCTGTTGGAGCAAGAAATGCTGTTTGAAATCCATTTTCTATAATTATCAACATACTTATGAAAGCGACAACTGTTTTTCCTGAACCTACATCTCCTTGTATTAATCTATTCATAGCGTGTCCAGAACATAAATCCTGCTCTATTTCTTTAATACATTTCTTTTGATCCTCTGTTAACTCAAATGGTAGATTCAATTTATTTAATAAAACACCTCTTTTTTCAAACTTTGGTAAAATATGTTCAAATATATTTTCACGTAATTGTCTTAATCTTATTTGATTTGCTAATAACTCATCAAGTGCTATTCTTTTACGGAAAATAAAGTTATCCATTAGGTCTCTTTCCCCTTTTGGATGATGGACATTAACTAATGAATCAAAAAAATTTGGAAGTTGATATTTTTCTTTTATTTCAGGAGAAAGATAGTCAAAATCTTTAGGAATAATTTTCAAAATTGAATTAATTACATATAAAATAGTTTTATTTGTTAAATTACCTACTAAAGGATATATAGGTTCAACTCCAATATAATATTTTAACATGGATGGTGAAGCTACAACATCCGGATGGAAAATTTTTATTCCATCATAATTACATTCAGCTTTACCACTGATAGTATATCTTTCATTTATTAAAAAAATTTTTTTTAAATAAGGAATCCTATAGTTAAAATAAATAATTGTTACCAAATCTCCATTGTCTGTTTGACCAATAATTTTATATGGGCTTCCTTTTCTATTAGGAACAACATGATTAATGATTTTCAAAACAACGGTTAGTTTTTCTTGTGGTTTAAAATTATTAATATCCCCTGAACGCTTAATAATACTTATCGGAAAGTGAAAAAGTAAATCTATAACTCTATCTCCATTACAACATTTTTTTATTAATTTATAAGTATAATCTGATAATTTAATAAAATGTCTAATTGGTTGTTGAAATACACTCATGTTTTTTTACTTTTGTAAATTAGAATAACTCCTAAAGATATTATCAATAGACACATATATTGGTTTAAATTAAATCCTGTTTGAAAATATAGCTCCCAGCTAAATAATGAATCTGGTTCACGAAAAATTTCCCCTATAAAACGACAAATGCCATATCCTAAGCAAAATATTCCGGATAATCTACCTTGAAATACATCCTGCCGTTTATAATAAGAAAATAACATTATAATGAATAGAACTGTACCTTCTAAAATTGCTTCATATATTTGGGAAGGATGTCTTGGAATTTCGTCTTTAAAAACTACATTCCATGGAATCAGATGTGAGGGTTTCCCTAATAACTCTCCGTTTATAAAATTAGCTATTCTTCCAAAGAAGAGCCCTATTGGAACACTTATAGACCAAATATCAATAAATTTCATAAACTGAATCTTTCTTTTTCGACAAAATAAAAAGGTCGATATTACTACACCAATAAATCCTCCGAAAAAAGACATTCCGCCCTTCCAAATTTTTATAATTTCAATTGGATGATTCCAATAAAAATCAAAATCATAAAACAAAACATGTCCTAACCTACCCCCTAAAATAATACCTATTACAATACTTCCAATAAAATCATCTAAATATTTTAATTCATATAAGTTATTGGATTTTTTCATAAAAAAAGCAGTAAGTTTTAAAGCAATAATAATTCCAAAAATATATGCTAATGAATACCAATAAATTGGCAAACCAAATATATAAAAAGCAACATTAGAAAAATCACAAATCATAATAATAGTTCCTAAATCACGATATTCTAAATCAAACCAATTTCTAAATGAAGACTTTTGTGTTAAGCTTTAGATATAATAAGGAATGTTAATATGAGTAATATCTTAGATATAGCTGAAGAAGTTTTAAAAGCTAAAGATTTAAATTTTAGTCGTATTGATGAAAATGAAATGCTAGTTACATTGTCTGAAAACTATCATCTTTCAATTTTATTAAGACCTGAATATGAATTGCTGCATTTTTCAAATGATTTAAATCTAGTTTGTCCAGATGATAAAATAGCAGCTATTGAAGACTCTATTATTAAAGCTAATGAAAGAATTTGGGTGGGTCATTTTGATTTACTTTCAAATGGAAATAAAATTATCTATAGCTTTACTATTCCTTTTATTTTTTCATTTTTTTTCGATGAAAATAATTTCGAATCGCTAATTGATTTAGTTTACGATGAATCTGAAAGATTTTACCATTATTTTAAAATGATTATTTCAGATAAAAATATTCCAAATTTTTCATTAAGTTCTTTGTTTCAAGATTCTATAGGAGAAGCTTAAAATGATATTAATCACGGGAGGTGCTGGATATATAGGTAGTCATGTTGCTTTAAAATTATTAGAAAACAATCAGGATATTGTAATTTTCGATAGCTTAGAAAATAGTAAGTTAGATATAATTAACACATTAAAGACAATTAAAAATTTTGAATTTGTCAAAGGTGATTTAAAAAATATAAAAGAGGTTGAATATTTATTTAATAATTACAGAATAAATGCGGTTATGCATTTTGCTGCTTATATTAGAGTAGAAGAATCAGTAAAAAATCCCAAAAAGTATTACTATAATAATTTGTTTGGTACTTTAAACTTAATCAATATGATGATAGAGCATAAAGTAAATAAAATAATTTTTTCTTCTACTGCTGCTATTTATGGAAAGCCAAAATATATTCCCATAGATGAAAATCATCCTAAAAATCCTATAAACCCATATGGTAAATCTAAATTAATGATAGAAGAAATTTTAGATGATTATGAAATAGCATATGGATTAAAAAGTATAAAGTTAAGATATTTCAATGTAGCAGGAGCAGACAAACAGAATCGTATTGGAGAATCTCATGTTCCAGAAACTCATTTAATACCAAATATTTTGAAATCTATAGCAAATCCAGAAAAAATATTTTACTTATTCGGGAATGACTATAAAACTCATGATGGTACCTGCATTCGAGATTATGTTAATATTGAAGACTTAGCAGAGGCTCATTTGTCAGCTTTAAATTATCTTGAATTAAATAATAAATCGGATAGTTTTAATATAGGTACAGAGAAAGGAAGTTCTGTAAAAGAAATTTTTAGAACTTGTGAACAAATTACAAATAAAAAAATTAAAGTAAAAATCTCTCCTCGCAGGAAAGGTGATTCTGGAATATTAATAGCATCAAATGAAAAAGCATCAAAGTTACTTAATTGGAAACCTCAAAGATCTTTACAAGACAGTATAATTACAGCTTTTAATTGGATAAAAAAACTATAGTGCATAGAAAATTCTTGTTTCTCTAATAGATTTTTAACTTTTTATTTATAATTAAATATTAATTTTTATTAGAGAAGATATGGAAATATAGATGAATATTTTAAGAAAAATTTTTAAAAAATTATTTGACAATACGGGGGGGGGTAAATCGATTTTTAGTCAAAACACGTGGTGCAATTCTTATTGAATTTGCATTTTGTGTTCCCGTATTATTCTCGCTTATCCTTTATATACATGATCTCTATCAAGTTTCATTTATAAAATCCAGAACACAATTCTGTAATTTATGCTTTGTCAATATGTTGCAAAATATATCACAAGGACAAACTATAACTCTAGATCAAATTAAACAAGCTTTTTGTACCGCAGTCTTACCATATTATCGGAATTTTACTATCAGAACTTCATACGATAATTTTTTCCCTCATGCTTGGATTTATTATGTTAAAGGATTAGATAACGGTAATGCTAGTGTTGTAAAGATATGGGTCACGTGGTGTGTCAATAAAACAAGAGTTGATGTACAAAAATTAAATCAAGTTCATAATGGAAGTTCCATTAATTTTAAGCAAAACGTAAGCCCTAAAGAAATTTATAAAAATCTAACAATAAAACCTGGGGAAATAAAAATCATTTGCGAATACACTAATCACTATTTAACTAATAACACATCTATGAATTATAACACAGCTAAAGAAATGGGATTCTTTTTATATTGTCCTAGTACACCTGCATCACTTAATAAACAAAATTATTTTGACTCCGTAATTATCTTCTCACCAAAACCTGGAATATTTAATGAGAATATATAGTTTATATATGAAATATTCTATATAAAAAATTATTAGCAGAAAGTTATAATATTATAGTAAAAATGTTATAAGGAAAATTGACATAATAAAGTAAATTCATTTCAAATGATAACTGATAATAAATTTATTCAAGATATAGACAAATAGAGCATATTAGTATTAAAATAATATTAGTAAATAATTATTTATGAATTTTGTCATTAGATTTATTATTGACTTTATTTTTGCGTTAACTTAGATGTAGTCAATTAAAAAATAATATCGTTAGATTTTTTTAAATTATAAAAAACTAAATATGCTATTTTTAAATAATGGAGATTATTATATAACGAATAGCATGTTATTTTAAGATTATATGCTATGAATAATAAAATGAAAAGAGTATGCTATTTGTTAGTAGTAATTTTTTCTTTTTGTAATTGCAATGCTGTTAATAATATTAATGATTATAGAACAAGATTTAATTCATATTTTTCTGAAATAGATGGGTTTTATAATCGGGCATCTGATGTCAATTATTTTTCAAAATCTGAATTTTTAAATAAATTGTATTTAGATAATAATGAATGTCAGATTTTTGATTTTTTCATAACAAATACTAATGCCACTAATGGTTTTACTGGATTTTGGAATGATAAAGAATTAAAAAAGCTATTTCAATAGCAAAATTATTAAGAGATTCATATTGTTCCCAAATCCCTAATATAGATGATCGTTCTCATAGGCTAAATACAATGGTATCCTTATTTGAATATCCTTCTAATAATGATTAATCAGGTTTTGGATATTTACCACCAAAATGATTAAACTCTTTTGTTTTGGCATCATATTTTGTAATCATTATTGATTTAGTTGTAGTTTTTTTAATTTAACAGGAATAGATTTACTAAAAGAAGGTGTTGGTTCGTGTATTACTTCCCATTCTTGTCTTTTGAGTTTTGGGTTTTTATCATCATATTTATAGCCAACTATACGTTTCATACTTATTATTTTTCCAGTTTTCTCTAAACTTTCGACAACATATCCTGAAACATTACTAACATCCGCTCGTTTTTCAGCTCTTTGTTCTAAATCACATATAGATTCACCATCTTTTGCTATATGGCCACTATTTTGTTTATGTTTTTCAAAGTTTTTATATGCTACATCTTTAGAAAATTTATTTGGAAATTTAACTCCATTTTGTTCTAATTCATAAAAAATTTGTTCTGATTTCGATTTTTTAGATGGAGATGATGATGCCATCCCTTAAATAATCAAATTTTCATTAAATATATAAATAATTATTAAAATGAAAGATATTCTTTCAAAATACATTATAGTAAACTCCTCTTTATATTTATTTTATATAAAAAAAGGTTTAAACTTTATTAAAAATTAATTTATATAAAAAATACTATATTAACTGCTGGATTTAATATCCATAAAAAATATTATTAACAAATATTGATGCTAACATAAAGATAAGATTTTTAAAAATATAACATTAAAATGGCGGGAGTGACGAGACTCGAACTCGCGACCTTCGGCGTGACAAGCCGACGCTCTAACCAACTGAGCTACACCCCCATAAAACAAAGCTATATACCAAGCTTTCAATTAAAAACCATATATCCTTATAATATATAAATTAATTAAAGTCAACAATATAACAATATAATTATTAAACCCTAATAGCATATTTTATACTTTTTTCGATATCTTTAATGCAAGCTGGATTAATCACTGAATCCAAATCTTTTCCATTATAGCTTATTACTCCCTTACTTTCTCCAATCGCCTTTAAAATATTCCTTTTAATTTTTCCCGAACGTGTTTTGGGTAATTCATGAATAAAAACAACTCTATCCGGCTTAGCTATTGCCCCAATATCTTGTCTGATACGAGATGAAATCTCTTCTGTAACACTTTTCTTTTGTTCATCTGTTAAATCAGTAGTAGTTGTTACAAAAATACATAAAACTTGCCCTTTTATTCTATGAGGAATACCTATAGCCGCACTTTCTTCAATTTCTCCAAGAGTATTAACAACACTTTCTACTTCTGATGTACCCAAACGATGTCCACATATGTTTACTACATCATCTATACGTCCTAAAATGCGAAAATCACCGTCATTATCTATCATAGCTTTATCACCAGTATGATATATCTCTCCATCATTTTTAGAAAAATTTGAAGATAATCCTGGCCAATTTTTATTTTTTATAATTAGTTCATCATTCTCAATACCGGGAATAATTCCAAAAAATGGTTTTGATGCAAAACAAGGTTTTTGATATTCAATATTATGTAATGGAGCCAATATAATACCACCTGTTTCTGTCTGCCACCAGGTATCCATAATAGGACACCTTTTCTTTCCAATATTTTCAAAATACCATTGCCAAGCAGATTCATTCATAGGCTCACCAACACATCCTAAAACCCTTAAGCTTGATAAATTATATCTGTTTAATTGTTCATCCCCTAATGAAGCCAAACATCTGATCGCTGTTGGAGCAGAATATAAAATTGTAACTTTTTCATCATCTATTATTTCCCAATAACGTCCTCCATTAGGATACATTGGTGTACCAGAAAAAATTACTAATTTTAACCCAAAAAATAATGGAGCATATGTGATATAACTATGGCCGGTAATCCAACCTATATCTGATGTACAAAAATGGACATCATCTTCCTTTATATCGAAAATATATTTAAATGTCATAGCTGAATAAAGCTGATATCCGCCACAAGTATGGAAAATTCTTTTAGGTTCCTTTGTTGAACCAGATGTATACAATGTAAACATTGTATCATTGTACTTCATATCCGCATAACAAATAGCTCTTTCATCTAAAGAAAAATCATCAACATAATCTGCTAAAAGAACTTCTACATTCATATCATTTATCGCATTTAACACATTTTTCAATAATGGTATTATTTTACCGCCTCTACTACTAGTTGTAACTGTAATTACTACTTTAGATGATGATCTAAAAATTCTTTCACTTAAAGCTGCTGAGGAAAATCCAGAAAACACTACATTATGTACAGCGCCAACACGACAACAAGCTAGCATTGCGGCGATGCTCTCCGGAATCATTGGCATACAAATTGTGACACTATCCCCTTTTCTGATACCTCTTCTAATAAGCTCAGATGCAATTTTTTGGGTCATTTCTAATAACTTTATATAAGTTATTTCTCTTCTTTCACAATACTCATCACCATACCAAACTATCGCTGTTTTATTCGGATTTTTTTTAACATTTCTGTCTAAACAATTAAAAGAGGCATTAAAAACTTGTTCAGGAAACAATTTACTACAGTGATATTCCCAAAACTTCTCAGGTGAAGCTATAGAATTTGCATAAATCTCTCTATAAATAGAAGGATCTTTCCAAGCTAACTCATGATCGAAGAGCATTTTCATTCCTTTCAGCTGTTATTCAACTAATGAAATTTATGTTATCAATCAAAAGAAAATAATCTGTTAATTTTTCAAATAAATTTTGGAATATATATTAAATATTACTCTGAAAAATCTCTATATTATTAATAATATTAAATATTTTATTATTATTATTATATATTGCGTTTAACAATATTTGATATTCAAATCTTTCTTGATCAGATAAATTATTATCTCTTTGAATATTATTGCTTAAATCTTCTAAATTATTTTCCATATTCATTAAATAATTAATTGCCAAAGTTATATAAATGTCTTTAGAATGAGTTTTAGTTTTATTATTACAATAAGCTATTTCGCTAAACAGAAAAATTAACAATATTATTATTTTAAAATTTTTCATAAATTATCCCCCCTCTCATAATTTAAAAATCCCCAGCAGAAAGATAATAAGATTCTTCCCCTTCTTCTGTTATATCCTTATTAGACTGTGCTGATTGAACTGAATTCCAGTTATCATAATCATTTGTATAAATTATATTTTCTTCATTATTAGCAATATCATTATCTAAAAAATTTTCATAATTATTTTCTTCGATCAAACTGTCTTTAATTACGCTATGTTCAACTTTTAATGGGATATTTTTATTTTGAATCACTTTATGTTTATTATCTTTATTTATATTGTTACTTTTTGTACTAATAATATTGTGTCTGTATTGATTAATGGGTAAAGGCTCTTTTGTTTCTTCATCTACTGAAACTCCTTGGGAAATATCCTCATTATTAGCTTCTAAAGACTCCATCTCATCTTGATGAGAATCATTTTTTATTTCATTATTACTTGTAATATTCGAATTTTTCTCCAAATTTAATTCATTATTATCAATATCTTGTGTTTTATTTTCACTTTCTTCAAAAGAGCTCACTTCTTCCTTATTATTAAAATTATCCTGATTATCACTAACATCACCCTTCAAAGATTCTTCTAATTGATTATTATTTGAGGTTGATTGAGATATTCCATCTGTATTATTATAAATTTCATCATTAGCATCTTGAATAGGATTACTCGTATCTAGATTTTGATTATTCATTATAAGCTCATTTTCATTGTACAATCCATTATTTATCTCTGTTTCATTCATATTAGATTCAATATAGTCATTGTTATTAGTAGGAACATCATAACTATCATTAATAACTCCGCCATTTCCATCAAAATTAGAAGAATTATTCAAATACGAGGTATCATCTTGATTAAATCCGCTATTAAATTGATTTATATCATCATTAAACACATTCTTCATATCTTGCATTTGTTGTAAAGATAAACTATCAGAATCGTCATTATTAAAAATATTATTTTCATTATTCATAGGAAAAAGATTCTGGTTATCATTTAAAGTTCCATAAATATCTTGATTATTTTCGGCTATCATATTTTCAAAATTATTCTCAACTAAATTTTGCTCTTCTTCTGTATTATTTTCTACTTCCTGTTCTTCATTAGTTTCACCCTCATTCTCTTCAATTACCTCTTCATTTTCTTCATTCTCTATAATTTCATCATTAGTTTCATTATTATCTTCTGTTGGCTCTTCTTCTGTTGTTTCTTGTATAGTAGATTCAGTATCTTCTGATTCATCAATAGTATCATTTTTATTTGTAAATAAAAAAATATTATTATATTGATCATTATTTTGCATATTTTGAATAGATTCGATAATTAACGTATTCAAATAAAAAATATAGTCCAAATATGCTTTTGGTAATAAATGGTTATTAGTAATCTCTTTTAATGTAGCGCCTAAAATACCATTTTGGGAACGCAAATCTTCGATTATTGACCTGATTTCACTTTGTCTCTCATCCAAATATCTAGAATATAGCTCTGCTTTTAAAGATAAAAAAGATAAACTTTGCAATGATAAACAAATTATAAAAATAATTAATTTCATTTCTTCTATATCTCTATTTATACCAAATTAAAAGCTATATTATTAACATATAGAATAAAACAAACTAATTAATATTATATTAATTTATCAAATATAAAAAATTAAATTATGTATTATAAACTATAAAATATTTAAAATCAATTATCAGAAATAACTGTATTTTCTTTATTAAATCTACTCTTTTCAGTGATTCGTGCTGCTTTACCTAAGCGTCCACGTAGATAATATAATTTAGAACGTTTAACTACACCTTGACGAACTATTTCGAATTTAAAATTAGGAGAATATAAAGGGAAAACTCTCTCCACACCTTCACCAAAAGAGATTTTCCTAACAGTTACAGAAGAACCCATTCCTCTATTTCGACGAGCAATACAGATACCTTCAAATGACTGAATACGTTCTTTTTCACCATCTATAACCTTTATCAAAACCTTTACAGTATCGCCTGGAGCAAACTTAGGAATACTACTTCCTCCCAATAAACTATCTTGATGCTTTTTTTCAAGGTTTTCTAAGATATCCATTTTAATACTCCTAACGTAACTGCTATGTTTTTAACATAATTAATTATTAAGTTCAAATAAAAAATATATTAAATAACTTTTTATTTACTAAAAGCATTAAAATAATTTTAAATAGTTATAATACATAATTGACAATAACTCTACTAATTGTTAGTTTTAGCAAGAAAGTTAAGTAATTAAAAGGAAAAGGTATGTTTGCAGTATTTAAAACGGGAGGGAAACAATACAAAGTAAAAGAAGGAGATATAATCTCTGTCGAGAAGTTACCTCTTGAAGAAGGAGCTAAAGTAGAATTCTCAGAAATATTAGTCTTAGAAAATAATAATAGCGTTAAAGTTGGAACTCCTACTATATCCGGAGCATCTATAACAGCAACTTTATTGAAACAAAAAAAACAAGCTACAATCTATGTATTTAAGAAAAGTCGACGCAAAAATTATCGTCGTAAAAATGGGCATCGTCAAGTAGTTAGTATACTTAAAATCGAAAGTATAAAAGGGTAAGGAGTTTATATATGTCAACAAAAAAAGCGGGTGGAAGTTCTAAAAATGGACGTGATTCTGAAAGTAAAAGATTAGGTGTGAAAATTTTTGGTGGACAAATTGTAAATGCGGGAAATATTATTGTACGTCAGCGAGGTACAAAAATGAGAGCTGGGAACAATGTTGGATTAGGACGTGATCATACAATTTTTGCAAAAGCAAGTGGTATAGTAAAATTTACCAAAAATTCTTGTGGACATTGCATTGTTTCAGTAATTACTGCAAGTTAATTACTTACTTTGTTATATTTTAAGCCTCATTTTATTAATGAGGCTTATTTTTTTAATGAATCGTTATATTAGTATACTTTTCTGCATTACGTTAGAAATGAGAAAAAGCATTTCAAACCGAATTTATTAATACATTTCAAAAGTCATAGCTACTCCTTCCCCGCCTCCAACACATAAAGTAGCTAATCCTTTTTTTGCCTTCTTAATTTTCATAGCATTTAACAAAGTAACAATAATACGGGCACCACTTGCTCCTAATGGATGTCCTAATGCGCATGCACCACCTAAAATATTTACTTTATCTGGATCTATATTCCAATCCCTTATTGCTGCCATAGCAACAACAGCAAAAGCTTCATTTATTTCAAAAACATCTACATCATTTAAAGACCAATTAGATTTTCTTAATACTTGTTTTATTGCACCTATAGGAGCAGTAGTAAATTTATTAGGTTCTTGAGAATAACTACCTTGAGCTACAATACGTGCTATAGGAGTTAAATTTAAATGTTTAGCTTTTGACTCCTGCATTATTAGCATTGCAGCAGCTCCATCTGAAATTGAACTAGCAGAGGCAGCAGTAATAGTCCCCCCTTCTTTAAATGCTGCACGCAATTTAGGCATTTTTTCCAAATCAACAGAAAATGGAATTTCATCTGTATCAACTACTATGCTACCTTTTCTATCCTTAACTGTTACTGAAGCAATTTCATTAAGAAAATTTCCATCATTTATTGCTTTCCTAGCTTTTAAAAATGAATTTTTAGCAAAATTATCTTGCTCTTCTCGAGAAAAACCATATTCTTTGGCTGTCTCTTCCGCATAAACCCCCATAACACATTGACCATAAGCATCAAGTAAACCATCTCTCACCATATGATCAATAATTTTACCATCACCATATCTATAACCAGAACGAGCTTTTTCCAACAAATATGGAGACATTGTCATATTTTCCATACCGCCAGCAACAACAACTTCATTTTCTCCCGCAAGGATAGCGTTTTTGGCAAACATTATAGCAGCCATTCCGGAACCACAAATTTTGTTAATATTTACACAATTTGTAGCTTTATCAATTCCAGCTTTAATTGAAGCTTGGCGAGCAGGCGATTGCCCTAACCCTGCAGGTAAAACACATCCCATATAAACACTGTCTATTTTTGTATTTATATTTTCTATTATCTTTTTTATTGCTACTGCTCCAAGTTCCACCGCTGAAGTAGATTTAAACTTTCCATTAAAAGCTCCCAATGGAGTTCTTGCGGCCGCAACTATAGTTATAGGATCCATATTTTTCTCCGATAAAATTTTAATTAATTAATTAATGAAAATTAGTAAATAATTAGTTAAGATAATGGGCAACTTAATAATATTTTTATAATTATTTATATTTTTTACGATATAATAATAGGACTTTATTTTAATAAATTTTTATATAAGATACTTTTTTCTGTTGTAATTTATGATAGATGAAAAAAAACAAACGCAGACTATTTTACACAATAGAGTTCTTGCGAAAGTAAATTTCTTAAATTTTTAAATTATGATAATCAGAATCTCTAAAAAATCATTTTCGACTTTCGCAAGAAGTTTAATAATTCATAACAATACCAAAGCGCAGGCAGAGAGGTTAAATACGCAAACGGATTCTCACGCTCGTTGCACTCGCTCAGAATGACGCCTT
>CALXQM010000016.1 GCA_944390765.1 uncultured Alphaproteobacteria bacterium | reverse complement strand
AAGAATATGAAGCAAGCGCTAGAAACACTAAAGACAATTAGCTCAGATAAAAAAACAAGAGAAACATATAATGCAAGAAAAGATGCTATTATCGATTTCAATAGTTCCATAGTCACTGCTGAAAATATCGGATTTGGAAAAGGAAAAATGGAGGGATTAGTCGAAGGCGAAAAAATCGGAGCTAAAAGAGAAAAACTTGAAATCGCAAGAAACTTACTATCGATGGGATTATCTGTAGAACAAATTTCACAGGGTACAAGCTTGTCAATAGAAGAAATAGAGAAATTAAAATAAATCAATACAATAATTAAAACGGAATATCGTCATTAATATTAATTGATATTTCATTATCATTGTCGGGTTTGTGTTTGGAAAGCCTTCTGAAAACAGACGCGACAATCTGTATATCTTTTTTGGGTTCGCCGTTTTGAGCTTGATATTCGTAAATCGAAAAGTCGCCCTCAACAAATACAGTATCACCTTTAGCTATATCATTTAATTGGTCAACTCGCTTGTCTCCCATAACTGAGACTTTAAACCAATTTGTTGTATTAACCCATTCATTATTCTCTTTATGGGATTTTTGTACTGCAACTGAAAGTCTGAGAATTTTCCCCATTTTCTCATTTTCTTTTATGTCTACAAAACCAACTCGACCAATTATAGTGCATCTGCTGATCATATCACATTCCTTAACATTCTCTCGTTAACGAAGTCTGCATCTGCCTCAGGCATATCAGGCTTGCTAACTGCTTTGTATTTTATCTTATTTTCTGCACAAGGTAAAAAATCAACGTTAATGACATGTTCTAAATAATGCTTCATTCCAAATTTATACAGCAGTTTAAGCCTCAACAACCTTATTTCGTCATTTTTTTCAGATAAAGAAATATAATTTGCTACTTCTTTTTCAATATCTGACCTCGTTTTCCTCATAATCCCCTCACTTTCAAAGCACTTAACGCTGTTTTTAGTATTGAATTGAAATCCTGTTTATTTTCTTCTTCTATTTGCTTTGTTCGATTCTCTATTAACTCCAACATTTGACGTTCTTTCTTCTGAAAGGCTTTTTCACATTCTTGACATGCTAATGCTGGATTAATGTCATATTCACGCATTTTAGCTTGCGCCAGTTCATCTGCTTTAAATAGATTTTTGCATTGAAATTCGAATATAGAGAGCCATTTGGTGTATATGTCTTGCCTTTCGTCCTGCCTCCGCCACATTTCTCGCCTATCTTCGAGGGATACATAATCCAAATTATTTTTGATAAATTAAAGCTTAACTATATATTGTTATTTGCCTAAAGTTACCAAAATTACTTTTGATTTTTATTTTTTTCTTTAATAAGTTTTATAGCTCGCTCTTTTGTTATATTAAATATACTTTCTGATTTTGGAATTGAAATATATTTATCATTAAAAAAGATATAAGGACCAAATTTTCCTATTCCGATTTTGATTTCTTTATCATCAAGCGTTCCAATTGTTTTTGGTAAACTAAACAGAAAAGATGCTGTATTTATATCAATATTACTATTTATATCAATAAATTTTGATATAGAAATTCTTATAGGATTTTCTTTTTGAATCGTTTTATTTTTCTCTAAATATAATCCATAAGGACCCTTTTTTAGAAAAATTTCTAAATTATCAGAGGTATCATTACCTAAAAACTTAGGATATTCTGAAGAATTAATTATACTATTATCTATATCGTTTGTTGGAGATGAATCAAGTTTTCTTACATAATTACATTCAGGATATCTAGAACATCCGATAAAGGAGCCAAAACGTCCTATTTTTAAACTTAAAATACCTTCCTTACAATTTGGACACTGACGTGAAATCTCATTACTATTATTAGTAAATAAAAATTTTTCTAACGATTCATTTAATTTATCAATAACATCGCTTATTTTGATATCTTTAGTTTTTTCTACTGCAGAATGAAATTCTGTCCAAAAATTATTTAAAACATCTTGTTTAGTTTTATTACCATTTGATATATCATCTAAAAACTGTTCCATATCAGCAGTAAATCCATATTCAAGATATCGACTAAAAAAATTCATCAAAAAAGAAGTAACCAATCTACCCCTAATTTCAGGAATAAAAAATTTCTTTACTAACTTTACATATCCTCTATCTTGTAAAACTTGAATAATTGTGGCATATGTCGAAGGTCTACCTATTCCTAATTCTTCTAATTTTTTGACAAGACTTGCTTCTGAAAATCTAGGAGGAGGCATTGTAAAATGCTGAATATGTTTTATTTTATTTGTATAAACTAGATCTCCTTTATCTATTGGAGGAAGTATTCCTTCTTTGTTCTCTTCTATATCATCATCAGAACTATCATTATAAACTTTTAAAAATCCATCAAAAATAATAGTATTACCATTAGCTCTGAAAGTATTATTACATTTGTCGACTAGATCTACTTGAACTTGATTGAATTCTGCAGCACTCATTTGTGAAGCAACTGCCCTTTTCCAGATTAAAGTATATAATTTCAATAAATCGGATGAAATCTTATTATTAAGATATTCTGGAGTAATATTAACATCGATAGGTCTTATAGCCTCATGTGCCTCTTGGGCATTTTTCACTTTTTTTGTATAGATATTAGGTTTATTAGGAATGAATTTTGCGCCATATTTTTCTTGAATTATAAAACGAATTTTTTCAATAGCTTCTTTTGATAAATTAAGGCTATCTGTTCTCATATATGTAATTAAAGCTATAGTTTCGCCATTTATGTCTATTCCTTCATATAAATTCTGAGCTAATTGCATTGTTTTTTTTGCGCTAAATCCTAATTTTCTTGAGGCTTCTTGCTGTAATGTAGATGTAATAAAAGCAGGAGATGGATTTCTTTTTACAGTTTTAGATTCAATATCTTGTACATAAAAATCATTAACTAATCCGTTCACAATTGCCAATGCATCAGATTCGTTTGAAATATCGAATTTTTCAAGTTTTTTATTATTATAATGAGTTAAATGGGCTGTAAATGTTTTATTATTTGATGTTTTAAATTCAGCTTCAATAGTCCAATATTCTTTTTTTTTAAAAGCTTCGATTTCTTCTTCTCTATCAGTTATAATACGCAGTGCTACAGATTGAACCCTTCCTGCTGATTTGCTTCCAGGTAATTTTCTCCACAAAATCGGTGATAAAGTAAAACCTACTAAATAATCTAAAGCTCTACGAGCTAAATATGCATCAACTAATGCATTATCTATATTACGAGGATTATTAATTGCTTCTTTTATCGCATTTTTAGTTATTTCATGAAATACTATTCTCTTAAATGGAATAATTAATTTATTTTTTTCCTGTAACACTTCTTTTATATGCCAAGAAATAGCTTCCCCTTCTCTATCTGGATCAGTTGCAAGCAATAATTCTGTACAATTTTTTAATTGCTTTGAAATGTCTTGAACACATTTTTTCCCTTTTTCACTTATTTCCCAAACCATGGAAAAATTATCTTCCGGCTTAACACTACCATTTTTTGATAATAAATCTCTTATATGACCATAACTTGCTATGACTTTATAATCTGATCCCAAATATTTATTTATTGTTTTTGCTTTAGCTGGAGACTCTACTATTACTAAACGCATAAACAAATACCTCTTCCCTACTTAAGCTAAACAAATCCTTTGTCCGTGTAACCTGATAATTCTATTTGATAATTCTAATTCCATCAATACAGTTAAAATCCTTTGTGGAGGCAGTTTAACATAAGAAATTAGTTCGTCAATAGTAATCGGTACATTACTTAAGTGATTTAATATTTCTGTTTTAATATTATCTATTTCATTTAAATTAATTTTCTTATTAATTGAATTATTATTAAATAATAACTTTTCTTGCTTATAATTATTAGTAAAAGAAAATTGCTCTAAAATATCATTAGCTGATAATACCATTATAGCCCCTTCTTTTATCAAATTATTCCCACCTTCACTTCTTATATCAGTAGGAAACCCAGGAACTGCAAAAACATCTCTATTATATTCCAAAGCATATTTAGCTGTTATTAATGAGCCTGATTGTTTTGCGGCTTCAATAACTACCGTACCTGATGCAATCCCAGCAATTATTCTATTTCGTTTAGGAAATAAACTTGCTTGTGGGGAAGTACCAAACGGCATTTCTGTGAAAATTATTCCATGTTCTTTAATACTTTCATATAAACTTAAATTTTCACGAGGATAAACAATATCAATCCCTGAAGCTTGTACCGCTATCGTACCTGTTGTTAAACTTGTTTGGTGGGCATTAGTATCTATTCCTTTTGCTAATCCAGAAATAATTACAATATCATTATATCCTAATTCCTCTACCAACTGCTGACAGAATTTATTAGCAATAACTGAAGAATTTCGCGCTCCAACTATAGCGATTATAATTTTATTATTGAATTCTCTCAATCTATTTTCATCGCCTAAAAACACAAGAAATGGAGGTGAGTCATCAATTTTTTTCAATAATGGCGGATATAACTCATCATCATAAAAAACAATGTTTGCTCCAAATCTAAGTGTTTTTTCAATTTCAGTTATAACTTGCGCCTTATCACAAATTTTGTAATTATCACTATGTTCTAAAATCTTAATTGCTTTTTCAGCAGAACCATATTTTAAAATCAAATGCCAAAAAATACGAGGACCTATAGATTCTGTTCTAAATAATCTAAATCTTGCTAATTTTTCTTCCTCTGATAATACCATATTAATTATATTTTTTTTTCTTCATTATTCCATAATCTACATATATTATCTCTATGTTTTATAATTATAATTATTACAAGTAAAAATAATATAAAAAACTTCTCAATTTTATATGTTCCATTGTAATTCCATTGGAAAACTGCAAGACTCCAAATAATAGACATTAAACATGAAACAGATGAAATACGAGTCATTATGAAAACCACTAACCATAAAGTAACCATACTTATACCAATACTCCATGATATAGCAGTAATAGTTCCAAAATAAGTAGCAACTCCCTTCCCTCCTTTAAATTTTAACCAAATAGGAAATATATGACCTAATGTAGGTGCTAATATAATAAGTAAATTGCAAAGCTCATTATTAGTCGTAAAAAAATAACATGGGAAAAAAGCTTTAGAAAAATCCAATAATAACGTTAATGCTCCTAATGTCTTACCTTGTGTACGTAATACATTCGTGCTACCTATATTTTTTGAACCTGTTTGCCTTAAATTTCCTTTTCCAAAACATTCAGATAAAATTAAACCAAAAGGAATTGAACCCAATAAATATGAAATTAATAGATATAAATACTCATTATACATTATTAACCTACTTTCTGCCTTAAAACTTCATATAAAGAAACAGTTGCTGCTTGAGATGCATTTAATGTCGTAAATTCATTATAACTTGGAAGCTTAGAGATAAAATCGCAATGTTCACAAGTAAGTCTTCTTAATCCCATACCCTCACTTCCAATAACTATAACTAGTTTATCTTTTAAATCTAATTCATGTAAATATTTATTTGCATGTTCATCTAATCCTATGCACCAATAACCTTTTTTTTGTAGTGTTTTTAAAGTTTGTACTATATTTTTAACTTTTATTATTGGTATTATTTCAGCAGCTCCGGATGCAATTTTAAAAATTGTAGCATTTAAATCAGGGCTATTTACTTCTGGTAAAATAATAGCTTTTGCTCCAAATACAGCAGAAGCACGCATAATACTTCCAACATTTTGAGGATCTACTACCTGATCTAAAACTATTAATGGAGTATCATTATTTAAATCTTCTAAAAAAATATGTTTTAATGGTTTAACAAGAGCAGCTATTCCTTGATGAACAATATTTGCACCTAATTTATTAACAAAAAAACTTTTATCAACTATTTCAAATTTAACAGATAATTTATTTACTAAATTTTCATTTTGTTTAAGTAAAAATAACTTTAATACTTTTCTATTTGGATTTTTTATTGCTGCTATTACAGCATGTTTTCCATAAATCCAAATAGCATCCGTGTTTTTTATCTTAAACATTATTTATACTCTACATTGGCTACCACATTACATTATTTATCTTTATTTTAAAAGACATATACAGAATTTATAAGAACTATGCGTTTACTAATTTAATTTAAAAATGTTATATTAAATGCGTTTTTATGGTGAAATTAATGTTATTTTCTAAATTTTTTGCTCCTACATCAAAAGACATTCCTTCTGATGCCAAAATTGCATCTCATCGTCTAATGATTCGCGCTGGTATGATATCTAAAACAGCATCTGGTATATATTGTTGGTTGCCATTAGCAGTTAGAGTATTAGAAAAAATTGAAAAAATAATATGTGAAGAACAAGAAAAAATTGGAGCTAACAAAGTATTTTTTTCGACAATTCAGCCTGCTGAATTGTGGATAGAAAGTGGTAGATATGATGCATATGGTAAAGAAATGTTACGAATTACAGATCGTAAAAATGGACAATTTCTTTATAGCCCAACAAATGAAGAACAGGCTACTGACATTTTTAGAAAGTATATAAAGAGTTACAAGGAATTACCGACAATCTTATATCAAATTCATTGGAAGTTCAGAGATGAAATTCGCCCTCGATTTGGTGTTATGAGAGGTAGAGAATTTTTAATGAAAGATGGATACTCGTTTGCATTGGATTATAATGATGCAAAAGAAATTTATAAAAAAATTTTTAAATCTTATATTAAAACTTTTCGTAGAATGGGACTGACTCCTATACCAGTCCAAGCAGATTCAGGCGCGATAGGAGGAAATATGAGTCATGAATTTCAAATTCTAGCTAATACCGGAGAAAGCACTTTATATTTTGATAAAAAAGTATTAACTGCAAATGAAGAAGAATTAATGACAGTATTTGCTGTGACAGATGAAAAATATAATTCTAAAACATCGCCTTTATCGGAAGAAGCATTACAAATTTCCAAAGGCATAGAAGTGGGACATATATTTTATTTTGGGAAAAAATATTCTGAAGCAATGAATGCTTTTGTGTTAGGAGAAAAAGGTGAGAAGATTTATCCTGAAATGGGCTCTTATGGTATAGGGGTATCACGGTTAATTGCTGCAATTATAGAAGCATTTCATGATGAAAGAGGTATAATTTGGCCAGAAGCTGTAGCTCCATTTGATATAACAATTTTAAATCTCCATACAAAAAATGAAAAATGTTGTGATATTGCAAATAAGGTTTACGAATTTTTATCTAAACAGAAAGAGATTTTATATGATGATAGAGAAATTTCAGTTGGTGAAAAGCTTTGTGATGCAGATTTAATAGGAATTCCTTGGCAAATCATCATTGGACAAAAAAAGGCATCTCAAAATATAATCGAGTTAAAAAATCGATCAACATCAGAGATTACAGAATTAAATTTAGATAAATTAATTGAAAGATTTTCAAAATAGTAATGAAAGCCGAATTAATTTTAGTTGTAAGATATATGAAATCAAAAGGTAGGGAAAAAGCAATTTCCGCAATAGCAATGTTTTCTCTGTTTGGCATAGCACTAGGAGTTGCTACTCTAATTATTGTAACATCTGTTATGAATGGATTTCGTAAGGAATTTACTGAAAGGATTATAGGTTTTAATGGTCATATTTCTTTATATACAAATGGTAATTACATTGATATCTCTAAAGTAAAAAAAGAGCTATTGCAAATTCAGGGTGTAGAAAAAGTTGTTCCTGCATTGGAAAGACAAGCTTTAATTTCAAATAAAAGGACTGTCAAAGGAACATTAACTTATGGTATTTCAAAAAATAATTTATTAAATAAAAATTTAATATCCCAAAATATAGTTACTGGAACATTAAATAATTTTTCACAAGCAGATAGCATTGTACTTGGAGACACCTTAGCATCCAAAGCAGGTTTTATAATTGGTGATGAAGTTATTATAATTGTACCAGAAATGGATGAAACAGGCTTTGGAATTATACCAAGAAAAAAAACATTTCGTTTAGTTGCAACATTTAAATCTGGTATGCATGAATATGATAACTCTGTTTGCTATATTCCATTAGGAATTGCTCAAAAATTATTTAAAATGAAAAATCGTGTTAGTAGTATTTCTGTTTTTACAAATAATCCCCTATCAATCAAAAACATAAAAAAGCAAATACAAAATAAATTTGGGGGAATTTTTTATATTACAGATTGGCAGTCTAATAATAGTTCATTTATGCGAGCTGTAGAAATTGAGCGTAATGTAATGTTTTTAATTCTTACCCTTATAACATTAGTAGCAAGTTTTAATATTATCTCTTGTATGATTATGTTTGTTAAAGATAAAGAAAAAGATATAGCCATATTAAGAACTATAGGATTGTCTAGATCAGCCATTCTAAGAATATTCTTTATTGTCGGAGCATCAATTGGTACAATAGGTACATTAATTGGTACAATTCTAGGTTTATCTTTCGCTATTAATATAAAATCTATTCAAACATTTCTGGAATCAATATTAAAAACACAGATATTTTCTCCAGAGGTTTATTTCTTAACACATTTACCCTCATTAGTTCGTCCAATTGATGTTACTATAATAATAATAATTTCTCTTTTATTATCTTGTTTAGCTACATTGTATCCATCTAGAAAAGCAAGCAAATTGAACCCCACGGAAATTTTAAGATATGCATAACATAATTGAATTACAAAATATAAAGAAAAGATATTCATCAAAAGATGTATTTGTTTTAAATAATGTGTCTTTATCAATTAAAGAGTCAGAATTTATTGCATTATTAGGTCCTTCTGGATCAGGCAAATCGACATTGTTACACATCGCTGGACTTTTGGATTCTCCAACAGATGGAAATATATTAATCCAAGGCGAAAATACAGAAAAATTGTCTGATAATGATAGGACATTAATAAGATTGAACAAAATAGGTTTTGTATATCAATATCACCATCTATTACAAGAATTTTCAGCTTTAGAAAACGTAATGCTACCACAAATAATAGCAGGAAAATCAAAATCCATAGCAAAAGACTATGCACTAAACCTTTTAAATACATTAGGATTATCAAAATATATAAATATGTTTCCATCTGAATTATCAGGAGGTCAGAAACAAAGGGTGGCAATCGCTAGAGCACTAGCAAATGATCCAATTTTACTTTTAGCTGATGAACCTACTGGAAATCTCGATCCGGATACAGCATTAATGGTGTTTAATGATTTATTAAATATCATGTTGAAAACTAAAATGTCAGCGATAATTGCCACACATAACTATGAATTAGCAAAAATGATGAATCGCCAATATAATATACAAGAAGGGGAATTACATAAAGAATGATTCCATTTATTCATTTACGATTACATTCAGCTTATTCATTAGCTGAAGGCGCAATAAAAATTGAAAATTTAATTCGATTATGCGAAAAGCACAAAATGCCTGCTGTTGCTGTAACTGATACAAACAATTTATTTGGAGGTATGGAGTTTTCTATAAAATGTGCAGAGCATGGTATACAACCTATTATTGGATGTCAATTAAACGTACAACATCCATCTGAATTAAATCAACCTACCCATGTTTTATTGTATGCTAAAAGTCAAATAGGATATAAAAATTTAATACAATTAATTTCTAATGCTTATTTAAATTCGACTTCCGATGTATTTCCACAAATTTCATTAAATCTGTTCGAGCAATATCATGAAGATATTATTTTAGCTACTGGAGGTGCTTTTGGTTCACTTGGACACTTTTTATATGAAAATAATATTGATGAGGCTAAAAATTATTTATGTTATTTGAATAAATATTTTAATGGTCGACTATATATTGAATTATCTCGGCATAATACAGAAATTGAAAATAGTATAGAGAATAAAGCTATATCTTTAGCTTATGATTTTAAATTACCGCTACTCGCTACAAATAATGTATGCTATGCTAAACCTGAAGATTTTAATGCACATGACGTTCTAATTTGTATTTCGCAAAGTAAAACAATATATGACAATAATAGATATAAATCTTCTGTTGAATATTATTTCAAATCCCAAGAAGAAATGAATGATTTATTTAATGATATTCCAGAAGCATTAGAAAATACTTTACATATTGCAGAACGTTGTTCGTTTATGTTAGTTAAACAAAAACCATTAATGCCTGTATTTAAACCAGAAAGTGGTAGAACTCAAGATGATGAGTTATTTGTTATGGCTCAAAATGGTTTAGAAGAAAAATTAAAATCTTTTGAAAATCGAAAAGATTATAATCAAATCAGAAAAACATATTTTGATAGGTTAGAATATGAATTAAAAGTTATAAAATCTATGGGATTTAGTGGATATTTCCTTATAGTTTCTGACTATGTAAAATGGGCAAAATATCAAAATATTCCAGTAGGACCTGGTCGAGGTTCTGGTGCTGGTTCTATTGTAGCTTGGGCTATTAAAATTACCGATGTTGATCCAATTCGTTTTAAATTATTTTTTGAAAGATTTTTAAATCCTGACAGAGTTTCTATGCCTGATTTTGATATAGATTTCTGTCAGATAAGACGTGAAGAAGTTATATCATACGTAGTAAAAAAATATGGACAAGCATCTGTTGCTCAAATTACTACTTTTGGAAAACTCCAAGCAAAAGCTGTAGTAAAAGACGTTGGTCGTGTTCTTGCTTTACCATATGGATTTGTTGATAGGATTTCAAAACTAATTCCTTTTAGCCCTACTAATCCAGTATCGTTACAAGAAGCAATTAATGGAGAACCTGCTTTACAAGAATTAATAAAATCAGATGAGCAAGTTAAAAACCTTATGGAAATTGCTTTAAAGTTAGAAGGATTATATCGTAATCCAGGAGTACATGCTGCTGGTGTTGTTATTTCTGATAAAAATTTACAAGATATTGTTCCATTGTATAAAGACATGAAATCAGAAATGCCTTCAACACAGTATTCTACTAAATATGTGGAAAGCGCCGGTTTGATAAAATTCGATTTCTTAGGATTGAAAACTCTAACAGTTATACAAAAAGCAATAGATTTAATTAATAGAAATGGTTTTATATTAAATACACATACTATTCCTCTTGATGATAAAAAAACATTTGATTTATTAAAATCTGTTAATTGTGTTGGTGTGTTCCAAATTGAAAGTGGAGGAATGAAAGATGTATTGAAAAAATTGCAACCGGATAGAATAGAAGATATTATTGCTTTAGTCGCACTTTATCGTCCAGGCCCTATGGATGACATTCCTAAATACATTGCTTGTAAACACGGATTTGAATCGATTACTTATTTACATGAAAAATTAAAACCTATTCTAGAAGAAACATATGGAGTGATGGTTTACCAAGAGCAGGTCATGCAAATTGCTCAAACGATTAGTGGATATTCATTAGGACAAGCTGATATACTTCGCCGAGCTATGGGAAAGAAAAATAAAGAAGAAATGATGGCTCAAAGAAAAAAATTTATTGATGGTGCAATTAAAAATGGTATTCAAAATAATATAGCTGAGAAATTATTTGAACAAATGAGTAAATTTGCTAGTTATGGATTTAATAAATCTCATTCTACCCCTTATGGATTACTTACATATCAAACAGCTTTTCTAAAAGCAAATTATCCAATGGAATTTTATACATCAATTATGACATTGGATATGACGAATATAGACAAATTGTACGCTTACTATCATGATGCAAGGTCTAATAATATAAAAGTTTTAGCTCCTGATATTAATTTATCTGAAAGTGAATTTTCTATTGATACTAAAAATAATATAATTCGTTATAGTTTAGCGGCAATAAAAGGTAGCGGAGTATCTGTTGCAAATGAAATAGTAAAAGAAAGAAATCAAAATGGTCTATATTCTTCTATTTTTGATTTTGCTGAAAGATTATCACCTATAAAAATTTTAAATAGAAGAGTTTTAGAAAACTTTATTAAAGCAGGCGTATTTGATAGTTTGCACCCAAATAGGCATCAGTTAATTGAATCATTAAATGATATTTTATCTTTAGAAATTTCTAAAGATCAGTTTTCTTTATTTGAAAAAACATATCCAGAATTGGCTAAAGTAAGTGAATGGAATGATACAGATAAGTTACAAAATGAATTTTCATCAATAGGATTTTATATTTCATCGCATCCAATGCAACAATATGAAGAGCTTATAAAAAAATTCGGTTTCTCTCATTTAGTAGATGTAACAAATTTTTCAAAAACAAAATCTGCAGTTATTATTAATGACGTTAATTTTAAAACATCTAGAAATCAAAGTAAGTTTTGTATTTTAAGTGTTTCTGATATTTCTGGAACTATGGAAGTAACCTTATTTGGAGAAACTATGTCATTATATAGAGATTTGTTACAAGTCGGTAATATTGTTGTATTAAATCTGAATTGTCATAAAAGTGAAGATCAAATTAGGCTTTCTGCAGACCATATACAAAAATTTGATAAAGATTATCAGTGTTCGTCTATAAAAAATTATCAAGACATACCTTCTTTAAATAATATGAAAGAAATTAAGATTGAAATGTTAATAAGCGTAATTATACAATCAGAAAAAGAATTGCTTGGTATTAAAAATCTAATAAATAACTTCAAACAAGGAGGACATTATTTTATTGAATTAATTATACAAAACAAAAAAATATTATTAAAAGGAAAATATAAATTGTCTTCTTATGATATACTTGACATCAGATCAATTGTTGGTATTAACAATGTTAAAGAAACTAAAAAGGAATAAATAGTTTATGTTAGAGAAATTTTATAACTGGATGATGAAACAAGCAGAAAGTAAAAATGCTTTAGGTGTTCTGTGTTTTGTTTCTTTCATTGAAAGTTCATTTTTCCCATTACCTCCTGATCCTGTATTAGCGGTTGTTGTTGCAAAAAATAGTCATAGATCGATGTTCTATGCTATTGCCTGTACATTAGCATCAGTATTGGGAGGATTTTTAGGATATTTTATAGGTTATGCTTGTTTTGAATCATTAGGTTTATATATTCTTGATTGGTTTAATATTACACCTGCTAAATTTGAGGAAATTGTTCTTAATATGGGAAGAGATACTTGGGCATTTTGGATAATTTGTGCTAAAGGTTTAACCCCTATTCCTTTTAAAATTGTTACTATTGCTAGCGGGTTCGCTAAGGTTAATTTATTAGTATTTTTTATAGCTTCATTAATTACTAGAACAACAAGATTTATTGTATTATCTATAATTTGCAAAAAATTTGGAAATCAAGTACTGTCATTTATAGAAAAACATAAAAAAATAGCATTACTATCTATTATAGCGATTGTTATTTCGGGTTTTCTGTTGTTAAAATTATTTGTATAGAAAAAAAATCGTAATGAAACAATATGATGCAATATTTTATATAAAATCTAGTCAATATCCAGGAATAAATAATGAATCAGAGGACTTTTTAGGAATTATATCAGGATTAAAAGCTTCTGCAGGAGCTGTGATTAGTTCTTTAAAAAAAAATGCAATTTTTGTAGACGGTCGTTATGAATTAGTGGCTAAATTGGCGATAGATGAGAATAAATTTTCTATAAATTCATTATCAAAAAAAAATATAGTAGACTGGATTAAAACAAATTTAAAACCTTTTTCAAAACTAGCTTTTGATTCGAGATTTTTTTCTTATAAATCCATTCATTATTTTAAAAATGAATTATTAGATTATCAATTTGTAGAAGTAAACTTTGATGAATTATTTAAAATTCATAAAGAAAAACGCAATTCACAAATCATATCACTACCAAATAAATGTCTCAGAAAATTTCAATTAATTTATGAAATTATTTCCTGTCATGAATTAGATGGATATTTAATTTGTGATCCAATGTCTATTGCATGGTTATTAGATAAGAGAGATTTAAAAACAAAAAATACACCTGTAATTTTAGGCTATTTATTGATAACGAAAAAATATAAATCTATTCTTTATTTAGATGATTCATATGATATACCAGAATACCGCCACATATCATGTCTATCAAATGATATATCATCACTTTCAAATTTAGGTGCAGATTTTTCGGAAATACCATATTTTATAAAACATAATAAATTAATAGACATAAAAAATCCTATTCCAGAAAAAAAATGTATAAAGTCTAATCATGAATTAAAAAATATAATGAATGTAGTATTAGAAGATTCCGCTGCAATTATTAATTTTATTTATTGGTTTGAGAACAATAAGTCTGACATTTCAGAAATGGATTGTGTCAATAAAATTTATGAATTACGTAAAAATTTCCAAAATTTTGTAGAGAATAGCTTTGATACAATAGCTGCGGCAGATGAACATTCTGCAATAGTTCATTATTCTCCATCTCAAGAAACTAATAAAACAATACGTAATATACTATTGTTAGATTCTGGTGGTCAGTATAAATACGGTACTACGGATATTACTAGGACATTAAGTCGCAGTATTCCTTCAATACAAGAAAAACTTTATTATACATTAGTTTTAAAAGGACATATTGCTATTGCATTAGCAAAACTTCCCAAAGGTAGTTCTGGGTATTTATTAGATAGTTTAGCTCGACAATATCTTTGGAACTATAATTTAGACTATAATCATTCGACAGGTCATGGTATAGGGTATATGCTTAATGTACATGAAGGCCCAATAGCTATTTCTAAAAATAATCAAATACCTTTAAAATCTAATATGGTACTATCGAATGAACCAGGAGTTTATATAGAAAATCATTTAGGTATTAGATTAGAAAATATGATAGTTACGAAGGAAGAAAATAATTTTATTTATTTTGATACTATTTCATTAGTACCATTTGATTATAAGTTTATAGAGTTCTCTCTATTAAGTAATTTAGAAAAATTATGGCTATATAATTATAATAAAAAAATTTTGTCCAATAAATTCTTGTCTAATTCCATTAGATATTGGTTAATTGAATATCTCAATAAATTTATATAATTGATTGCCTATCAAGTTTTTTTTGATATAATGCATTATGTCATGTTTGGCGGGATAGCTCAGTTGGTTAGAGCAGCGGAATCATAATCCGCGTGTCGGGGGTTCAAATCCCTCTCCCGCTACCAGTTTTAATAAATTTTATAGGGATAGATTTTCTTCATACGGATAACAATCATTTTTAGTGGTCTAGCTTTTTTATTCTATAATGTTCTACACAATTATTCATACGCTTCTTCTAAGAAAAAATCAGATGTCATGCAAACTCTTATCATTTCTCCGCTTTTTATCTTATATGAACCATCTATATCCATTTGTATTAGAGAGTCAAAATTCATTTTTAGTTGATAAATATTTGAATATTCATAAATACGTCATATGAAATAAATATTTTTATATCAATTAAAATTTAATTAATTTTTATTTTTTTAATATATTATAGATAGATAATTTTTATTACAATATTTATAAATAAAATTACTAAATTATTACAAATCACTATTGTATTATTATAATAATTCATTTATTATAAAAGACGATAGTTGTTGTAGGTTTTAATGATTATGTGGTATGGGATTTTATTGGCTTTTATATCAAATTATGCTTATAGTTTTAACGTTCCCATTGATTTCGCTTCTCATATTAACACTTCTTGCAGTAAAGAAGTAAATGAATATAAAACGATATCTTCTCTTACTAATGAAGAAATTGTTGATAATATTCGGAAGGAGTGTTTTATTTTTTCAAAAACAATGGAAAGTTTTAAGTATTCAAATGGTGCAAAAGCTGTTGACATTTTTAAACAAGCTATGATGTCATTAACATCAAATGATATAGGTAGAGATTTAATTAATGTTATTTTTACAAAATTGAGAAGAAAAAAAAATACTTGGAGTTTTATAATAGAAAATGCTAAAATCCATAAGAGAGATCTAGTACAAGCTGTAAATCGTTATAAAACAGGACATAATAAAACAGAATTACAGAATTTAAAAAATAAACTAAATATATCGTGTGATTTTATTAGATGTGTATTATCTCCTGAAAATCCAGATAATATAATGGATTCATCATTTTTTATGCAAGGTAATAATAACATCGATTTTCATAATTTTTATAGTTTCAGTGATTTGGGGACAGTTACAGTTAATATATATAAACATGTTCGTTCATTGTATACAACAAATGAAATGTCAAATCTATATGGAGAGAGACTTGAATCTATGTTATCAGCTATACCACATAATATTAATAGTCAATATTATAATTTATTTCATAATAGTGTAAATTTTAACAAAAAAATAAAAATAATCCTTGAAATGTTAGATACATTCATTGACATATCATATAAAGTTAAAGAATGGGACTCTAAAATAGAAATTATGGATTTTTATAAATGTTGTTTTTCACCATCAGCAACAGAAAGAAGTAAAATATGTTTAAATTTTGAGGATTATGAACCTTCCACACTTGAGTCAAAAGGAGAATATTCAGTAATTAAAGATTCGCCTGGACCTGCGTGGATATTTGAAAACGAAGATATTAGATTAGATAGAATTAAAGAACGTTTATTTAATGCTATATTCTATGAATATACACATTTTCTTCATTTTATTGAAGGAAAAAGATTAACTGGGAATATAAATTTAGAAATTCTGTTTGGAATGAAAAAGATAGATGGGACAGCGTTATCTCCATTAGATCAGAATAATAGAAAAGAAATGATAAAAAAATGGACAAAAGATGAAGAATTAACAACTATACTCGGAATTAAATTTGAAAATGGAAAAATGATATTCGATAAATTGTCTAATGCGGGATTAATGTATAATTCATTATCGTTAATAAGGATATGGCATGTAGCAATGTCTAATCCATCTTTTGTTTCTACAGAAGAAAAAAAATTAATAGCTATCATATTTGATATTATTAAAAGTGCATTTTAATTGAAAGAGAGGAGATAATATTATGAATAAATATTTTACTATAATAAGTTTTATGATGTTCATTGTATCTGATGCATTTAGTATGAATATACTTCAGGCGTATGAAACATTTAAAAAAGAAAATTATAAAGAATTATTAACATCTGCTCCTCCTGAAGATAAGGAGGTTCTTATGTTTTGTAAAGTTTTTGCTCAAAAAATGAAAGAAGATAAGGAAAAATGTGGAGAAACACTTTTAATTCCAGCTTGGGCAGTAATGAATTTAGAAAAGAAAGATTATGAAAATAGCTGGCAATTTGCAGCAATAGCAATGGATAAAGGAAATGAGCTAATAAAAAAGTGGGCTCTAGAAAGAGGAAGATTATGGTTAAATTTCTCCAAAGAATTAGGAGCAGATCTTTCAGAAGAGGATGAACATTACATTGAGAGTATGGAATCAGCTTTACGTGAACAACAAACATTTAAATTTGATAATTATGATGAATTACTAAGTGGATTGGATGATATCGAAGAAAGTGAAAATATAGAATAAGTTTTAAATTAGAAGGTTAGGAATAACCTTCTTTTTAATTCAAAAAAAATAATTCATACGTGTTATTTTTAATAAAAAAGTCATTTCAGAAGCTAAAAATGCGTGATCTTTGCTATAATGGAGCGATAGATTAATATTTTGTTTTTTTTAATATGCTAAATACCTTCAAAACTATATCTGAAACTATCCTACAACGCCTTCATATTTATGGTGGAGCCAAGGGGGGTCGAACCCCTGACCTCTACAATGCCATTGTAGCGCTCTACCAACTGAGCTATGACCCCTTCTCTATCTATATTGCATTTTTTCTATTAAAATTTCAATACTTAATAATAACTTTATAAAAAATAGTTGAAACTCAAGTATATTTATATTATCATAAAGTGTATTTAGCCTGGAGGGGAAATGGCTCGTATAACTGTCGAAGATTGCGAAAAAGTTGTACCAAATAAATTTGATTTAGTAGTGCTAGCTGCTCAACGTACACGTCAAATATTAGCAGGAGATCAACTCACAATTGATGGTAAAGATGAGAAAAAACCTGTTATAGCTTTGAGAGAAATAGCAGCAAAAACTGTTTCGATAGATGATCTAAAAACAGGAGTAATTAACGGTTTTCGTTCATTCATTCCAGCTGAAGAAGAAGAGGAAGATTTTGATGATATTACTGAAGAAGATAACTATAACCCTTATTCAAGCATAGAAATGAAAGCTTTAGAAAAAGAAGATATTAATGTTGTTTCTGATACAGATATAGATGAAAATTTATAATTCCTAACTGTAAATATTATAGATTACACTGTATATTATTATAAGATTTTTGATTTAATAATAGGGTTATTTGCATAAATATTTTAATATGAAAAAAATTGAAGAAGAATTTCTGCCTGAAAGTTTATCATTACTTAATTCTGTTAAATTTGGACATTATAAATTTTCCGATTTGCTTGTTGATATTAAAGCAGGTATTTTATTGTCCGTTCTATGTTTCCCATTAGTTATGGCATATGCTTCAGCTTCAAGTCTAAATCCTGAAATTGGGCTAACTACAGCAATTATAACTGGAATTATTTCATTTTTATTAGGTGGAGGTAGATTCCATGTTATTTGTCCAACTGGAGCTTTCATAGTTATAATTAACGATATAATGACACATCATAATTACGAATTTCTTATTCATTCAACCGTATTAGCTGGATTAATATTATTTTTATGTGCGTATTTTAGACTTGGTAGGTTTTCTAAGTATATTCCTGTAGCTGTATTGAAAGGTTTTTTAACAGGTATAGGTATAATACTAATAGTTCAGCAAATTGGTAATGTATTGGGTGTTAATTGTAAGGGTAATTTATTCCAAAGATTATACTTTTACACTATAAATTATGATAGTTTCAATATGGCTTCTATAACTTTAGGTATATTTTTGATATCTATATTTTTTATACTTAAAAAGTTCTGGTCTAAAGTTCCTAAATACTTTATCATATTATCTTTAGGGATACTTTATTCATTCTTATTTCCAGATACATTAGAAACTATTAATACTAGATTTCATTTAAGTACTTGTGAATTAAAAATGTCATCTGTTACCTTAAATTATAATTGGAATAATATATGGCAATTTCTTCCATATTCAATTATGATTGCCTTCCTAGCTGGAACAGAAGCATTATTAGGAGCCATTATGGTAGAAAACAATACAGGGTTTAAACATAAAACAAATGTTGAATTGATAAATGTTGGTATGACAAATTTTATAACATTTGTTTTTAATATGATGCCTTCTTCGTGTGCTATTTCTATGACTTCAGCAAATACTGAAAATGCCAAATCTAGCATTTCCTTGTTAGTAAATGTTATATTTATATTTTTATTGATGACAGTATTATCGAAATATATATCCAAAGTTTCTATGTGTTGTTTTGCTTCTATAGTTATTCCATTTGGCTTAGGAATGATAGACTATAAAAGTTTTAAAAAATTCGGAAGAAAGGATAAAATGACTTTCATTATTACAACATTAGTAACTATAATATACAATGTTATTTATGCTGTGATTGCAGGATTATTATATAATTATATTAGTAATATTTTTAACCGTAAAATACCAACTAAACAATATAAAAAAGAATCTTTAGCTTAAATAAAATATAATATCTTTATAAGAATATTTAACTGACACAATTGTGAAAGATCGATTTCCAATCCTGAAAATTTATCCATAGAAATATTTATAACCTGCATTATACTGTAAATATTTACATTAAACGATATAATCTATTAAGCATTTTTTTTCAATTGTCTTCTATTTGATTTTATATAAAAAGCTCCTATTACATTTTTTGTAATACAATTGTATAAGCATATAAAGTTCGAAACTTGCAAAGCAGAAAAGGCGACGTTTCTAACTGAGCCAATTGAGTCTTATATGACAAACGAAATTCTCAAAATAATGCATTCTCCAGAGGTGGTCATGCACCTCAACAAGCTCGCGGAAAAATGAAAATATATCTCAAAAAAACAATCTTATACTAGCATTGAATAATCTGAACGATATTTTGAAATTATAATCAAGCTGAGCAACAAAAAATCACAAGCTGATAAATCGAATTGAAATTCATATAGCATCAAGCTTGATATGAACTCGACAGTTTCGATGATATTCTATTACAACTGGCCACGTAGAAGGAGTTATGAAAAAAGAGACACTCATTCCGTTAAACATGAATCTGAGAAGAGGTCAAAAAACTTACTACAACAAACCGGATGATAAGATCAAAATGACTCTGTTTGTACCATAGCTTACATTGACTAAAAGAAAACCATTACATGTCTCAAAGAGAACTCTGCCAACTAAATAATATTTCTATGAGATATCTCAGAGGTATTTTACAGTTCAACTTCCTTTCACCATCTATCAAATGAAAAAATGTATAAATGCTAAAATAAACCAGTATCCAAGAAATACTTACTAGGAAGATAAAGTTATCATAGATGGAGCAAGAGGTGATTGTAGAATGAGAAACACGCTACACTCCACATCTGCGAGCTAAAATCACTTAAATGAACCGATAAAAACCCGGCTGTGGAAATATCCTATTTGTTTTTTACGCTTTCAATCTCGCTAATAAAGTTCACGTTTCTTGATATTAACATACAGATTAAATGCTCCCGAAAAGCTCAATCAACTTGTTAGATGCTTCATTTTTCAATATGACAGTATTTGCGCTTGTACCAAGCCTACATTTTGCCTTCTTATAAAGATCAAAAAACACCTTTAAAACAATCATCTTCGTTACTTGCAATTGTAGCAGTACACTTGATGATTCGCTTTGTTTGCGATCTTCCAGATCAACCGCTTGACAAAAATTTTCTACTTTATTTAATGATTTATTCAACGTTTGCAATATCTCATCTTCTCCTGTAACCTTATCTAAAGCACCAATACCATCATCGATAGCTTTATAAACTTCGTCTAACTTCATATTCCTGAAAAGTTCAGAAATTCTTATAGCTTCCGTTGAAGGAATACTATACTGGGGATAATAATTCATTGCGAGTGACGCATGTACTAAGAAACATTGTAACACAGATACCGCTGTTGCTTTTATTAACTTTTCGACTTTCATAATTTCCTCACTCATATAATATCTGTTAAAGTACCATAAAAACAACCGCTTGTCATCTAAAAAAATTCTAAAGTTACCTAAACCTTGTTGATTGGACGCATTTCCCCATTCATAATCAACTTTCCCTAAAGAAATAGGAATACAATTATAGTGTTCTTTATATGAAGTACAGGACTTAACAACCTTATCTATTACCCTGCTATCTTCATAACAGGTTGACGATAGGGTTGGTGATTGCCAATATCCATATCTAAGTGGCACACCAATACACATCCTATATAGATTTTCGGAAATTTCATCTCCATTTAGCTTGTTTGCTATACCGTTGATTGGGACGCCGAGAATATTTCTCATTTCTTCAAATGGTACCCTATAAACCGTAGCCCCGCCTATTGATAATGGATTTTTCCATGCCTCTTCAGAAATTGCCAGTTGTGGATCTCCAGCTAATAACACTTGCCAGTAGTATGCTCCAAGATCAGCTGCATTCGCGCTTACTGTACCGAGGTTCCCATTGCCTGGAGTCGGGTTACCATCTAATCGCCGTCCTATCCCATAACAATTAGATTCTTCTGCAAATCTATTAGGATGCCTTAAATGATGATACCAATGATTCATTTCATGAAATAGCATAACATCTAATGGTGGAGCATATTTTACGATATGATTATACCCATTATCACTTTTCCCAATTGAAGGCAATTGGATGATAAAATTTTCTATTGATATATGCGTATATCCATATAAAAATTTTCCCCAACGTATTTCTATGCTCCTGCTGGAATTTCTATGTGCAAGCAAATGAGCAGGATTAATACCGTTTTCTAAACTTCCAGTATTATTAGCTTGATGCCGCCTTATTTCTATTAAAAGTCTATACAGCAAAGTTCGACCGACAGAAGTTGAGGCAATACGACGGAATTTTTGTATGAAGAAGTTCTCTCTCGATATGATGTCTCCAGTGTCTGGATCTTTTACAAGATCATTACCATTAAAGTGTGTATCAAAGTGAATAATTCTCTGCGTTTTTATCGCGATGCCAATGACATGAGCACTCCATCCAGCGTGTATATAATCATTATCGTTATTTGATGTTCCACCGTTTTTGTCGATCACTCCAAACATTTTCATATACCATTCTGTAATAGGAGAATTTTCTCTATTATCGACGTTTGCGCATGAGTATGCTATAGCTTCAGATGTTGTTGGTTGAACTCCGTTTGTAGGAAAGTAGATATTACCTGATTGTTGCATAGCTGCAGTCCTTGCAGCATTATTTACTTGCCCATTTCGTGCGTTATCTGCCGCGGTATTTGGAACAATAATGTGGTAGCAAAAAGAGCTTACTCCATTGATTATTTTATTCTGCCTTGGACCTTGACCCAGGTGTACCTGTTACCCCTCCAGGCAAGTCAAGTACTGGATTTGCTCTAGACCTTGGTACAGGAACACCACTACACTCCGCGTTTCCAATAACCATTCTCAAAATCGCAATGCATAAAAATCTGATTGGTTTCATCATCCATCGTTGTTATATTATCTTTTTATTCTATCATCCAAAATTTAACAAAAATTGAAAATCAGTAAAGGTCTTTCAAAAAATAGTTGGGGTAGCTTTAGGTTATCTCCGCATTTTCTGACAGTTCAACATAATGTTGCACTACTCTTCGTATGGGAATTGAACTCGTAGCCTGCATGATAAGCTACTGTGTGTCAGATATTCGGCTCACTTTCTAACGATTCTCCATTTTGTGTACTCTAAAAGTAACGTTTCTTAAAAATGCTTGTGTATCAATGGTTTTTCGTAGTACTGTCCTGTATAGCGAAAAAATGTAAAGAACGCAAAAGTTGATAAAATTTTTGAAAATGGCTCT
>CALXQM010000015.1 GCA_944390765.1 uncultured Alphaproteobacteria bacterium | reverse complement strand
CAGTTTTACGATTTTTCGTTGTTCCGATTAGTATAGATAATTCCAAATTTCCTTCAGATTTTGGACAGCTTTCAGCAGAGCATCACGATTAATATCTTTGTTGCTAATAGCTAGTTTATCGATGTGAACCAAAATTTCAGGTGATTTCAGAATGCGAATAATTTCGTTCACGACCTGCTCCTCAACAGGGTCTGCAGGAACCGTTTTAAATGCAGAATTGCACGACTTAAATTTGTGATGCTTCTGACAAACATAGTAGCGATATCTCATGCCATTTTTTACACAATATGTTGGAATCATGGACGTATCACAGCTTTCGCATCGTATTATCCCTTTTAAAAACGACGGCAACATCATATTTTCGCGCTTCTGCCCTTCCCTTCCGTGCTTTTTGAAAATTTCTTGTATGATGGCTTTGTGCTGTCCGGGATAAACTTGCCCCTTGTGCGTGACATAAGCCTTGTAATATGGATTTTCAGAAATATGCAAAACTGCGTTTGGTTGAAATTTTCCACCACCTGAATTGCCTACAATTTCAAGCGTTTCGTTGCTAGGAATAGTTAAATTAATATTTTTCAAAATAAGCTAGTTGAAAACATATTCAAAACAAACATCTTTAAACTCAATATTTTGATTTAACCCATTTAAAATTTTAGGGTTTTCACATTCTTTAATCTCAGGTTTCAAATCAAATAGTTCAAAGACCATGCCCATTGCAACAAAAATATTCTGAATACCAGTCATTGTATTGCCAAGTGTTTTAACCGGTTTATATAAAAGTAATAATGATGTTACAAATGAGGCAAAAAACCTGCTGTCATTTGTCCTGAATTAATTAAATATGTCCCTACACCAAGAACTATTGCAATACCAAATAAAGCTATTAAATACATTAAACCCTGCACGTTTATATAAAGACATGTTTATATTAAATGATTTCCAGACTTGCTCCTTAAAATATTTGCTCTGCCTTTTCTGAAGTCCATACGCAGTCATAACTTTATTACCGGAGTATGTTTCATTTACATTAGTAGTAATATTACCGCCAATAACCATATTTTTATTTGAAGCTTCTTTTATTCTTTTCCTAATCAAAATTACAGGAACAAATGCTACACATAAAACAATTACACCGATAAAGGCTAGTTTCCAAGAACTGTATAACATAACAACAATAAGTCCTAATGCACCGCACAAACTTGTTGTAATCGTTTTTACATTATCAACAATACCGGCGGAAACCGTTCCAGGATCCCCCATGTATCTTGAAATTACTATCCCAGAAGAATTATCATCAAAAAATTGCGGGTGCATATTGATTAATCTGTCAAATAAATCAAATTTTACATCATTAGTTGTTCTTTGACTTATCCAGGTTGGAAAATATCCGTTTAAATATCTAAAAACACCTTGAATAACAGCAAATAAAATTACTCCGAGAGGAATTATAAACTCCATTTGTAAACTTGACAAAGATAAGCCCAAGCCATGCCAATTAAACACAAATTCTTTGCTGCCTATAACGTAATCCATATATGGCTTTAAGGCAAATGCTGTCACGCCGTCTAATAAGCCTAACGGAATTGCAATTATAAATCCTAAGAGAATTCTAAACCAATATGGTTTTATATACGGCCAAATTCTGGACAATAACCAGCCATACTTAAAGGAATTTTGTGCAGATGTTGAGGACAGCTTGTATTTATTGATGTTTCAATATTCTTTTATATCTTTATATATTTCTGTCTTTTCCGCATATTTCCACCAGAGATTAAAATAACTGTTGCGAAAATCACCTTTAGAAACTGGAAGGGTACCTAAAAATGTAATAATAACGGGTCGATTCAAATGCATCTGAAGGCTTTTATTAGCTTTTTTTGCACTTTTTGTACAAGAAATTGGAACACCTGCACCTCGCCAAGGCTCTGTATAATTATATTTCGGTTCTATCAATTCGTAATCATTTATTATCAGATTAAAATAATAGACCACACAGGAGTCTTTTTGTTTAATTAGGGCGCTGATATTTTCTGGCAAAAACAATTTTTTAAAATAATTATTTTCTTTCCATTTTTTTACATTAATTAGTAGTATTGTGGGATTTAGGATTGGGAAACTTGAAAAATTTTCTAAGTCGTCTGAATAAATGTATTCTGTAGCAAGTGTTGAATTATATTCACAATCGTTAGAGTATAATTTTGTTATATCGGATATAATTAAAGTATAGGGTGCAAGATACAAAACTTTATCACAAGTTAATTTTTCAACCAATTCAAATATATATAAACAGTTTCCGGCATTGATAAATGCGAGTTTAGAATATTTGCTATTCTCTACTTTTAACATTTCTATTTTACCGACATTGGCAAAAGATTTCAATTTTTTGAACAGATATTCAAATTTTGTTATATCAAAATACTCATCATACACAAAATAAAAATTGATTATATTTGTGTCGTTATTGCGCAATAAACTATTGATAGAAACTATAAGCATATTATAGCAATTCTGAATCATTGGGCAATGTATATGCGATGTTAAAATTGTTTTCTGCCATATCTTAGTTCTCCATCTCCTTTAAATTCCTATTTAACATCATTTTAAATTTTATTCCGGCAATTGTTAAAACCTTATATTTTTTACTGTTTAAAAATTCATTTTTAACCGAAAATATTGTTTGAATCAATTTACTAGGAGTAACTTTTAACTCTTTTAGTAAATCCATTTTTAATTCTTGTTTTAAATCAGCCTTTATAATTTCTTTTACAAATTTCATGTATTGGGTTTCTGTCAAGCATGGTTTTATCTCAGAAATATAATTTTCTTTATTACGATTAAGATAATTTGCATACAAGCAATAGCTTACTATCCCTGTGTCAAAGGCTTCATTTATGCCCACCTGATTTTCTGCATATCTTTCGTCAAATTGTTTTTTAACAACATTACATGCTTCAATAATTTCTTTTATTGGAAATCTATTGTTTATATTTTGTGATATTGAGTCACTTCTAACATTGTGGTGGTATAATATTTTATCCAAATAAAAAACATCTGCGTTGATTTTGATTGCAAGACTAAAAGGAAGATCTTCACCCTGCGGTCTTATTGTTTCAGGGAAAAAGATATTGTTTGATATTAAGAAACTTCTCTCGTATATTCTTTTCCAGGGAGCTTGGTCAAAAATCATTAAACTGTTACGAAATTCTTTATAATTTATGAATGTATTGTATTTAAGATTTTCTGAGCCACCACGTTTTTTATATTCCTCTAAAGTATCTATATGCGAGATTGCCCCATTTGGCCAATATTCAATGTTGTTTATATGTACGGATTGCGCGTTGTTGTTTATAGCACAATCATAACAAAGCTTTGCAAAATCTTTTTCAATATAATCATCACTGTCGACAAATGCTATATATTCACCAGTTGCAGCTTTGATTCCATCATTGCGACTTGCACCCGCACCCCGATTTTCGCGACTTATCAATTTTATGCGGCTATCTTTTGCCGAAAACTTATTTAATATCTCCAAAGAATTATCAACCGATCCGTCATTAACACATATAATTTCAATATCAGCTTCCGATTGGTTTATTATACTATTTATACATCTTTCCAAATAATCTTGCGAATTGTACACAGGTACAATAAAAGACATTTTAGGCATTTTCCCTCATTATTTAACATTGTTAAAACCTTTTCTGAAAACAAAAATAGAAAACTGTCCGTTGTAATCTTTTTTAAGGTTCATTTCCTCTGCATCAAGAGTGCCTGTCATTCCGCCATATTGATTTACAGAATATACATCTTGACCATACATTTCTAACAATTCAAAACCAATTGATTTTGAGAATTGAATAAATTCCTGATTATTATAATGTCTGTAGTGAAAATGATTTACATTAATTTTTAAATCATTCTTTTCGCTATTTGGTGTTGAAATAATCAAAATTCCATCATTATTTAAAGAATCATAGAGACGGGTCAGGAATAACCCATCATCCTTTACATGTTCAATTGATTCAAGCGAAACAATAAAATCATAATAATTCTTTTTCATTTTAAAAGGGAACAGTTTACAACTGTAGTTAATTTTATTATTTCCGTAATACTTTTTAGCAAATTCAACAGCTTCTTTTGATCCGTCTATAGAATCAATGGATGCTCCGGTTTTATTATTAATCAACCAAGAACCATAGCCATTACCGCAGAATACGTCCATTCCTTTTAAGTTTAAATTTGTTTTTATTTCCCTTTTTATTACATCTGCAGCCAATTCATATCTGTTCACATGATCTGCTCTTATTTCCTGAATAGTTTTACCAGTCTGTCTTTCTCCTGAATTTAGTGCATAATTTTTAAATTTAATTTTTACACCAATTATGGTAATAATTTTGTGGGATTTGTTATGACTATTTTTAACTGAAAATAATTTTTGTAATAATTTACTCATTATATTTCTCATTATTTTATTATCCTTGATTAAAATTCCTACTTTTTGGTTTCGAAACAAAATCCTTAATGGCTTGCTGCAATAATTCCGGACCTGTAAATTGGTGTTCAACAGCAGAATCATTGAACATTTTTAAAGATGTTATCCTATACATATTCTCTTCAAATATTTTATCCGCTCCCATTACAAAAGCACGTTTGAACTCTTTTTCTTGCTGTTCTCTGGTTATTGTGTTAAAATGTATATTTTTTGGATAAATTACGAGGTGATTTTTTACGTCATTAATTGCTAAAATATCACTAAAACCTGAACGCATGCCTATAACATACCGGCATGACTGAGCCATTTTGATTTGTTCTAACATTGGCAAAAATATTGTTTTAAAATGAGCATAAGTATTTGCTTTTGCATTAAACAGAATGTTAAAGCCCATAGATTTCAAATCTTCTGCAATTTTTATCCAGAAATCGTTTGAAATCTCTTTGTCAGTAAATGAGTTTGACTCAGGATATATTAATATTGTATTTGAATAATCTTCTTTTTGTACAGGAATAGAACCAGATACGTCTAATTTTGCAGGATGATTTAGTCCAAGCATTTTTGTATATAAATCTAAAAAGTTCATGGATTTATTCTTTTCAGCTTCTGAAAACAGCCAGCGTGATAGACAATAAAGACTCCCTTTTTCCAATTTTTGCACATAATGTTCTGCTCTTTTTAGTGAAAATAGTGCATAATATTGGGAAGAATTAATTTTTACAATTTTATCAATGGCTTCAATTGATTGCAAAACAAGTTCTTGATTTGTATTTGTACATATTGCAAGAATTTTCACGTTATTATTCCTTTTTTAAATTCATTGAATAGCGCACATGGGATATAAAAATCACCCCAGTGATGAAACAATGCAAATTGATAATAATCAGGATATTTTTTACTAAGTTCATCCTTTAATGATTCCATAAGAAAATTAAAGAGTTTTTCTCTGAATTGTTTACGCACAGATTTTATTGGAACTATAATATTTATTATCCGTACACATATTTTATTTATAAATTTATTTTGTAATAAAAATTTCATTTATAAGTTACATCCCGTGTTGTTTAAATATTCATCCCGTAATTTCAACAAATACTCCATTGCATCTTCTATTTCACACCTGCATTTTTTTTCCGGATTAATATAGTGTGAATATATAATATAGGCAATATAAAATACTTCTTCCAAAGTTCTTCTATTTGTTCTGCGTTCACACTTTTGGTCATCAATAGTTAAACCCCAGCCTGAATAAAAGGGGATTCCAAATGTGTGGACTTCTTTCCCGCACATAAGAGCTTCAAAACCAAGCTGAGTTGTGCAAACATAAACTTTATCAACATATTTAATTAAAGATATAGGGTTAATCGGTTCTGTCATAGGATAAATATTTTCATGTTGTTTTATACCCGTATAATATCCTCCCCTGTTGCCGGACATCGTATCCGGATGTGTTTTTATAATAATATCTGCATCCGGATTTTCATCAATTGCTTTTTGGAGCATATTATTGAAAACTTCTTCGCCCCCCCCGCCCTTAATAATACTCCAATCCCCGAAGGCTTGATCCACAACAAGTACTTTTTCGACCCCATCCCTGCCAATTTTGGGTTCAAAAATCGGCTGATTATTATATTTTGACAAATGAGTTTCTAAAATTTTGTCAATACACTTTCTTGCGCGTAGTCTTTGTTCTTCAGTTATTACAAGTGTTTCATCATTCAGCATTCTTTCTAATCGTGAAGGAATTAATGCATCAATATAATGTGTAATATCATCAATTGTGTAACCAATTGATTTTTTTAATTTTGGTTCAACATCATATACATGTGAAAAAATACTTCTTAAAAAGCAATCTTCAAATATATATACTTTTTCATTACGTTTGAGCGCCTCCGCAATTATGTGTGTATGCTCCCTTGAAGGATATATCCCGCCCATATAAAAGAAATTTGGATTTTCTTCTGTTTTCTGTTTACTGTCAAAAGTACCTTGCAAATTTGGGAAAAGATATTCTATATATCCGGTATCTGAACTTAAATACTCAATATTAAGAGGTTTGATGTTTTTATTAAATAATTCTGTTGCATCAAATTCTTGGCAGGCATTCGCAGAATTAAGTCTTAAATATAAACCAATAAAATTATTATCAATATCTAACGCTCTGTCATAAATTTGATGAGATGTTTGTTCAATTTTATTATTCAAATTAGCTATTGTTTTAGACAGCTTCAAATATTTGGAATTATAATCAAATAATTTAATTTTTATCCCTAAAATTGTTATCGTTTTATAAGAACATTCCTTTTTTATTGAAAATATATTACGTAAAATTTTCATTTTTTTATTGGATCCTTTGTTTTATTTTTCTTATGTCTTAATTTTCTTTCTCTATTTTCGCATTCGCTTCTCCACTGCTGTTCTCTTACAAACTGCCAAGTTGAAGCGTATTTATCGTAAATTTCATTTGTAATCAGATTTCTATTCTTAGCATAATTCAGCATATCCATTTCAAAACCTACGCCAAAATCGTAGAAATTACACAAAAAATGTTTATAATCTTCGTCTTGCAAGTTTACATCTATCTTTATACATTCAGCAGGAATAGGAACATTATCCCAAACCGCCCGTTTATAAAAATTGGTCAATATCGGAAAATGAATATTGTTATCTTTCCATTGCAGCATAAATGCCCAGCCATGCTCTAAAATTATATCAGGCATATGTGCGACAACAGCATTTTCGATATAAAATGTTTTCATGTTTAACTGATTTGTATCTCGCAAAAACGTAAAAAACCAATCAACATTGAAGTTGAATTTATCCAACCAGCAAATATTATATTTTTCTATAAGTTTTTTATTTGTTCTCCAATCAGTGTTTGTTTTTAAAGTATTCAAACAGTTTGAAGGATTTGTACAAATTACAACACCAAAACTCCAATGCACACCATATGACTTTGAATAAAACATATCAAAATTTAATAAATCAATATCGTTTTTTAATGCATAATTTTCTGCCTCTATAAATGCCTCAGCAACTTTTTTAGGTTCTGCACACAATAAAATATCATCGGCATCTATATTATAAGAAACATGTATGTTGTTTTTTTGAGCATGAACATAAGGTGTTAGCAATGAATATGCAATCCTTTTCCACATTTTTGCTCTTTCAACTTTGTGCAAAATTTTATTAATTTCATGTCTTAATGTTTTTCTATCACTTTTTATAAATTTAAATTTTTTATTTGGTAACTTGATATTCTTATAAATTTCTTCTTTCATATTTGGGTTATCACAAACGAAATAAATAAAAGCATGCATTTTATTTACAATATTAACCCATTGCCTTATACAATCAATTGCGGTTCTATGAACTCTATGTACTTTTAGATAGAAAATTCTTTGGTTTTGTTTTGGTTTATAAAAAAACGGTTGTCTGATAAAATAATATGTTTTAAATTTATCAAGAATTTTATTATATCGCTTAATTTTTATATATTGACACAATAGAAATCCTAAACAGAATATTGTTTTGATTTGATATCCAGGTGTACTAAATTTTACTTTTTTAAATAGTCCCATTATAACTTCTTATATACAGTTAGTCTTAAAATATTATTTTTTAATATTTTCGAGATTTTGTCTATAATTATTATCTTTTTTAAATAATGTTGCGGTTCCCAGAACGAAGCCTTTAACTCCTTTTGTTCGCCATTGATTTATTCTATCAATTGTAACGGCACCATCCATATAAATTTCAAAATTCAATATTTTTTTCAATTCAAGTAAGCGTTCAATTTTTTTATCTACATACGGTTGATATTTTCTTCCTGCATGACCGGGGTTAACCCCTAACACCAGTACTCTATTAACGGTATTTAATAACTCTTCAATTGTTGAAATTGATGTTCCAGGGTTTATTGCAATACCCGCAATTGCGCCATGTTGGTGAATTTTTTCAATAGTTGTAGCAGGATCCGGATCAACTTCAGGATGTATGTAAATAATATCAATACCCAAATTAAATAAAATATTTAAATAATTATATGGTTTTGATACCATTAAATGTGCTTCAACTTGTTTAGAAGTATTATTTTTAATAAAAGCCATATCCTGATAACCCATTCCAAAATTATCAACAAAACTTCCATCCATAATATCAATATGGAAAATATCAATTCCTGCTTCTTCAAGATTTTTTACTTCATCTCTTAAACAAGCATAATTTGCACACATCATTGAAGCTGAAAGTTCAATATCTTTCATTAAAAGACCTCCTTGATTAATGGTTTTGCAATTACAAAATCCGATTTGTTCAATTTAACTGTCTCATTTGGTTCTAAAACAATGGTCACACCTCGCTGAATTTTTTGCTCTTCAACTTCAGAAACACCATTGATAACAGTTAAACATTCTAATGTGTTGGAATTATTTGTATATTCTTCAATACATTTGAATAATTGAGTAGAATATAATCTTTCGATTTTTTCTCCCTCAAACGGAACAGCTTTTGATTTTAAATTTACATCAATTGAATCAAGCGCATTTTCTGTTTGCAAAGGTCGTTTTTTGCCGTCTTTATCAATCCTGTCAAAATCATAAACTCTATATGTTGCGTTGCAGTTTTCTTCTATTTCATAAACAAGACTGCCTGCGGTCAGTGCATGCATTGTTCCGGATTCAATATAAACATAATCACCTGATTTAACTTCTAAATAGTCAATCACATCATCATATTTATTTTGCTTAACTTTTTCTCTTAATTCTTCGGATGTTTTTGCTTTACATCCATCATAAATCTTTCCTGATTTTGGAACCTCAAGAAAATACCACGATTCATTTTTGCCAAAATCAGCATTTTCAAGTACTTTTGCCATTCTATCGTTCGGGTGAACCTGCAAACTTAAATCATCCGTTGCATCAACAAGTGCAAGCAAAAACGGGAATTCTTTATATTTAGATAGCCCAAACCTGTCTTTATTTTCGTCAAAATATTTTTTAAAAAGCTGACCTTTATATTTGCCATTCAAAATCTCACTTTCTAATTTACCATTAGAGATTAATGAATACAAATGCCCGATTTTCTTATTATCTGTGCCTGAATACGGTGTTAATTTTTCACCACCCCATATTGTTTCATGCACCATGGCTTTGATTATTAACATTATTGCTCCTTACAATTTTTCATCAATTACTATATCCAAGTTTTCCAACCCTTGATTTCTGTTCAAAGCTATTGCATAAGCACATCTCAAACCTGATGGCTTATTATCATTAATCAGAATTCTTTCGCCCATTGGCATTCCAAAAAGAATCTCATTATATCTTATATTATTTTCCGCAAGAAATCTAATAGTTTTTTCTCTTGCTTCTTTTTCTCTTGCCGTCATAATCAAAACAAAATCATCTTTTGGAATTGACTGTAAAAATTCTTTTGCACCCGGCAGAAATTTGTCTGTTCCTGTTTTATAACCGTTATGCTCAACAAGGGTTCCATCAAAATCCAAAACCCATGTATGGTTTAATGTTGATATTTTTAATTGTTTCTTCTCTTTAAGCATATATACCTCTTAATTTACAAAAACTTTCTCTTGAAGGGATTACTCTCTACAACTATGCCACTTTCGAGCCTTTTCTTAAAATAAATAGCACAAGGTCTTTCGATTAAGTGATAAGTCATTATTCCAAGTGTAACTGCTAAAATTATCGAGGTTGTGAGATTTAAAATTAGATGTTCTGTCAAAAAAGTTATGTTTTTATCCCAAAAATTCATTTTTAATAAATCAAATACAATAATGTGCATGATAAAAGTAGAATAAGAATAACGCCCAACAAAATTGCTAAATTTATTATTTAAAATCTGAGAAATAAAACCTTGTTTTACTAAAAATAATGTAATTAAAACTGCAAATGCCAAAACCATAATTGTTGGATTGTTAAAATTAATTTTATGTATAGTCGTATTTTGTACGCAAAATATAAGCAAACAACCCTCACAAATTGTAATAATTATTTTCTGTAAAAATGAAGTGCATTTATAGCTACATTTTTTTACAAATATGCAGACAAAATAACCTAACCCCAACCCACCTATTGCTCGTAGCATTCCTGTATTTATAAAATTTTGACTAACTACTGGTGGGTGCCAAGTTGTATTTACCAAATATGTATACGAAAAAAATATTAATATAGCTGTTATAAAATTAAACCATTTTTCATTAACTAATTGTTTTAAATAAAAGTAAAACATCATTGCCCAAAATAGTGAGGAAACAAACCAAGCCGGATGCAAATTCCCCATTGTATTTTTAGCAGTTAAACCAACATTGTTCAACAATAATAATGAATATATGTTTATATATTTTTGAAAATATAATAAGTTAAAATAGGATAAAATCTTATAAAACAGAATCCCGAATATAACGAGCGGCAATAAACGTAAAATTTTTTTCTTAAAGAAATCCAAAAATTGTATTTTAAAATCAGTTAAATAAAACAAGAAAAATCCACTTAGTATAAAGAAAAATTCAACCCAAAACATACCATATGAAACTTTGTTTGCTAGGTTTGATATTTCAGTCAATTCCATACTATAATAAAACTTAAGACCTGTAACAAAATGAAATAATACTATTATAACAGCTCCTATAAAGCGAAGTATATCTATATTGTAAAAACGTTGCTTTTCCATTTTATTTTTCCTGAATAAATTCACTAACTAAATACATACCGTTATAAAACGCAAGGCACATTGAATCATAATCTTCCCAACAATGACTTGCTAATGAAAGCCAAATGATTGCGTGAATAAATTTTATATCTTCAACTTTGCAATTTTTCATATTCTTTAAAACTTTATCTATCAATTTTTCCCAGCCGTTTGATTGGATTTCAAACCGGACATCTTTTTCTGAAATTCTTAATCTGAAATCTTTGACATTAAATCTGTCAAAATTCCCGATCATTGAATAATACAATTTAGCCCAGTCATAACGGATATCACCAAGAACAACCTGTTTGCCGAAATATCCTCTCGCGTCAATAAAATAAATATTGTTTGACTTGTCTAACATTGTATTAGTCAGTGTACAATCGCCGTGTATTGGGCAGAATATTGTATCCAGAAGTTTTGCTTCAACTGATTCTTTGAATTGATCTTGAAATACAATCGGATTTTTGCATTTTTTACCGTTGATTTCAATAATCTCTTTATCAGAAAACGGAATTGCGTGTTTTATACTATTCAGCCGTTCTATTGTTTTTGTGTAATATTCTTTGATTAAATCATCCCTATCAGCAGGCTTGGTTTCATAAGAATGCATTTTATTAACAGCATTAATTAAATTATCTGTAATTGTTGATTTTTGTTCATCTGTTAAATTTGCCTGAAAGATATTTGTTCCATCAATTTTTTCCATTGTCAACGGCTCATACGAGTAAATCTTAGGAATTGAGGTAAAACCGTATTCCGTCATTTTTTTGTACCATACAATTTCACGCTCAATTAACTTTTTACCTTCATCAGTTAAGCCTGACTTTATAACTTTATTTTCCGTAAACTCAATTTTATTATAAGGTCTGCAACGGTTTTGAGTATCTTTCAAATTATTAATAACATCCAAAGTTCCCACCTCAGGGCATCTTGGCATCTGCATTGCGGATAGTTTTATGCCGCTATTTTTTAACCAGGTTGTAAAAGATCCGGATTCCGGAATATTTACAAAAGCTGATTTATTTTCAAAAACAAAACATCCCGCTACTCCATATTTATCGGAAGATACTTTATCAAGCTTGCCGTCAACAAAACTCCAGGAACATGTTTGGCCGCTTAAAATACCTATGTAATTGCCATCAGACAATTCTTCAGGTTTGAAATCATCTGATAAAATTAAATCCGACCAGATAAGCATGAATTTTTCATTTTCCCCGATAAATTCTAACGCCTGCTTTATTCCGCAAATATTTCCTGTCCCGACGGCTCTTATAATTTTGTAATTTACATCTTTTGCAAAAGTCTCAAGATATTTTTCCAAAACATCATATTTGTAATCCACTATTACAATAAATTCTGCATCTTTGTATTTATTAAAAAGGTGGAATATCATAGGTCTGTTATGCACAGGTACCAAACACTTCGGTCTATTGTAGGTCAAGTGCTCTAACCTTGTTCCTTTTCCTCCGGCTTGTATTATAATTTTCACAACAAATACTCCTCTTTATCTAACATTGATCCCAATGAGCTTATTACTTGTTTTACCAACTCATCTTCGCTTTTATATAAATCCGCATTTATCTCACAAATTTTGTTTTTATTGACAAAAGGTATTTTTAACATTGAAAAACCCGCTATTTCTTTCTCTACATTGAATGTATTTTGAGCTCTTTTTCTAAATTCAGTATAAATAGATATATTTGGAATTTCAGTTGGTAATAAAAACTCTGAAAAACCACTTCTTAAAGAAATGACTGCTTTCGCTTTTTGTGCCAGGAAAAAAGCTTCAGTAAAACTAAGTTCAAATTGCTTGCATCCCGTTATATAATTTTTATGATTCGTAATATTTAATAAAACATCAAAATTTCTTTTTTTGAGTTCTTGCACAATTTTTCGCCAAAAAGTCAGAGATAAATCCTCACAAGTGATAGCCTCAGGGGAAATAATAATAAAGTTATTTAATTTTAGTTGCATTTTATGAACTGCAAAGTTTAATAACTTCTGCGAATTTAACGATAGTATAACTTCAGGTTTTGAAAAATCATTTACTGTTAAATTTAAAGTTTTTAACATACTTGTAAGATAATGAATGTCTCCAGTATCGTTGTTTTTTATATCTTGTTCCACTTTTTTGAAATGGTTTTCTGAAAATAATATAAAGTATCTGTGATTTGGCATATCCCAAACATCACTTTGTGTTTTTAACCTCAATTTATTAATAAAAATATAATGAGCATTCGGGAAATACATTTTCAAAATATCAATATGGTACTTTTTCGTTGCAATAAATAAAGGATTTTTAGACTGATTCTTTTTTATAAATGCATTTGCTAGATATGCAAAGAATAAATATATTTCTCCACTGTTTGAATATAAAATATATACATCATCATATTTATATTTAACATTTTGAAGATTATTTTTAAAGAATAAGTCTGCTAAATGACTTTGATTTATTAATTTACCCAAACAATAATAACTGCAAATATTATTTACAATAATTCTTATTAATATTGGGAAGTTAAAAATTTTATATGTTTTTAATTCTTTAATTTTAGATTTTATTTTTTTTATACAAATAAAATTCCCTAAAAAATATTGAATTCTTACATTATCAGTATCTTCTATTTTGTATAGTTCCAAACCAAGCAAAGAAATAACATTAGTTGTATTATTTATTTTTTTATTTACAAAAACTTTCAAATAAACTCCTCACATTTTAGTGTTATTCAAATTAATGGCCATCAAGCTGTATATTTATTTCAATTTTTAAAGAATTATCAGTTGAACCGTCATTTATTCATTTAGTGTTTGTGAAGCGATACTATCAAAACACTCACGTAAAAACTTTCATATATTGTAAACCAGTACAATGATTGAAAATTTAATAATAGAATCTTCGTATTCTTGATGTAAACAAGCTCCCACTACAAACACACTTTTATTCTAAATTCTATTTTATCTATAATTTTAATCGATAAGCCAACCATTACTTCCTCGCTTTTCTTAAAAATATTCCTGTTATCTGTCAATTTTAAATAGTTTCCCAGTACATTTTAGGTCTTTTGTACTAAAAACCACTTTTTTAAAGAATAGCACAAATGCAAAGATTTTAATATAGTTATTATTTATATAAAACCTTTTGTTTACTAATATTTAAATATGAATTGGATTTCAACATTCAAAATTTCGATAATTTTTAGGTCTTTTGTATCGAACTAAATGCTAATCTAAAATAAGCATAACACAAACATATTATGAATTCATCATTAAACCTCTTGCGAAAGTAAAGATGGTATGGCGAAAAAGGCAAAAAAGTGCGAAACTCAACAAAAATAAAAAGATGTAACATGCTGAGTTTCAATAGATTATGTAATCAAGGGAAAAATTTTTCAAGGTTAATAGGTATCAAATTGGAAGATTTTAACAAAATTGTTCTCAAAGTGAGCCCGAAATGGGAAAAATTTCAAAAGGAATAGAAGGTTTCTGGACGGTGTTCGAAAATAAAAACCTTATCCGATGAAATTTTATTAATGTAGATTTACTACCAGTTTTATGTGAGTTTTCAATTTTTGGAGATGCTATTTGAGCTCGATGAATCGAATATTTGTCGCCACATTCAGCGTCTTGAGCCCATGTTGGCTGATGTGATAAAAATCAATAAAAACAGAGAGTTAATTCAAAATGATCTTGAAACCATTTTGATAGAAGCGACAGAAATTCAAATTCAGAGACCGAAGAAAAAGCAGAAAAAGTTTTACTCCGGGAAGAAAAAACGTCATATGATGAAGTTTGAAATCATGACCAATACAGATGAAAAAATCATCAGCATTTCAAAGGGTTACAGCGGTCGAACTCATGATTTTAAAATCCGAAAAATGTTCGATCATATTCCGAAAGATGTTCAGGTTTTAGCGGATTCTGGTTATCAAGGGCTACAAAAAATGCATCCGAAAACGATTTTGCCTCATAAACGACGACGAAAACGCCCTCTAACCACCGAACAAAAGACTCATAATCACGCGCTTGCATCAAAACGAGTAGGCGTTGAACACGTCTTCGCACAACTTAAAAAATTCAAAATTTTTGGCTCGATCTACCAAAATTATAGCTTTTCTAATGATAAAAATATATTTTACAATAGTAATAAAATACTTCTCTTTTCTCTATATTAAAAAACAGTGCTACAGATTCATTAATGGTGTTAAGAAAAAAATCAATCCATAATCCCCTACCCTCTTTTTCTATTTTAAAAAAATCATATAATAAAAACAAAAGAATCTCTAATCTTTTGAAAAGAGATTCCTCAGCTTAAATAATTTTAAAAAATTTAAATAGAATTAAGCGGGATTAACATCCGGTTCAGTAGATGGGGCAACTGTAACTTTCGCCGTCTCATCTCTATCTATCAATTCAATAACAGCCATTGGAGCCATATCCCCTTCTCGAAATCCGCATTTAACGATACGGGTGTATCCTCCATTTCTGTTATTATAACGCTCAGACAATGTACCAAATACCTTAGAAACTAAACTATTATCCCTTAATTTCGCAAATAAATGTCTTCTATTCGCAACAGAACCAGTCTTTCCTAAAGTAATCATCTTTTCTACATATGGACGTAAATCCTTAGCTTTAGGAAGAGTAGTTATAATCTGCTCATATTTTAATAAAGATTTTGCTAAACTATTAAACAAAGCTAATCTTTGCGAAGTTCTTCTATTAAACTTTCTTCCTTTAATTCTATGACGCATAAAAAATCTCCCTAAAGTTTATTATGTATTTTCCTAGCCACTTCATCAATATTATCTATAGGCCATCCTTCTATTGACATTCCTAAATACAATCCCATTTGAGAAAGAACTTCTTTTATTTCATTCAAAGACTTTCTACCAAAATTAGGAGTACGAAGCATCTCATTTTCCGTTTTACGAACAAGATCGCCTATATAAACAATATTATCATTCTTTAAACAATTCATTGAACGTACTGAAAGCTCTAAATCATCAACTTTTTTCAATAAGCTTTCAGGGAAAGGCAATTTATGTAAGTTATCATCATCATTCTCATCAATTTCTTCCTCAAAATTAATGAATTTCTGGAATTGATCTTGTAAAATACGTGCAGACATAGCAACAGCATCTTCTGGAGAAATAGAACCGTTTGTTTCTACTTCCATAATTAACTTATCATAATCAGTTGTTTGACCAACACGAGTATTCTCTACTTTATAAGAAACTTTTTTCACAGGATTAAAAATGGAATCAATAAAAATTGTTCCAACCGGGGCATTTTCTGTCCTGTTATGACTTGCAACTACGTAACCGCGCCCAACTGCCACAGTCATTTCCATATTTAAAGTAGCGCCATCATCAAGTGTACAAATATAATGCTCAGGATCCAATAATTCAATTTCAGATCCTAACTCAAACATTTGCGCAGTTACTTTGCATGGACCCGTAACCTTTAACTTCATCTTTCTTGGAGTATCACTTTCCAACTTTAAAGGAAGAGCCTTTATATTTAAAATAATATCCGTAACATCTTCTGCTACGCCTTTAATCGTTGAAAATTCATGAACAACTCCATCTATTCTAATAGATGTAACAGCTGCTCCTTTTAACGAAGACAACAAAACTCTACGTAAAGCATTTCCCAAAGTAACACCAAAACCTCTTTCCAAAGGTTCTGCGACTACAATTCCCTTACGATTACCAATTTCAGCCTTATTATTATCAACTTGGAGTTTATAAGGCTTTATTAAATCTTGCCACTGCTTCTGAATCACTTTACAACCTCTATACGATTAAACTCTACGACGCTTTGGTGGTCTACAACCATTATGAGGAATTGGAGTCACATCCCTAATAGAACCGACAATCAATCCTAATGTCTGAAAAGTCCTCAAAGCAGACTCTCTACCTGAACCAGGTCCCATAACTTCTACATCAATATTTTTCATTCCATGCTCAATAGCTTTAGAAGCTGCTTTTTCTGCTGCAACCTGTGCCGCATATGGAGTAGATTTACGAGAACCTTTAAATCCTAAACTTCCAGAAGAGCTCCAAGCAATAGTATTTCCCTGCATATCCGTTATGGTAATCATAGTATTATTAAACGTTGAATTAACATGGGCTATACCAGAAACAACGTTTTTCCTATCTTTCTTTTTTAATTTTTGAGTGCCTTTGTAAGCCATAATAATGTTAACCCCTTATTACTTTGTTACTTTTTTCTTACCTGGAATAGCTCTCGCCTTTCCCTTTCTTGTACGAGCATTCGTATGGGTTCTCTGACCATGAACAGGAAGTCCTTTTCTATGTCTAAACCCTCTATAGCAACCGAGATCCATCAATCTCTTTATACTCATAGCTACAGCTCGTCTCAAATCACCTTCGACCTGATAATTCTTATCAATAAACTCACGGATTTTTAAAATTTCATCATCAGAAAGCTCAAATACTCTTCTTTCTGCAGGTATACCAAGCTCACGACAAATATCCCCAGAACGTTTTGGACCAATACCATATATATACCTTAAAGCGAATTCAACGCGTTTTTTATCAGGCAAATTAACACCAGCTATACGAGCCACTAATTATCTCCTCTTTTTTATTCCAAATTTCAAAAGAGCATCATCTACCCTATGCTCTACTTCTTCAGGGCTACCATCTCCTGAAACTTTAACCAACCTACTGTTATAATAGACAGAAACAGGATAAGTTTCCTTTTTATACTGCTCTAATCTATTTCTAACAACTGATTCTTCATCATCTTTTCTCTTTATAAGTTCACCACCACAAGAACAAACATCTATTTTATCTTGAGGTCCATAAGTATTTCCGCACTTAACACAAACACGTCTTTGTGAAATTCTCTTTACAACAATTTCATCATCAACTTCAAGCTCTAATACTCTAATTTTCTCCCTCAAAGTACCAGACATTATATCATCTAAAACTTTAGCTTGATTTACTGTCCTAGGATATCCGTCCAAAATAATCAGAGAACCTTTTTCTATAGTATCGATGATATTCCTACGAACTATCTCATTGACAATATCATCTCCAACTAATCCACCTGAACCTATTATATCTTTTACCTTCAAACCTATATCAGATTCTTTTTTTACTTCATTTCTAAGCAAATTTCCAGTAGAAAAATGATAAACTTCATAATTTTCTTTTAAAAACTGCGCAACAGTACCCTTACCAGAACCAGGAGCGCCAAAAAGAACCAAAATTTCTACTAGAGCCATTATTTTCTCCTTCTTTCTATCTTTTTTAGTACTCCTCTATACTGATGAGACAGAATATGAGTATAAATCTGTGATATGGTATCTATTGTAACTCCAACTATAATTAAAATACCAGTACCTCCAAATACAAAATGAACTCCAAATTGTGCATTAATAAAATCTGGTATTAAACACACAAAAGACATATACAAAGCACCAACTGTAGTAAGCCTTGTTAATATATAATCTAAATATTCAGCAGTTGCTTTCCCTGGTCTTACTCCTGGAATGTATCCTCCAGCTTTTTTTAAATTATCCGCCGTTTCAGTAGGGTTAAACACAACTGCAGTATAAAAGAAAGAAAAGAAAACAACTAATATCACAAAAATTACAGAAAAAACTACAGAGCCAGAACCTCTGCCTCCGAATACATCCAAAAACGCCATAACATATTCGTTATCTGTATTCAAAAAACTTGCAGCAACCATAGGCAAAGATAATAATGAATAGGCAAAAATAGGTGGAATAACACCAGCAGAATTAATTTTCAAAGGCAAATGATTGCTTGTACCCATATTATAATTCCCTTGAGCTACCATAGCTTGTCGTTGAGGATAACTAATAGAAACTTTACGTTGGGCTCTCTCCATAAAAGAAACAAAGAAAATCACTGCTAAAGCTATAGCAAAAATAGCAATTACAGCAACCACTGACAAAGCGCCAGCCCTTCCCATTTCAAGAATTGTTAAAATACTTACAGGCATATTAGCAACTATACCTGCAAAAATTAACAAAGAAGAACCATTTCCTACTCCACGAGAGGTCATCTGTTCTCCTAACCATACTAAAAATAAAGTTCCACAAATTAATGATGGAACTGCAATCACGGGAAACAAATTACCTATTACAACAGGAGAATGTTCTAAATTCATCAACCACAAACAAATTCCCCAAGATTGAAAACCCGCTACAAAAATAGTTAAATATTTAGTGTATTGATGTATCTTTTTTCTGCCTGTTTCTCCTTCTTTTTTTAAAGCCTCTAAAGTAGGAGAAACCATAGTCATTAACTGAATGATAATGGATGAAGAGATATAAGGCATAAGATTTAATGCAAAAATTGTCATACGACCTAATGCACCACCTGAAAACATATTAAACATGCCCAAAAACCCATTTCCACCCAAATGACGATTAGCCAAATCAGAGATAACCGCCGGATCTAAACCTGGCAATGGAATATATGTCCCTATTCTATAAACAAATAAAGCCAGAATAGTGAAAATTAATCTTTTCTGTAAATCCGAGGCTTTTGAAAATGTCTCAAAACTAAAACCTTGGTTAAAAATGCTATTAGTCATATAATAACCTAAACTATTTGAACCTTACCTCCAGCAGCTTCAACAGCTTTCATTGCTGCATCGGAAGCATAATTTGCAGAAATCTGTAGAGCAATTTTTAACTCTCCTTTTGCGAGAACACGTAGAATATCTGCTTTTTTTCTAACTGCTCCAATTTCTTTTAAAATATCGATATTTACACTCTGATTTGCTTTTAACATTTTTGCATCACAAAGCCTCTGCAAATCGCACAAATTAATTATATCGATCTTAGACTTATCTCTTAAAGAATTAAACCCTCTTTTTGGAAGCCTTCTATAAATAGGCATCTGACCACCTTCAAACCAAACAACTTTACCGCGACCAGAACGAGCCTTTCCTCCTTTATGTCCAAAAGTAGAAGTTTTTCCACAACCAGAACCTATTCCTCGACCGATAGCTTTGCTATCTATTCCGCTACGTGCTTTTAAATTATTTAATTTAATACTAGCCATTTACAACCTCAACTTCCACTAAGTGAGAGACTTTTTTAATCATCCCTCTCACACAGCTATTATCTTTTAAGGTAACCTTTTTCCCAATTTTACCTAAACCAAGTCCCTTTAAGCAACATACTTGGTTCTTTAAACACCCAATTTTACTCCTAACTTGGGTAACAATCAAACTATTTGCTTTTACTTCTTTTTTAGCCATAGCCAATCCTTATTTCACTGAGGCACGTCGAGATGTTACTTCGCTAATTCTTTTTCCACGTTTGCTAGCAATATATCTCGGAGATACTGTAGAACGTAATGCTTGAAATGTAGCTCTAACCATATTATGTGGATTTGCAGAACCAATACATTTACTTACAATATCTTGAATTCCAAGAGCTTCAAACACTGCACGCATAGCTCCACCAGCGATGATACCGGTACCTGAAACTGCTGTACGTAATACAACACGTCCAGCTCCAAATCTACCTGATACATCATGATGAATTGTACGACTTTCTCTCAAAGGAATCCTTACCATACATTTTTTAGCTTTCTCCGCCGCCTTTTTTACAGCATCAGATACTTCTCTAGCTTTTCCACCAGCATATCCGACTCTGCCTTTCCCATCACCAACAATAACTAAAGCGGAAAAAGAAAACCTCTTTCCTCCTTTTACAACTTTGGCGACACGGTTTATTGCCACAAGTTTTTCAATGTAAGATATTTCTTCACGACTCATAAATTTAATCCTTAAAATAATAAACCGCCACTACGAGCACCATCGGCTAGAGCTTTTACTCTGCCATGATAATTATAGCCACCACGATCAAACACTACTTCTTTTATTCCTGCCTCAATCGCTTTTGCTGCAATCATCGTTCCAACTCTTGTTGCAGCATCACAATTAGATTTTTTACTTGCTCTAAAACTTTTATCCATGGTAGAAGCCGCACATAATGTCTTACCACATGAATCATCTATAATCTGAGCGTAAATATGTCTTTCTGATCTAAATACAGAAAGCCTTGGCTTTCCAGAAGCACTTTTACGAATAGCAAAACGGACTCTTGCTGACCTTCGCTTAAAATCTTTACTAAATCTAGTCATAACTACTTCTTTTTCCCTTCTTTACGATAGACAAACTGACCATCAATAATAACTCCTTTGCCTTTATAAGGTTCTGGAGGTCTAAATTTCTGAAGATTTTTAATTATTTCACCAACACGCTGATTATTAGCGCTTGAAACAACAATAGTTGTAGGATTTTCACAAGCAATTTTCACATCAGTTGGAATTTCAAAAATTATATCATGACTATATCCTAATTGGAGAACCAAATTATTACCTTGAATATTGGCTTTATATCCTACTCCAACTAGATTTAATTTCTTAACAAAAACCTCTGTTAATCCTTTCACTTGTTTTGCTACAATAGCTCTACAAGTTCCCCACATAGATCTAGAGACCTTACTATCATCACATGGTTTAAAAATAATTTTTCCATCAACGATATCGACATTAACATTCTCGGGAATTTTAAATTTAAATTCACTGTTTTTCCCTTTTCCGGAAATAAAGCCATTATCAATTAGAACTGTTACGCCGGTAGGAATCTCTATAGGGTGTTTTCCAATTCTTGACATTTCTAGAATACCTTACATAAAACTTCGCCACCAACATTATGCTCTTTTGCTTCTGCATCAGACATAATCCCTTTAGAAGTGGAGAGAACATATATACCAAAACCATTATAAACAGATTTAACTTTTTTTATCTTAGAATATACTCTCCGACTCGGTTTAGATACTCTATCCAACATATTTATAACTGGTCTACCTTCATAATACCTTAATTCTACTCTTAAGAATTTATGCCCATCTATATCGATTTCCTTAAATCCGTTAATATAACCTTCTCTCTCTAAAGTACTTAAAATACCTACTTTAATTTTAGATGATGGGATATCAACTGTTTCAAAATATCGACCACAAGCATTTTTAATTCTTGCGAGCATATCCGAAATAGGATCTGTCATCATTTGAAAATACTCCTTACCAACTTGCTTTGTGGACCCCTGGAACTAATCCATTAGCCGCCATTTCTCTTAACATAATACGAGATATGTTAAATTTCCTATACACTCCACGAGCACGCCCTGTAATCATACAACGATTTCTAATTCTAGTAGCTGAAGATGTTCTAGGCATTGCTGCCAATTTTAATTGAGCAGCAAAACGTTCCTCAGGAGATATTGTTCTATTCATAATTATAGCTTTTAACTCAGCACGTTTCGCTTTTTTAGCTTTAACTTTTCTACGAATCCTCTTTGCTGATTCAATACTACTCAAACGAGCCATTTTTTATCCTCTCATGCCATAAATGGGAAATTAAATCCTTTTAATAATTCTGCTGCATGAGCATCATTATTAGAACTAGTAACGATAACAACATCTAATCCATGAATATTATCTACATTACTAACCGCAACTTCAGGGAAAATAATTTGTTCTTTAATACCAAAAGAATAATTCCCATTACCATCAAATGATTTTTTTGAAAGTCCCCTAAAATCTCTAACTCTAGGTAACGCTATATTAATTAAACGGTCTAAGAATTCATACATTCTATCTCCGCGAAGCGTAACCATTGCTCCAATTTTCTGTCCTTGTCGTAATTTAAAACCAGCAATAGACTTTCTTGCTACTGTCATAACTGCTTTTTGACCAGCAATCATCGTCAGTTCTTCCACTGCTTGTTTTACATACTTACTATCAGTAACAGCCTCTCCCATTCCCATATTTAAAACTATTTTTTTCAATGCAGGAACCTCTAAATCATTTTTTAAGCCAAGAGAGGTTTTCAATTTCTTAATCAATTCTTTATTATAATAATCTCTTAAACGAGCCATAATCTTCCCACGCCTAGTTTAACACAGCACCCGTACGTTTTGAAACACGCACCTTTTTACCATCGATTATTTTCATTCCAATGCGAGTTGGTTTATCATTATTAGGATCAATTATCATAACATTTGATGCATGAATAGATTGCTCCTTCTTAATAAGTCCACCAGGATTATTCATTGAAGGCTTTTGATGTCTTGTACATACATTTACACCTTTAACTATAACCCTTCTCTCTTCTCTCAAAACACGCAAAATCTCACCTTTTGCGCCTTTATCTTTTCCAGAAATAACCTGAACAGTATCTCCTTTTTTAATACGCCATTTATTCATTATAAAACCTCCGGAGCTAAAGAGATAATTTTCATCATACTCTTAGCTACGCTATCTTTTTTCATATTTTTATTTAAACGCAACTCCCTTGTCACAGGACCAAAAACACGAGTTCCTAATGGTTCGCCCTGTTTATTAACCAATACCGCAGCATTTTTATCAAACCTTATAATGCTACCATCTTTTCTATGAATTGCAGAAGCGGTTCTAACAACTAAAGCTTGTACTACATCGCCCTCTTTAACCTTTCCATGTGGAATAGCTTCCTTTACCGATGCAACAATAATATCGCCAACTCTAGCATACCTACGACCAGCTCCTCCCAAAACTTTTATGCACATAATCTCTTTAGCGCCTGAATTATCTGCAACAAACAAACGAGATTGCATTTGTATCATAATTATATACTCCCACTAGAGCTATTTCCAATAACTATCCAACTTTTTGTCTTGGATATAGGACTAGATTCACATATTGTAACTTTATCACCTATATTACACTCATTCTTTTCGTCATGAGCATGATATTTTTTCGTGACATTAATATATTTTTTATATCTTGGATGCATTACATGTCTTGTCACTTCAACAGTAACTGTTTTTTCACGAGCATTACTAGTAACTACACCATTTAAAATACGTTTAGGCATTCTCTTCCTCATCGCTTTGTAATAATCTTACACATTTTGCAACATTTTTGCGAGCATTTTTTATAACATGTGCAGAAACACTTTCACCTAAAACACGACGAAAACGAAGTCTCATTATTTCCAATTTCGCAGCATCTAATTCAGCTTTATTAGATGAACTTGTTTTATTCTTTGACATAATTAAGCTCCTCTAGTAACTATTTTCGTTAAAACAGGCAATTTAGCAGCAGCTAAAGATAAAGCTTCTCTCGCTAAAGCCTCATCCACGCCATCCATCTCAAACATAATAGTTCCAGGATAAACTCTACATGCCCAATATTCAACTCCACCTTTTCCGCTTCCCATTCTAACCTCAGCAGGCTTTTGAGAAACTGGTACATTCGGATAAATCCTAATCCAAACTTTACCAACACGTTTCATACATCTTGTTATAGCACGTCTAGCAGCTTCAATCTGTGCTGCAGTAACACGCGCTGGATTCATTGCCTTTAAACCAAAAGAACCAAAACTCAAAGTATAACCCCGAGAAGCAACACCATGTATCCTTCCTTTAAATTGCTTCCTATATTTCATTCTTGCTGGAGATAGCATAATCTATTCCCTCTCTTGTCTTTCACCAATACGTTTCGGCAAAAATACCGATTTAGTATTAAATTGCTCACCTCGATATATCCAAACTTTAACACCGATAGTTCCATATGTAGTATTGGCTGTTACACAACCATAATCAATATCTGCTCTTAAGGTATGCAAAGGAACTTGCCCTTCTCTATACCATTCCATACGTGCAATTTCTGCCCCACCTAACCGTCCTGAACAGTTAACTCTAATTCCTAATCCACCAGCTCTCAAAGTTGATTGAATCGCTCTTTTAACTGCCCTACGAAAACTAACTCTCTTTTCTATTTGCGATGCGATAGAATCAGCTACTAATTTAGCATCAATATCAGGTTTCCGTACTTCAACAATATTTAACGCTACATCCGAACCTACAACTTTTACTAAATCAGAGCGCAATTTTTCAATACCATTACCTTTTTTACCAATAACTACTCCAGGCCTGGCAGTATGAATCATTATAACAACTTTTTTTGCCAATCTCTCAATCGAAATTTTAGAAACACCAGCTTGATCTAATTTCTTATTTAAAAATTGCCTTAACTCATAATCTTTACTTAACAAATCCGCATAGTTATTTTTAGAATACCAGCAAGAATTCCAATTACGGATAATTCCTAAACGAAGCGAATTTGGATTTATTTTTTGTCCCATATTAATCCTCAGTTTCACACAACACTAGAGTCAAACGACTAAATCTCTTACGAATAGGAGATCCACTTCCTTTTGCACGAGCCATAAATCTTCTGAGAACAATAGCTTTACCAACATAAGCCTCTTTTACTTTTAACAAATCCACATTCAAACTATGGTTTGTTTCAGCATTGGCAATAGCAGATAAAAGAGTCTTTCTGACATCTCGGGCTACAGCTCTTTTACAAAATTTTAAGGCATCTAATGCTTTTGATGCAGCCATACCTCTAATCATCTTCGCAACAAGATTAACTTTACGAGGAGATGCCAAAACCATACGATCCTTAGCTATCACATCTATGGAAGAAGGTTGTATATGCAATCTCTTAGTCATTATATAATCTCCATCTATTTCTTATCAGCAGTCTTATCACCTGCATGACCATTAAAAGTACGAGTCGGTGCAAATTCGCCCAATTTGTGGCCAACCATTTCCTCAGTCACTAGCACAGGAATAAATTTACGACCATTATGTACAGAAAATGTCACTCCTACAAAATCAGGTATTAAAGTTGATCTCCTCGACCAAGTTTTAATAGGATCACGACGCCCTGATTCTAACAAAACTTTTACTTTTTTCATTAAATATCCGTCTACAAACGGACCTTTCCATACTGAACGAGCCATAAATCTTACCTATTTCTTTCTACGCGTCAAAATAAACTTATCAGAAGGCTTCGCCTTTCTTCTGGTCTTATAACCTTTAGTCGGCTTACCCCATGGAGTAACAGGTTGCCTTCCACTTTTAGTTTTACCCTCTCCTCCGCCATGAGGATGATCCACAGGATTCATAGCTGACCCTCTATTAAATGGGCGCCATCCTAACCAGCGACTTCTTCCTGCCTTACCCAAAACAACATTTTTCTGATCTGGATTCGAAACTACCCCTATAGTAGCACGACATTCTCCATTTATCAACCTTACTTCACCGGAAGATAATTTTACAATTACCCTACCTGAATCACGACCGATAATCTGACCATAAGTTCCTGCAGAACGAGCAAATTGTCCACCTTTCCCTATGTGAAACTCAATATTATGTACAACTGTACCAACAGGAATATTAATCATCTTCATACAGTTACCAGTTTTTACATCAGCTTTATCAGAAGAAACTACTTTATCACCAACTGATAACTTTTGTGGGGCTAAAATATAGGAATACTCTCCATCTTTATATCTAATTAAAGCAATAAAGGCAGTTCTATTAGGATCATATTCAATACGCTCTACAACTGCATCCATATCTACTTTATTTCTTGAAAAATCGATAAAACGATATAATTTTTTATGTCCTCCACAACGATGCCATGATGTAATATGTCCATGAGCATTACGCCCTCCAGTAGCAGATTTACCACAAACTAATTTTTTATAAGGTCTACCCTTCCATAATGAAGAACGATCTACTAATATTAGTCCTCTTGAACCCGGAGCTACTGGCTTATAAGCTTTCAATACCATTAGAATCCACCTTCAAAATTAATAACACCTTCAGATAAATGAACTCTTGCAAGCTTTATTGGCTTAGTTTCACCAATTTTTCCTCTGAAAGTTTTTTTCTTTCCATACCTATTTAAGATGTTGACTTTCGACACTTTTACTTCAAATATTTTTTCTACAGCTCTTTTAACATCAAACTTTGTTGCATCTATATTCACCTTAAAGACATGAACACCATTTCCAGCATTCATTGACTTTTCTGTCATCACAGGAACTATTAAACAATCATACTCTGATATCATAACCTTATCCTAAACGTTCTTGAATACTTTCAACCGCACTTTTAGTAAGTACTATTTTTTCATGCCTTAAACCGTCATAAACGTTTAATCCTATACTTGGAATAACATCTATCTTATATAAGTTCGAACACGCTTTTCTGAAATCACTGTAATCACTATTATCAACAAATAAAGCCGAATTAATATTTAAATTTTCAAGAATAGCCACTAAATTTTTCGTTTTATTGTTTTCTAACTTTAAATCTTCACAGATAATAATATTATTTTCTTTTAATTTCAAAGATAACAAGGAACGCAATGCTAATGCTCTGACTTTTTTATTAATCTTAAAAGCATGAGAGCGAGGAGTAGGTCCAAAAACAACACCACCGCCTACAAAAATATTAGCAGTTTTAGCCCCATGACGAGCATTTCCCGTACCTTTTTGTCTATATAACTTCTTTGAAGTCCTACTTACATCACTACGACCTTTAACAGCATGAGTTCCAGCCTGTCTTTTCGCTAATTGCCATCTTACAACATCTGCTAAGCTTTCTGTTTTAGGTTCAATATTAAATATTGTATCATTAAGCGCTATTTCGCCACTTTTAGATCCGTCTAATTTTATAACTTGCAACTTCATTATTGTTGCTTCCTTTTTACTGAATCTTTAACTAAGACATAACTTCCATCAGCACCAGGGATTCCTCCTTGAATCAATAACAAATCTCCATCTGTGCCAAAAACTTTCATATTCTGAATTGTGACCTTTTCATTTCCGAGATGACCAGCCATTTTCTTTCCTTTGAAAACTTTTCCTGGATCTTCTCTATTTCCTGTAGAACCATGACTTCTATGGGATATAGAAACACCATGCGTTGCTCTTAAACCACCAAAATTATGTCTTTTCATTCCACCAGCATAACCTTTACCAATACTGGTACCTGTAATATCAACATATTGACCAGCAGAAAAGAAATCCGCTCCATATGTCGTACCAATCGCAGGAAAATTATCTGACGGCATGCGAAATTCTTTTAATTTCTTATAAAATTTCACGCCTAGCTTTTTAAAATAACCCTGCATAGGTTTTGTTAATTTATTTTCTTTTGTTTCTACAGTTCCAACGACAACAGCTTCATATCCATGCTTCTCTATTGTCTTGTAGGACAACACTTCATGTTGTTCTACTTTCAAAACCGTTATGGCATGCTGACGCCCATCATCTGTAATGATGCGAGTCATGCCAATTTTTTTACCTAATAATCCTGAACGCATGTCTCTTTTTTAACCTAATAATTTAATTTCTACATCTACTCCAGCCGCCAACTCTAATTTCATAAGAGCATCTACTGTCTGAGGAGGGCAATCTAAAATATCAACCAATCTTTTATGTGTCCGTAACTCAAATTGCTCACGAGATTTTTTATCTATATGAGGAGAACGTAATACTGTAAAACGTTCTGTTTTATTTGGCAAAGGAACAGGACCGCGAACGCGAGCACCCGTTCTTTTTGCAGTCATAACAATCTCATTTGTTGAATAATCAAGTATCCTATGATCATACGCCCTTAAACATATACGGATGCATTGCGCGTTCATAATCCCTCTCCTTACGCGATAATCTTAGTTACAACACCAGCGCCTACTGTACGACCGCCTTCACGTATAGCAAATCTTAACCCTTCATTCATAGCAATAGGAGCAATTAACTCAGCTGTTAATTTGACATTATCTCCAGGCATTACCATTTCAACGCCTTCTTGTAAGGTTACATTCCCGGTTACATCTGTTGTTCTAAAATAAAATTGCGGACGATAACCGTTAAAGAATGGAGTATGACGACCTCCTTCTTCCTTATTCAAAATATAAACTTCACATTCAAATTTAGTATGGGGAGTAATAGTTCCTGGAACGGCTAATACTTGTCCACGTTCAACTTCTTCACGTTTTGTTCCACGAAGCAAACAACCTAAATTATCTCCAGCTTCACCTTGATCTAAGAGTTTACGGAACATCTCAATTCCTGTAACAACCGTCTTTTGGGTATCTCTAAGACCGACAATTTCAACTTCGTCGCCAACTTTAATAACGCCACGTTCTACACGGCCTGTTACAACAGTACCACGACCAGAAATCGAGAATACATCCTCAATTGGTAACAAGAATGGTTGATCCTTTGGTCTTTCCGGCTGAGGAATATAATTATCAACCGCATCCATCAATTCAAGTATCTTATTTTTACCAATTTCATCATTTTTACCTTCCAAAGCACAGAGAGCACTTCCCTTAATTATAGGAATTTCATCTGCTGGAAACTCATATTTCGCTAATGTATCTTTAATTTCCATTTCTACGAGATCTAACATCTCTGGGTCATCAACCATATCAACTTTGTTGATAAATACGACCAAAGCAGGAACACCAACTTGGCGAGCTAACAATATATGCTCCTTAGTCTGTGGCATAACACTATCAGTTCCGGAAACAACTAAAATTGCTCCATCCATTTGGGCTGCTCCAGTAATCATATTTTTAACATAGTCAGCATGTCCTGGACAGTCTACGTGAGCGTAATGTCTTTTATCTGTTTCATATTCAACATGAGAGGTTGAAATCGTAATACCTCTAGCTTTCTCTTCTGGTGCTTTATCAATCTGATCATAAGCAGTGAAGTTGGCTCCACCTTTTTCCGCTAATACTTTTGTAATAGCTGCTGTTAAAGTGGTCTTACCATGATCGACATGACCAATAGTACCAATATTACAATGTGGTTTAGACCTTTCATATTTGGCTTTACTCATTATATTCTCCTAAATTATTCACCTTTTACCAAACCCTTATGCTCAGCAATAACTTTATCTGCTACATTTGATGGTACCGCATCATAACGAGCAAACTGCATAGTATACTGAGCTCTTCCTTGACTCATAGAGCGTAATGTATTCACGTACCCAAACATCTCGGCCAAAGGCACTTCAGCCGATATTACACGAGCATTAGCTCTCTGATCCATCCCAACAACTTGTCCTCGACGACTATTAAGATCCCCTATAATATCGCCCATATAATCTTCCGGAGTAACAACTTCCACAGTCATAATAGGCTCTAATATTTTAGCGCAACATTTTGTCATAGCTTCTCTAAATGCTGCTCTAGCAGCAATTTCAAACGCCAAAACACTAGAGTCAACATCATGATAAGCACCATCCACGAGAGAACATTTAACTCCTACTATAGGAAATCCTATCACACAACCTGACTCTGCTATGCTATGTAAGCCTTTTTCAACACCAGGAATATATTCCTTTGGAACAGCTCCTCCAAAAATCTTACTCTCAAAAACAAGACCATTGGAATAGTCAATTGGTTCAAATTGTAAAACAACTCTAGCAAACTGTCCAGCACCCCCAGATTGTTTTTTATGAACATAATCAATCTCTGCTGGTTTTGATATTGTTTCTCTATAGGCAACTTGAGGCGCACCGACATTAGCATCAACTTTAAACTCTCTCTTCATACGATCCACGATGATTTCGAGATGAAGTTCTCCCATGCCTTTAATAATTGTTTGTCCTGTTTCAGTATTAGAACTAACTCTAAAAGACGGATCCTCAGCAGCTAAACGAGATAATGCATTACCCATTTTTTCTTGATCAGCTTTAGACCTAGGTTCAACTGCTACCTCAATTACTGGATCAGGAAATTCCATTTTTTCTAACAAAATCGGATGATTCTGATCACATAAAGTATCACCAGTTGTAGTTAATTTTAATCCGCAAACAGCTATAATATCTCCCGCATATGCTTCTTTAATATCTTCTCTATTATTCGCATGCATTAATAACATACGACCAATTCTTTCTCGATCTCCTTTTGTAGAATTTTCTATATAACTACCTGCTTCTAACTTCCCAGAATAAATTCTAACAAAAGTTAAAGACCCAACAAAAGGATCCGTCATAACTTTAAAAGCTAAAGCTGCCAATGGCTCATTATCATCCGGATGCCTTGTAATTTCCGAATCATCTTTAACACTAATGCCCTTAATTTCTCCGATATCCAACGGAGAAGGTAAAAAGTCAACAACCCCATCTAATAATGTTTGAACACCTTTATTTTTAAATGCACTACCACAAAATACAGGGACAAAAGCTCCACTAATAACGCCTTTTCTAATGCACATCTTTAATTGTTCAATGGTAGGTTCTTTACCTTCCAAATAGGCTTCCATAATAGCATCATCTTGCTCAACTGCCATTTCAACTAACTGATGATGATATTGTAAAGCTTTTTCTTTCAAATTTGCAGGAATGTCGACGACATCATACTTAGCGCCCATCGTTTCATCTTTCCAATGGTAAGCCTGCATTGTTAATAGGTCTACAACACCTATAAAATCACTTTCACAACCATCCGGCAACTGCATAACTAGCGGTTTCGCGCCTAAACGATCAATTATCATATCCACGCAACGATAAAAATTTGCCCCTATCCTATCCATTTTATTAACAAAACAAATTCTTGGAACATTATATTTATCTGCCTGACGCCAAACGGTTTCAGATTGAGGCTCAACACCTGCGACTCCATCAAAAACTGCAACAGCTCCATCTAACACACGTAAAGAACGTTCTACTTCAACTGTAAAATCTACGTGTCCAGGTGTATCAATAATATTAATTCTATGGTTTCTCCAATAACATGTAGTCGCAGCAGAAGTAATAGTAATTCCCCTTTCCTGCTCCTGCTCCATCCAATCCATAGTAGCTGCACCATCATGAACTTCGCCTAGCTTATGGGAACGCCCTGTATAAAAAAGAATCCTTTCTGTCGTTGTAGTTTTTCCGGCATCAATATGAGCCATAATTCCAATATTTCTATAATCTTTTAAAGGTGTTGTTCTTGCCATAATTACCACCTATAGTGAGCAAAAGCTTTATTAGCCTCGGCCATTTTATGGGTATCATCTTTCTTTTTGATAGAACCCCCTCTACCATTATAAGCATCCATTAACTCGCCGGCTAATTTTAAAATCATTGTTTTTTCAGAACGTTTACGAGCATTTGCAATTATCCATCTTATAGCAAGAGCTTGAGCCCTATCGTGCTGAACCTCTACAGGCACTTGATATGTAGCACCACCAACTCTACGAGACTTCAACTCAACAGATGGTTTTACATTAGATAAAGCTTCTTCAAAAACTTCCAAACCTGGTTTATTTATCTTCTTTTGAATATGATCGAAAGCTTCATGTAGAATTTTTTCGACAACTGATTTTTTACCATCATACATTGCAGTATTTACAAATTTCGTAACAACAACACTTCCAAACTTCGGATCAGGAAGCACTTTTCTTTTTTCTGCTGCTCTTCTACGTCCCATAATTCCCTCTTAAATAATTACTTTGGTTTCTTTACTCCATACTTAGAACGACCTTGACGCCTATCCTTAACGCCTTGAGTATCCAAAGTACCACGAATTATATGATATCTAACACCAGGAAGATCCTTTACACGCCCTCCCCTAATCATAACAACGGAGTGTTCTTGTAAGTTATGTCCTTCTCCTGGAATATAACAAGTCACCTCAAAACCACTAGTCAATCTAACACGAGCTATTTTTCTTAAAGCAGAGTTCGGTTTCTTTGGTGTAGTTGTTGTAACACGAGTACAAACCCCTCTTCTCTGAGGACAAGACAACAAAGCAGGAACTTTATTCCTTTTTGCTATATCCTTCCTAGGATTTTTAATCAATTGGTTTATAGTTGGCATAACGCCCCTTTCATTCACATAATAACTATACAAGTTTTTGTATTTTAAATACTCTTTTCTACCTAGTCAAGCCTTTAAATAAAATTAAACTCCTGTAACTTGTGAATCATTACTATTCTTATCAACAATTACCGATCCATGAAGTTGTTTCATAGCTTCAGCATCCTCTGCCATGGCTAATTTTCTTAATTTATTTATTGCAAAACCGGTACCAGCTGGAATTAATCTACCAACCAATACATTTTCTTTTAACCCCTTTAATCTATCAACTTTTCCTGTGATAGAAGCTTCTGTAAGCACTCGAGTAGTTTCTTGGAATGATGCAGCTGAAATAAACGACCTTGTCTGTAATGAAGCTTTAGTAATTCCTAACAATACAGGAGTTGCTTCTGCGATAGTACCACCTTCCTTCATAACTCGAGCATTTTCCTCTTCAAAATCTTTACGATCTACTTGTTCACCAACCAAGAACGTGGTATCTCCTGGCTTATCTACACTAACTTTATGAAGCATCTGACGAACAACTATTTCAATATGTTTATCATTAATTTTAACACCTTGTAATCTATAAACATCTTGAATTTCATTAATAAGATACTCCGCCAAAGCTTCTATACCAAGAACTTTTAAAATATCATGAGGATCTTTATTCCCTTCGACAAGAACCTCGCCTTTTGCAACAATATCGCCTTCACGAACAGCAACCTGTCTCCATCTCGGTACTAAATATTCTATAGGAGCCATATTTTCATCCTCTGGATGAACAATTATTCTCTTTTTGCCTTTATAATCTTTTCCAAACTCTATCCTACCACTATATTCACTTATAATAGCAGGATCTTTTGGAACTCTAGCTTCAAACAACTCAGAAACACGTGGTAATCCACCCGTAATATCCTTTGTTTTAGTAGATTCACGTGGCATACGAGCTAAAACATCTCCTATTTTTACTTTATCACCATTTTTTACTGCAATAATGGAATCAACAGAAAGGAAATATTTCACCTCTTGTCCGCTAGGTAATAAAATTGGGTTCCCTTCATCATCTTTTAAAACAATCCTAGGTTTTAAATCGGCATATCTAGCTTGTTGGCGCCAATCAGATACCACATATGTCGCAACACCCGTTGATTCATCAATAGATTCTTTTAAAGATATTCCATCAATCAAATCAAGATATTGTACAGTACCTTGTCTCTCACATATAATAGGAGATGTAAACGGATCCCAATCGGCCAATTTGTTTCCTTTCTTTACCTTATCTCCATTCAAAACATATAATCTTGCACCATAAGGTAACTTATAATGAGCTCTATCTTTTCCATTTTCATCTAATAAAGCGATTTCAACGTTTCTACTCATAACGATTTTTTGTCCATCACTATTATGTACCGTTTTTTCATTACGTAATGCAACAATACCATCATAAGTAGCATCAATAGAGGACAGTTCAGTACCTTTTTGAGCGGTACCCCCAACGTGGAAGGTACGCATGGTCAACTGGGTTCCAGGCTCACCAATAGACTGTGCAGCAATAACACCAACAGCCTCACCTATGTTTACTTTTTGACCTCTTGCTAAATCACGACCATAACAACGCGCACAAATTCCATCTTCACATTCACAAGTTAGCACTGATCTAATACGAATTTCATTAATACCTGCCATTTCTATTTTTTTAATCGCATTTTCATCTATAATTTCTCCAGCAGGTACAATAATCTCTCCTGTTGACGGGTCTTTCAAATCATCAACAGGCGTCCTTCCTAAAACACGTTCAGTTAAAGGAGCTATAACATCCCCACCAGAAATAATATCTCTTACAACTATACCTTTTTTTGTTCCACAGTCATCTTTAACTACAACACAATCTTGAGCAACATCGACTAAGCGACGTGTTAAATACCCAGAATTTGCTGTTTTTAAAGCGGTATCTGACATACCTTTTCTTGCACCGTGAGTCGAAGTAAAATATTCCAATACCGATAATCCTTCTTTAAAGTTGGATATAATAGGTGTCTCTATAATTTCACCTGATGGCTTAGCCATTAAGCCGCGCATAGCAGCAACTTGTCTCATTTGAGCTAGAGAACCTCTAGCTCCTGAATGTGCCATCATATACATAGCATTTAACGGTTTACCCACTTCATCTTTAGATACACATTTTAACATAGCATCTGCTACTTTATCACTACAGGCTGCCCAAGCATCAACAACCTTGTTGTATCTTTCACCAGCAGTAATTAAACCATCCATATACTGACGTTCATATTCTGCAACAACCTTTTTAGTAGAATTAACTATATCTTTTTTCTGAGGAGGAATAACTAAGTCATCTTTCCCATATGAGACCCCGGATTTTGTGGAATACAAATACCCTAAATCCTTTAATTTATCTGCAAAAATAACAGTGCTCTTCTGACCACAAACACTATAAATTTTCTGAACAATACTAGCAGACTCTTTATTAGTAATTAATCTATTTACTAAACTAAAATCTATTTCCGCGTGTTGAGGGAATATCTGCCATAAAATCATACGCCCAGGAGTAGTCTCGGCTACTCTATAAGCTACTGTCCCATCAGATTGCATTTGACGATAACGTGCTTTGATCTTTGCATGAAGACTTACAACCTTATCCTGCAATGCTTGCTCAATTTCACCAATGGAAGAAAATATCATTCCTTCTCCAGGTTCTCCAGATTTTTCCATAGTAATATAATAAATACCTAGTGTAATATCTTTTGTAGGTAGAATAATAGGTTTACCACTTGATGGACTCAAAATATTATTAGTCGACATCATTAAAACCCTAGATTCCAATTGAGCTTCTAAAGACAGAGGTACGTGTACAGCCATTTGGTCTCCATCGAAGTCAGCATTAAATGCCGTACATACTAATGGATGTAATTTTATAGCCTTCCCTTCTACTAAAACTGGCTCAAAAGCTTGAATACCTAAACGATGCAAAGTAGGAGCACGATTTAAAAGAACAGGATGTTCCTTAATAACTTCTTCTAAAATATCCCAAACTTCAGGTCTCTCTCTTTCTACCATGCGTTTTGCAGCTTTTAGAGTTGTAGCAAAACCATATCTTTCTAATCTAGAAAAAATAAATGGTTGAAAAAGTTCCAAAGCCATTTTTTTTGGTAAACCGCATTGGTGCAGTTTCAACTCAGGACCGACTATAATAACTGAACGACCAGAATAATCTACTCTTTTCCCTAATAAATTCTGACGGAAACGACCCTGTTTTCCTTTGAGCATATCAGATAAAGATTTCAAAGGTCTTTTGCCAGTACCAGTAATAACACGCCCACGGCGACCGTTATCAAATAATGCATCAACAGCCTCCTGTAACATCCTTTTTTCATTTTTTACAATAATATCAGGCGCTTTTAATTCTAATAACCGCTTTAATCTATTATTTCTGTTAATAACACGACGATATAAATCATTAAGATCTGATGTAGCAAAACGTCCTCCATCTAAAGGAACTAAAGGTCTTAACTCAGGAGGAATTACAGGAATACATTCCAAAATCATCCACTCAGGACGATTTCCAGAAACTAAAAATGCCTCTATTAACTTCAATCTCTTGATTAAACGTCTACGTTTCATATCAGATGAAACTGACTTCAACTCTAATCTAAGTCTATCCTTTTCACCTTTTAAATCAATACCAGCTAACAATTCTTTTAATGCCTCTGCACCAATATTAGCTTTAAAAGCATCTTCACCATAATCATCTTGAGCTCTATAATATTCTTCTTCCGTAATCAATTGCATTGGTTTAAATGGAGATATGCCTGGATCAATGACTACATAATTTTCAAAATAAAGAACTTTCTCCATATCACTTGAAGTAATATCAAGGAGCAATGCAATACGACTCGGAGGAGACTTTGTAAACCAAATATGAGCGACAGGAGAAGCTAATTCTATATGCCCCATACGTTCCCTTCTTACACGAGATAACGTTACTTCCACGCCACACTTTTCGCAAATGACTCCGCGGTATTTCATCCTTTTATATTTGCCACATAAGCATTCATAATCTTTTACAGGACCGAAAATACGCGCACAAAATAATCCATCCCTTTCAGGCTTAAAAGTTCTATAATTAATCGTCTCAGGTTTTTTTACCTCTCCAAAAGACCAAGACCTAATTCTTTCAGGACTTGAAAGCGATACTTTTATTGCATCAAAATTGTTCAAATTACTTACTTGTCCAAATATTTTTTGTAATTGATTGGCCATAATTAATCCTTTCCCAATTAAGCTTCCATATCCGAATCTTTTTGAACCGCATCTTGCTGAAATTCAAAATTTAATCCCAAACCACACAATTCTTTCATAAGGACATTAAATGACTCAGGTATGCCAGGCATAATATTTTCATCACCCTTTATAATAGATTCATAAGCTTTAGTTCTTCCGGTTACATCATCCGATTTTACAGTCAATATTTCTTGCAAAGTATAAGCAGCACCATAAGCCTGTAATGCCCAAACTTCCATTTCTCCGAATCTCTGACCTCCAAACTGAGCTTTACCACCCAATGGTTGTTGAGTAACAAGACTATAAGGACCTATAGATCTAGCATGAATCTTATCATCAACCATATGATGTAATTTCAACATATAAATACATCCAACTGTGATTTTACGGTCAAATTCTTCACCTGTACGACCATCTATTAATCTTACTTGTCCTGAACTATCTAGACCGCAAGACTCTAATGCTTGAACTATATCCGATTCCCTTGCTCCATCAAACACAGGCGTAGAAACAGGAACACCATTAATAACATTAGTAGCTAATTCCGCAACTTCATAATCAGACATTTTATCGATATCTTTTTTATCATCTTTATCGTTATAAATATCCTTTAATTGGCTACGCAAATTCTCCATTAATTGCTCATCTGATTGAACTTTTTCAATAACCTCACGAACTTTTCTACCTAAACCTTTTGCTGCCCAACCAAGATGAGTTTCTAATGTCTGACCAACATTCATACGTGAAGTAACACCTAATGGATTTAAAATAATATCCAGAGGAGTACCATCTTCCATATGAGGCATATCTTCCACAGGAACAATTCTAGAAACTATACCCTTATTCCCATGGCGACCAGCTAATTTATCTCCCGGTTGCAATTTTCTCTTATCAGCAACGTAAACTTTTACCATTTTCAATACACCAGGAGGTAGTTCATCACCTTTGCGTAATTTTTCAACTTTTTCATCAAAATTTTTATAAAGTTTATCCAAAATTGCATTAAAATCGCTATGCAAATTCACAATATCTTTAGAAGCTTTTTTATCTATAACAGTAATAGACCTCCATTGACCTTTCGGCATAGAATCCAAAAATTCTTCATCGATAACTTTACCTTTTGATTTAATAGGAGAACTATCAACAACTTGTCCAAGCAATTTTTCTTTTAAACGCTTATAATATGCCTCTTCAAAAATTGCTTTTTCAGCCTCCATATCGCTTTTATACAATTCAATTTCTTTCTGTTCAATAGCGATTGCTCTTTCATCCTTTTCGATACCCGCTCTTGAAAAGATTTTTACATCAACAACAGTACCTTTTACACCAGGAGGTAAACGTAAAGATGAATCTTTAACATCAGCAGCTCTTTCTCCAAAGATAGCTCTTAAAAGTTTTTCCTCAGGCGTCATCATAGACTCACCTTTAGGTGTCACTTTACCAACTAAGATATCACCCGCTCTTACTTCTGCTCCTATGTGAACAATTCCCGCTTCATCTAAATTTCTTAAAGCATCATCGGAAGCATTTGGAATATCTCTAGTAATTTCCTCATTTCCTAATTTTGTATCACGAGCCATAACTTCGAATTCTTCAATATGTATTGAAGTAAAATAATCTTCTCTAACTAATCTTTCTGAAATTACAATCGCATCTTCAAAAGTATATCCATGCCAAGACATAAACCCAACAAAAACATTATGACCAAGCGCCAACTCACCTAATTGAGTTGCTGCACCATCAGCAATAATATCGCCTTTTTTAACAATATCACCTTTACTTACTAATGCTTTCTGATTTACACAGGTGCTTTGGTTAGATCTTTCGAATTTCCTCATATTATATATATCAACACCAACATTAGAGTTTTTATCTGTTGAACGGATAACTATCCTGTCAGCATCAACCTGTTCAACGATCCCATCATTTCTTGCCAAAACAGAAACTCCTGAATCATGTGCAACAGCAGCCTCAAGTCCTGTACCAACTAATGGAGCTTGAGCTCTTAATAAAGGAACAGCTTGACGCTGCATATTTGCACCCATTAAAGCTCGGCTAGCATCATCATGCTCTAAAAACGGAATCAATGCTGCCGCAATGGAAATAATCTGCTTCGGAGATACGTCCATATAATCTATTGTATCTCTTTGCGCATTAATGAATTCCCCGTTCCTTCTACATGCTACAAATTCATCCTTAAAATGGTTATCAGCTGTTAATATAGCATTCGCCTGCGCAATTGTATGTTGTGATTCATCCATTGCAGATAAATAAATAACATCATCTGTCACTTTACCATCTATAACTTTACGATAAGGTGTTTCTATGAAACCATATCGATTAATCTTTGCAAATATAGCCAATGAATTAATCAAACCTATATTTTGTCCTTCTGGCGTTTCTATAGGACAGATACGACCATAATGAGTTGGGTGCACATCTCTAACATCGAACCCTGCTCTATCTCTAGTTAATCCTCCAGGTCCCAAAGCGGAAATACGTCTTTTATGCGTAATTTCTGCTAATGGATTCACTTCATCCATAAATTGGGATAATTGAGATAACCCAAAAAATTCTCTAATTGCAGATGATACTGGTTTGGCATTTATAACGTCGTTTGGAACTGCATTTTCAATATCTACAGATCCCATTCTTTCTTTTATGGCTCTCTCCATACGAGTCAAACCAATCCTAAATTGATTTTCTAGCAACTCACCCACAGAACGTACACGTCTATTAGCTAAATTATCTATATCGTCAACTGTACCTTTACCATCCTTTAATTGATGAAGTATTTTTAAAATACGAAGTATATCATCTTTAGTCAAAACACTCATACTTTCAGGTCTATCTACACCTATACGAGCGTTCATTTTTACGCGTCCAACAGCCGATAAATCATAACGTTCAGGATTAAATAGCATGTTATAAAACATTTCCTGAGCGCTATCTATAGTAGGAGGCTCTCCAGGTCTCATAACCCTGAATAATTCGAATAACGCTTCTTCACGATTTGTACACTTATCAGCAATCAAAGTATTTCTGATATATCCACCAACTTCTGTATGATCAATACTTAATATTGAAAAACTATCCGTTATTTCTAGAATCTGATGAATCAAATCCGCATTAAGCTCGTCTCCTGCTTCCGCTACTACAATACCATTAGATTCATTTATTACGTCAAAAGCAAGATAACGACCATATAATTCCTCTTCAAAAACTATAACATTTTTTATACCTTTTTCTTTCAAGTTTCTTATGGTACGCGATGTTAATTTATCTCCCGCTTTAGCTATAATCTTATCATCATCCGCATTTATAAGATCATAATCTAATTTAATACCTTTCCATTGTTCAGGAACAAATTCTCTAGAAAGCATGCCTTTTTTATTCTTCCGGACTTCAAAATTATCATAAAAATATGAAAGAATTTCTTCCCGATCCATACCATATATCTCAGACGACTTTAATTCTTGCCCGGGATTATCAGCTTTTTGCTTCTCAGTATAAGCAGAATCTAAAGCGAACAATAAAGTAGATACTAATAATTTTCTCCTTCTATCAATACGAACATAAATCTGATCTTTCACATCAAATTCAAAATCCAGCCATGCACCTTTATGAGGTATAATATGAGCAGCGAATAAATACTTTCCCGAAGAATGAGTCTTTCCTCCATCATGGTCGAAAAATACTCCTGGAGATCGTTGCATCTGCGATACCACAACTCTTTCTGCACCATTAATAATAAAAGTACCATTATCTGTCATAATAGGTAAATCACAGATATAAACATCCTGCTCTTTGATATCTTTTATATCTTTTTTACCTGTTTCACTATCGATATCCCAAACAATAAGCCGAAATGTTGCCCTTAACGGAGCGGCATAAGTTAATCCTTTATTCCTACATTCACTTTCAGTGTATTTAGGATTATCAAAATGATAAGAACAAAAATCTATTTGCGCTCTTCCTGATGTATCCATTATTGGGAAAGAACTTTTAAAGGCTTCATTTAACCCTATATCACTTCTTAAGTTATCGGATTTATCAGCATACAAAAAAGAATTATAAGAAGATTTTTGCAAATCTATAAGATTCGGAAGCTCTGCGACTTCCCTAATTCTACCAAAATTTTTTCTAAATCTTTTACGCTCAGTGAACGTTCTGACCATATTGAGACCCCTGTAACTAACTGAAATAAACCAAAAAGGCCATGCTTATCTCCATAGAACTAAGCATTTTAACCAAAAATACATTTTTATACAAAAAAACTCAAGAGCTATTAACCAATTTCTAGTAAATTCTGATTATATTTTTTTCTGATAATAATGTAAACCTTTATTAATAAACATTATGAATTTTGAAAATACTTTGAAAAAGATCTGCCACGTCAATACCACAATATGTATTCATCTTTTTCTGATGCATATGAATGCTACTTCTTTTAAAATTCAATAACGCAATACCCTATTAAAAAATTATAAGTTCACATATTACTTAATCTTTTACTTACTGTTTAGATAATAATCATTCTAAGAAATTAAAACATTTATCAACACATCAGTAGCTTCTCATTGATATCTAAAGACAAAATGAATTAAGCTCATAATAATGACGAAAAAGGTACGTTAGTACTCCTTTTTCATTCTCTACGACTTCCATCATTCTGAGTGAGTGTAACAAAAGTAAGAATCTATATATTCTTTTAAATATATGCTCATCGCTTTGCTACCCACAATAATACTAAAGGAATAAGTTCATTTTAATGATGAAAAGAGGAAAGCTCCTCCAAAATGATGCTAAACAAAATGTTCGCTTGAATTACATCGGAACAAAAGCTTATATATTTTCGTACAATATTACCATGTCAAGAAATTACTGTAATTAATTCATTTTCTTAATATTTTTGTTCTCTCTGCCATTTGTAATAATGCGTTACAGCAAAAATTAAGAACAATTCACAGATAATCCATTCTTTTTTAGTTGTAACATTACATCCTCTATACCTTTCTTTCCAACTGTAATTGCTGATACATTAGTTGATATAATATTTTTTGCTAATTTTTTAATATCTTCAATAGTAACAGAGTCAATTTTATTTAAAATTTCATCTCGACTTAATGGTTTTCCAAAAACCATAGTCTGATTCACAATTTGCTCACACAATGAAGCGCTACTTTCCTGTGACATCAGCAAACTAGCTCTAAACTGAGTTTTAGTTCTTAAAAATTCATTTTCAGAAATATTTTCTTGCATTTTTACCAATTCGTTAGACACAACATTTGTTAATTCACTTAAATTTTGTGGTGAAGTAGCTGCATAAACACCAAATAATCCGTTATGAGAATATGACGAAGAAAACGTATAAATAGAATAGACTAAGCCTCTTTTTTCTCTTACTTCTTGAAACAACCTAGAGGACATTCCCCCACCTAAGATTGCTGAAAAAATTGCCATAGGATAATAATATTCGCTAATGCTTGATACACCGTTAAATCCGATAATAACATGAGACTGTTCTAAATCTCTGATATCCGAATAGCTTCCTCCAATATATTTATATTCATTATTATGAACAACCGTCTGATTTTGTTCAAAATTATAAAAATATTTTCCAGCATAATCCAATATTTCATCGTGAGAGATATTTCCTACAGCTCCAAAAATAATATTATCAGCATTGTAATAATGTTTGCGATAATTATTTAAATCTTCTGCATTAATTTTGGAAACTATATCAACGGATCCTAGAATAGGTCTTCCCATAGATTGATTTGCAAATGCCACATTTTGAAAATAATCAAAAATAATATCGTCAGGAGAATCATTAGTTTGTGAAATTTCCTGTAAAATGACTCCTCTTTCCCTCTCTAGTTCTTCTTTTAAAAATGTAGGATTCTGCAAAATATCTGATAAGATATCTATAGCAATATTTTTATCATCTTTTAATAACTTTGCATGAAATGCGGTAGTTTCACGGGAAGTATAAGCATTAGAATAACCTCCCACAGATTCTATGGCTTCAGCTATTTGCTTTGCTGAACGTGTTTTTGTACCTTTAAAGGCCATATGCTCTAAGAAATGAGAAATACCATTATTGGATTCATCTTCACGTACAGAACCAGCTTCTACCCAATAGCCCAGTGTTACACTTTCAAAACTTTCAACACTTTTTGTAACAACTCTTAGGCCATTATTTAACTGTGTTAATTTTACCATTATTATCACCCATAAATTTCTTCATATTATTATATTTATACAATTGGTAATCCTTCAATATCCTTTCTGAATCATTATTTGATCTTATGTTATTTGCTTGTTTGTAAGAAGTAATTTTATAGATTCTTTCAGAACTTTTTGTTGCTCTAAATGATAAACATTCTAATCTTGCAAAGCCTTTTCTAAGAAGCAATTTAACCTGAACATCTCTTTCTTTAGCACTACGCCCGCCCAAAACAACAACTATTAAACGCCTATTATTTTTTATCGCAGAAGCGGCTAAATTATAACCAGAAGCAGTAACATATCCTGTTTTAATACCGTCAACACAAATATCATCATGCATTCCTAACAAATGATTATGATTATGTAAATTTAGTCCCATTACATTATGATATTTTGTAGAAAAAAGATGATAATACATTGAATATTGTTTAATCAATGCTCTAGAAAGACAAGCCATATCTCTTGCTGTAGTTAGCTGTTTTGGATTTTTCCATCCTGATGGATTCATAAAAACAGTTGATCTCAGACCTAACCGTCTAGCCTCTCTGTTCATCATATATACAAATGTTTTTTCATCTCCACCAATTAATTCACCTAAAGCAACCGCAACATCATTAGCAGATTTAGTAATTAATGATAATATTGCATCACGAACAGTAATATTAGTACCCGGTCTAATGCCCAATTTACATGGTTTTTGATTTGCTGCATTTCGTGACATAATTACTTTAGATTTCATAGTAATACGTTTTTTTTGCAAGGCTTTGAATGTTAAAAATAACGTCATCATTTTTGTTAAAGAAGCTGGTTGTGTTTGTATACCTGCATTATACGCATAAAGAATCCGTCCTGACGCATAATCCATTACACAAGCTTCATAAACTGGATGTTTACCGAATATATTATAATTGAATGAAAATAAAAAAAAGAGAATGAATAATCTCATACCCTTAAACAAGCCTTTCATGGCTTTTAGAAGGGGCTATGCCCCTTATTCTAAACTGCTACTCTGTTTTAAGTCCGAATGACTGGTATCTATTTTTAAACTTAGCTACTTGTCCACCGGTATCAACTAACTGTCTCACACCTGTCCAAGCAGGATGTGATTTAGAATCTATATCTAATTTTAATGTATCACCTTCTTTTCCCCAAGTAGATCTGGTTTTGAAAGAAGATCCATCAGTCATTACAACATTAATCTCATGATAATCCGGATGTATATCTTTTTTCATGAAAATCATTCCTTATACTTATGTGATGACTATAATAAGCATAATTTTTTAATAATTCAAGTATTTAATTTGTATCTAAAATAATAGATATCTTACGAAAGTCAAATTTCCAACCTTCTATCATTCTGAGAGAACACACCTCATACTCGTCATTCTGAGTGAACGTGAGAATCTATTTTGTATTTTTATCATATTAGTATTTGAATCATATTATAGATTGCAACGTCGCTCCGCTCCTCGCAATGACGAAATAGGGAAAAATCCTCACAATGACGTTAGACATATTATAGATATCAGATATTTTGCGTGACGTTTTAGAGTTTCTGATCATCATAATCTGAAAAATCAAGAATTTACTTTCGCAAGAACTCTAATTAACTTTGGCATACATATAGTAAGATAAAAATATCGATAATATTGTGTAATCTTTAATTTTTTAGTAACATTCACATGTTGCGGTCGTAGCTCAGTTGGATAGAGCACGAGATTCCTAATCTCGGGGTCATGGGTTCAAATCCCTTCGATCGCACCATTCTCGTTATTTGTTTTTAATTTGAGTATTATAAAGAGAAGCATATAAACTGTCATCTTTTTCTATTAGTTCATTATGGGTACCTATTTCCACAATTTCACCATTATTAATAACAATAATTTTATCAGCATTACGTACAGTAGACAAACGATGGGCTATAACAAATACCGTTCTATCTTTCATGAGGTTATCTATAGCTTGTTGAACCACCGTTTCCGATTTATTATCCAACGCTGATGTAGCTTCATCGAGAATAACTATTGGAGCATTTTTAATAAAAGCTCTCGCAATCGCTATACGTTGTTTTTGACCGCCAGAAAGTAAAACACCTCTTTCCCCTACAGAAGTATTTAGTCCTTTTTTTAAACTCTTTATAAATTCATCCAGGCATGCCGATTGTACCGCCGACATCAATTGTTCTTTATTAGCACTTTCATTTCCTAACAATATATTATCTTTTATTGTTCCATCAAAAAGAAAATTATCTTGAAAAACTATAGAAATATTATTTCTTAATGAATCTAAATCAAAATTTCTAATATCTGTATCATCTATTAAAATTTTTCCGTATGAAATATCATAAAAACGAGGAAGTAAATTTACAAAAGTTGTTTTTCCTCCACCTGAATTACCAACAAGAGCTATTGTTTCTCCTACATTAACCTTTAAATTTATATTCTTTAAAACCAATTTATCAGAATCATAGCCAAAACATACATCTCGATATTCTATAGTATTTTTTATGGATACAAGTGTTTTTGCTTTAGCTTTATTTCGAATTTTAGGTTCCTCTTTTAGTAGCTTAAATACACGTTCTATCGCCATCAATGATAATTGTACAGCATTCAAATCATTTCCCATAGATTTTATAGGCTGATATAACATAATGACAGATGTAGTAAAAGCAACAAATCCTCCTGCAGTTAGTAAACCTTTAGATATTAAATAATTTCCTGTCCAAATTATTAATGCTATACCACAACCAATGATAAAATGCATAATAGGAGATAATATTCCTGTACGTTGTACCATTTTCATACCAATTTTAAATGCATTATTTAATGTATTAGCAAATTTATTTATTTGATATTCATATAAATTATAAGAAGATACAATACGATTACCATTAAAAGTTTCTATATAATGCGAAGCAATAGAACTTCCTGTAGTGACAGACAAATTTACTAACCCTGAAATTCTTTTTCTAATAACAGTTAATGGATAAAGAGCTAATACAAGGATAGCAATAGCAACAATAGCCAATCTCCAAGAAATAACTAATAATGCAATAATTAAAGATATAGAATTAAAAATTCTTGTAGAAAACATTTTTATATGGTTTAATAAACCTGAAAAAGCTGTATCAACATCATTATTAAATCTCATTTGAATAGAGCCAGAAACATTTTTATCAAAAAATGATGCATCAAACCTCATAAGCTTTTTGAATAAATCATATTTAAGTCTATTACTTATTTTTGTTCCAACCCATGCGTTCATATATGTTGCAATATAGGTAAAAGTGCTTTGCAACAACGTAAAGATTATAATAAAAAATGGCATAAATACTGTTAATTTTGAAATATTTCCAGTAGTTATTGAATCCATATAATGTTTAAGTGCCCAAGGTATTGCGGCATCAAAAGCCCCAACAGGAATTGTAATTAATACTGCCAACAAGGCTCTAAACCAGTAAGGTCTTATATACGGAAGAATATTTTTATAATTTTGTATAACATATGAATTATAAATTTTTTTTATAATCTTCTTAATCATTAATAATCACTAAAATACATTGAATGATAACATATAAAACCTAATTAATACAATGAAATTGATTTATATAATATAATTTTAGTATATTATGAACGAATTAACGGTTAATAGTATGGAATCCAATAAAAAAGGATATTTATTCATAATACTTGGAGTAGTTTTATATTCTTTTTCTGATGCTATTATGAAACAAGCTATGAATATTTACAGCATTCATCAAGTTATTTTTTTACGTACAATTTTTCGTTTTGTACCAATTTTATTTCTAATGATTTTTTTTAAAAAACAACCATTTCAAAGCAAAAGAAAATTTGAGAATATTTTCAGAGCAATTTTAGCGGCTTGTGGTACATACTGCACAATGAGTGCTTATAAATACGCTGCAATGACTGATGTATTTGTAATAGGAGGAACTACAGCAATTTTTGTCATTCCACTAAGTGTATGGATTCTAAAAGAAAAATTTAATATGAAAAATTTTATAGCAATCAGTTTAGGATTTGCAGGAATATGTCTTGCTTTTCGCCCTGGTTATGGGTTATTTCAATTTGGAATATTATTTGCAGTACTCGCATCTATAATTGCCGCATTTAATCAAGTTTTAATTAAAAGGCTCGCATTTACAGAAACGGAATTTACGATTATCTCCTATCATAATACATGCTTAATTCTTATATCACTATTATTAGGTTGGAATAATTTCTCATTGATATCATATTACGATATTTTCATATTATGTCTTGGGGGAATTATAGGAGCAGTCGCACAGTACTCTATTACACATGCATTTAAATTGTCATCTAGTTCAGGTCTTGCTTCTGCTGCATATGTTATGTTAATTCCTAATACTATAATAGATATTTTTGTATTTAGGAAAATTCCTGATTTATATATTATAGGCGGATTATTATTGATTACCTTAGGTTCATATATCGCTTTTCAGATACAATCCAAAATACGTTAATAACTTTTTCATATATAATAAAACTATGGTAATATTATGGGCTAATTTACAGTAATAAGGTATCGTATGAATTTAAAATCTTATTTTGAAGAAGTGATAATCAATATTCTTAAAAAACAAGGTCATATTGTTAAAAATGCAATGGTTACTTGTTCAAATAGACCTGATTTATCGGATTATCAATCAAATATTGCTATGTCATTAGCTAAACAACTAAAAAAATCTCCTATTACAATAGCAAATGAGATAACAAAGCTGTTATCAGAAAATAAAAATTTATCACAAATAAGGGTAGATGGACCAGGTTTTATAAATGTGAGGTTTTCTAATGAATTCTTAGAAAACTCGCCTTCTATCGAAAAATTTTCAAATAAAAAAATTATTATTGACTATGGTGGACCCAACATAGCAAAAGAAATGCATGTAGGACATCTGCGTTCAGCTATCATTGGAGAGAGTCTTAAACGTATTCTTAAATATTGTGGAAATGAAGTCATAGCTGATGTTCATTTTGGTGATTGGGGCACTCCTATTGGAATGTTAATAACCCAATTACAGCAAGAACAAGCCAATTTATTTTCTTTAACAGATAATATTAATAATCTTAATATGACAATCTCCGAAATTTCAGATTTATACAAGAGGGCTAATAGTAATTTTAAAACAAACGAACAATTTAAAGAAAAAGCTAGAACAGCGACATTTGAATTACAAAAAGGAAATAAAACCTATAGAACCATCTGGAAAATTATACATGATAAATCTATTGATGCTGTAAAAGAAAATTATGAAAAATTAGATGTATCTTTTGACTTATGGCTTGGTGAAAGTGATACAAATGATTTGTTAGATATAATATTAGAGGAGCTATTAGATAAAAAAATAGCTATTTATTCGAAAGGTGCGGTTATTGTTCCATTAGATTCTGATAAAGCACCTCTAATTTTAAGAAAATCCGACGGAGCATATACTTATGCAGCTACGGATTTGGCTACAATTAAACAAAGAGAAACAAATTTTAAACCGGATGCAATCCTATATGTTGTAGATGCTCGTCAAAAAGAGCATTTTGAACAAGTTTTTACTGTTGCTAAATTAGGAAAACTAATTAGAAAAGAAGTTATGTTAGAACATATTGCCTTCGGAACGGTAAATGGAACGGATGGAAAACCATTTAAAACTCGTGAAGGAAATGTAATGAATTTAAAAGACTTAATTGAATTATCTGAAAAAAAAGCCGAAGAAAATATATCATCTAATCTGAATAAAGATGATTTAAATAAACAAATACATCAAATTGCTATTGGCTCTTTAAAATTTCAGGATTTAAAAAATGTACGTACATCTAATTATATTTTTGATACTGAAAATTTTACAAAATCAGAAGGTAAAACAGGTGCTTATATCCAATATGCTGTTGCAAGAATTAATTCAATCTTAGAAAAATCAAATATAAATGAATTTAAAGAAAAATTAAAAATTACACATCCTTTAGAAAGAGAAATTTTGCTTCAGTTACACCGTTTTTCTGAAAGTCTTGTGCAATGTCATAATACTCGTGAGCCCTCAATATTATGTGAGTATCTGTACTCACTAGCTCAAAAATTTAGTAGCTTTTATGCTGAATTACCTATAAATAAAGAATCCGATATAAACATAAAATGCGCACGTTTGAAACTTATAGAAATAACAAGGGAAGTTTTGATTCAAGGATTAAATTTATTAGGAATTGAATCGCCAGAAAAAATGTTAAAAAGAAAATAATTAAAATTTATTTATTTTTGAATAATATCTCTTATCATCTGATATATTTGATAAAGTGAGATTTCCAATATTCACATAATTTTTAGAATTAAATGGTGAAGTATTTTTTCTGAAAAGTTCATAATCTTCAAAAGATATTTCTATTCTTTCTTCTAAATCTTTTTTATGTCTCTGACTTAATAATACTCTTTTATAGCCGGGGACAACTTTTCCACTAAAAAATTCTGCAACACTTCCTGAACCGTAACTAAAAAAACCTATTCTTTTTTCCGTTAAATCATTTAAACAATTATCTAATAAAGAAATAAAACTAATATATAAAGACGCAGAACAACTATTACCAATAACTGAATTATAAATAGTAGTATAATGAATATCTATATCTCCAATTTGCCTTGCTGCTTTCTGTGCCATTTTACAGAATGGACAATGGAAACAAAAATAATCTATATCCTTTTTGGAAAGTCTACTTTTTTTAATATATTTATCAAAGGTAATTTTCAATAACTCAAGGTAATTATAAGCGGATAATTTTCCATCGAATAAAGCTTCTGATTTATATATTGGCCTCCAAAAATCCATAACCTCTTTTGTAAAAACAGAGGAATAAGGCTCCAATTCTAATATTCTTGGAGATTCTGAAACTATCATTGCAACCGCCGCCCCTCCTTGAGTCGGTTCTCCAGATGAATTTGATGGATATTTTATAATATCAGAACCTATAACAAGAACTTTGGAACTAGGGTATAACGCAACATGTGACTTAGCAATTTGCAATGCTGCGGTAAGAGAATAACAAGCCTGTTTTATATTAAAAACTCTACATTCATTATTCAATTTTAAAAATTTATGAACATAAATACCTTCTGCTTTTGAAATATCAAAAGACGATTCTGATGCAAATATTAACATATCTATTGAATCTTTATTATCTATTTCCGATAATAATTTTTCAGCAGCAGCTACCGATAAAGTGATAATATCCTCATTCGGAGGGAATACTGACATTTGAGTTTGACCGATACCTGTACAGTATTTAGCATAATCGACATTACGATATTTTGCCAACGTTTCAAGCTTGAAAAAATATTTAGAAGTAGAAAAAGTAATAAGATCAATACCTACATGCACAACTTATTCCTTTCAAACTTAATGTGTGCTTGCATCAATTCACCTTCATTAGTTTGCGCAGCCAATAATGATAATTCTGAGCATAAAACAGTAGCACATATAATAGCTGATAATCTGCAAGACTCTGTTTCAGAGTTACCATCACATTTCATAATTTGCAAATTTCTTTTTACAAAATTTTGCTCCTTTCCAACCCCTACCGTTCCTACAATCATATTCGGAATATTTACAGAAAAATACAGACCATCTTCTCTCAACTCTGCAAAAGTAATTCCTTGTGAGCCTTCAACAATATTAGCTACATCCTGTCCAGTAGCTAGATACATCGCTAATAAGATATTGGCAAAATGGGCATTAGCGCTACGAACACTGCCAGCTAAAATACTACCCAATAGATTTTTATGTATATTTAAATCTACTATTTTTTTGGAAGTTGTCCTTAATATGGTATTACAAATTTTCTCCGGAACGAATATTTCAGCTATACATCTTTTTCCTCTTCCTAATAATCCATTGATAGCAGAATTTTTTTTATCAGCACAAATATTTCCAGAAATTGAACTATACGAAACAAAACATTGCTCTTTTATCAATTTGATAACAGCATCTGCAGCTTTAGTTACCATATTATGACCAGAAGCATTTCCAACAAAAATATTTAGTCTAAGAAAAACTAAATTTCCGACTACTTCTGTCGTTAATTTTTTTAATTTAGCATACCTACTTGATAGGCTTATCACTTCCGAAATTTTTAAATTATTTTGCTCAATCCATTGTTGACAGTATAATGCTTTATGCAAATTTTCAGTATAAAAAATAACAGAGCGAGTCATTCCATCATCTTGTACATAAACATTAATTCCATCTGCTTTCTGTGAAACCAATGCTCCCCTTTTAATAGAATACCAAAGAGGGGTTTCAAATGTTGCTACTGGAGAAAATACATCTTCTTTTATATTATTAAATGTAATACTAATCGGTCCTACGATTTTTGTAGGAACTATAGTATTAAATTCAGTATCTCTAAATTGCATAAATCTATTTTATTACATATATTTATAGTATATCTAATTATATAAAAAAATAAATGGTTTCAAATTAGAAAATAGTTTACAATAAAATAGATTAAGAATATTTAAAATTCATCTTCAGTAACAACTTTAATATTGGCATCTACCATATTATGAATTGTATTTTCTACTGCATATTTTAAAGTTTCCTTAGCATGAGGACAACAAGAACATGCTCCTACTAATCTAACTTTTAGTATATTATCTTTAAAATCTAATATTGAAATGTCTCCACCATCTGCTTTTAATGAAGGAGATATATATTTATCGATTACACTCCTGATTTCATTTAACTTTTCTTCTGACATAACATAACTCCATTTTCAGTGATTATTTTATATAATCACTATTAAAATTAAAATACTTTTTTAATATGCCAGTTGTTATAATGTATGGCTAGTTTGTTTTGAGTTTAATAAAGATTATTTTAAAAAGAATATGGGAAAGATATTCCTCAAAATATACAAACGACTTTGATTAATGATGGAGTTATATATTAGTTATGGAATACATTAAATTTATCTTTGTACTTCAATGATATCATTGAATAATGTTGAATATGCGTCTTGATCTCTTAAATTTTTTCATCATTGCGAGGAACGAAGCGACTTGGCAATCTATGGTGATTTTAAAGCAATTTCATAAAAAAGATAAGATAATAGATTCTCACGCTCACTTCATTCGCTCAGAATGACATTGAATGAGAAAAATTAAAAACTGAATTAATTGAAAATGCTCATATGAATTGAAAAAATCACATTTTATGCTAACTTATATTGAACTATCGGAGAAGTAAATGCCACTAGAAATATCCGTAATCATTCCTATATATAATGTAGAAAAATATTTGGCGCGTTGTTTAGATAGTATAATAAATCAAACTTTTCAAAATTTAGAGATCATTTGTATAGATGATGGTTCTACTGATAATAGCCTGACTATTGCAGAAGAATATGCAAATAAAGATAAACGTATTTCTATAATTCATCAAGAAAATAAAGGACCTAGTGTTGCTCGAAATATCGGAATGAAAATCGCAAAAGGAAAATATATCAGTTTTATTGATAGTGACGATTGGATTGATTTAGACTTTTTTGAAAAATTATATTCCGCAGCAGAAAAATATAATGCTGATGCCGCCTGTGCTGGTATTAAAAGACCCCATGCAGATGGAAGAACTCCATTTAAATTAAAATTTGACAAAGAAATGATTCTATCTACAACTTCTGAAAAATATAAAATATTAGAAATTCCTAGAAAATGTTATGTTTGGAATAAAATTTATAAACGCGAAGAAATAGAAAGACAAAATTTAAAATTTATAGAGAAAATTACATGTTGTGAAGATGTTTATTTTACAACAAAATTTTTATATTATTCTAGGAATATAGCAATTGTGCCTAATACAGCATATTATTATTGGGTTAATAATAAATCTATTACTAGAAATCTAAAAGATAAAGCACAAGTAGATCTATTAATTGCAAGAAAAGATTTTATCAAATTTTCTCGAAAACATCATATTCAGTGTGATGAAAAGTTTTATATTCGAGATAAAATTACATATAAATTTTTTGGAATTACAATTTTACGTATCTATGAATGGGAGACTATAAAAAAATACTACCTTTTTGGGTTAATTCCTTTCTTCGAAAAAAGAATTTCTATTTAAAATTGTAATATTCTCATAACAATATTAATTATTTAAATTTCTTTGAATCAGTTCTTTTAGATATTTTGCCTTTTTTATATATGATAATTCTGTTTTTTGATCTAATTGTTTTAAACTATAGGATAACAATTCTAAAGATTTATTATATTGTCCTAACAACATATATTTTTGAGCAAGCATCAAATTTGAAACTCCTATACGATTTTTCTTACCATATGCTTTCGACAATAAATAATAAATATGTTCATCTAAACAATCGTTATATTTTTCTTTCTCTAATATACCAATTGCTATATCTATTTGATGATTAGATTCGATCATTACTTCTGCATAACTAATGTTTATTAATGGAGATGGATGTTTTTTGTAAATTTGTTTATATAATCTCGTAGCCTCTGATAATTTACCTGATTCATATAAACATTGAGCTAATGTTTCTTTATAGAACAGATCATCTGGATTATTCTTAATTAACTTATTTAATAATTCAATAGCTAAATTTGTTTTTCCATGACGATGTAACCAAATTGCTTTAGAATATTCATCTCGAAAGGTATTACTATCATTAATACATGCTTTCAATTTCAAAACTGCTCTTTTATATTTTTTATCTATTTCATCATTATTTTTTCTTGTTACATTACTATTAAACCTTTTCAATGCGATAATTCTTTCTTGAGGAGTAGGATGAGACTTTATATAATTTGGAATATGTTCACCGCCATTAATAACCTCTAAGTCTTGAAACATATTAAACACTTGTATCATACAATTAACATCATATCCCATTTGATTTAAATACTTTGCCGCCAATGCATCTGCTGCAAATTCTTCTCCTCGACTATACCTAAGAAACAATCTTTCATCTACCATACCATATCCCAATGCCGCAGCTAGTGCGGCTTCTGAGCCTGTTGCAATGGTTCCAATTAATCCAACAATCATTGCATTTACCATATTGGTTGAACGGGTTTGTATAGCTGACATTAACCTATTTATATGTCCAGCGGCGATATGGGCTGTTTCATGAGCCAATATTCCCATCATTTGTGAAGAATCAGAAACTTTCAGAAGCAATCCAGAATTAATAAATATATAACCACTGCCAATAGTAAATGCGTTCACTTCTTTTGAATTAATAACAAATACTTTTGCAGTTTTTTCTTTTATACCCGCAACTTTGAATACTTCATGCACCATTTCAGTAAGAGTCTCTTCAATTTCCGTATCTCTTATTAACTGAACTCCATGGCAATCTATATTATTAAACAATAAAAAAATGACTAAAATAATTTTTTTTAGCAAAATTAACATATTGTTTTCCTAATAACTATTTATCCCAACAACTTTGCTGTAATTATATCATTCAATTTAGTTACAGTTTCACTAACTCGATGATTTTCAATAATAAAATTATAATATTTAGAATAATCCATATCTTTTTTTATTGCTTTCAGTCTTTTTTGAATTATTTCTTCAGACTCAGAATTTCTTGTTCTTATTCTTCGTTCTAATTCCTGAAAAGAAGGAGGATTGATAAAAATACCAATTATATTGTTTATAATCGCTTTTCTTATCTTAATAAAACCTTCTCCATTTATTACTAAAATTGAAGATTGATATTGTTCTATATTTTTTCTAAGAGTATCAAGAAGAACACCATAATAGTTACCATAAACTTCTGAATATTCAACAAATTCATTATTTTCAATTTTTTTAACAAAAACTTCTTTTGGGAAAAAATAATAATCTCGCCCATCTTGTTCCCCTTTGCGTTTTTCCCTGCTAGTACAAGTAACTATTCTATGAATATTAGAAGATCGTTTCAGTAACTCTTCAACAACTGTGGTCTTACCTACTGCTGAAGGACCAGATACTATAAAAATATATCCCATATTATAAATCCATTACTGTTGTTTTTCCGAACTTTGCTGACAAATCATCAATATGATGTAAGAGATAATGTATCGGCTCTAATCCCTCTGAATTCAAATCTATCACAGCTCCCCAATCCATTCTACCATGATGTGTTGCTATCATTTTTGCTACAGTATCAAATCCGGCATTCATACAGACAGTATACCCCCATTGAGAATGACTTACCCATTTATAAGTAAATTCATTATTATATGTAATAACTCCGGAATTTAAATCTATACTGTATTCCCAAATTTTACCAAAATCATGGAGAATACATGCAGCATAAACAGTGCTTCTATCTATTTTAGGATTCTTATCCAAAAAATCTTTTGCGATTTCTAAACATTCATATGTATGTTCCAGTAATCCACCAAGATAATTATGATGCATACTTTTTGCTGCTGGAGCTATCTTAAAAGCTTCCCCATATTCTTTTAAGAGAGAATTAACAAAGTTTTGTAACTTTGCATTTTCTATATCTTTTATATAATTTTGTAATTTTTCGAACAAATCTGCTCTCTCTTCATCTGAAAGACCTATTTTCCCTTCTTTTATTAAAGTAAAGTCATGTATTACATAATCAGAATAATTTGACGGAGGTTCATAGTTAATTAGTTTTATAGTATTTCCATTTCTAAAGAACTTTTCATTTTGGAATTTGCGTAAATCATTTGCCCACATGACAGCGGGATAGCAAGATGTACCATCTATAGTTTTTAGACTAAAACGACGATAATCATCACCTCTTTTAGTTTTTTGTAGTAAAGATGAAACTATAATGAGCTCAATATCTTTTAAATTTGGTCTTTCAAAGTTCTCCATAATATTCCTTTACTTATTTGCTTTTTAATTTAAATAAATTTAATTGAGGATCAATTGCTATCATTTTTTCTGCAATTTGTACACTATTTAAAGCTGCACCTTTTCTTAAATTATCTGTCACAACCCAAAATAGTATACCATTTTTTACAGAATAATCTCTTCTCACTCTACTAATATATACAGCATCTTCTCCCTGAGCATCAAGTGGTGTCGCGAATATATCCTCATCTTGTCTTCTATCTATAGTAATCATTCCTTCAAAATTCTCAAAGACATCGTATACATAATTTAAATCTATATCTTTGCTAAACTCGCAAGAAACACTAATGCCGTGTCCGATAAATACAGGAACTCTTACACATGTTACTGCAATTTTAATATCAGAATGCAAAATTTTACGTATTTCTGATGCAATTTTTTCCTCTTCATCTGAAACTCCATTCTCATGTAAATTCCCTATTGCTGGAATAACATTGAAAGCAATCTGTTTAGAAAAAATATCAGTTGCAACTGTTCCAGAAGTGATCACGGCTTTTGTTTGATTATATAGCTCATCTATTGCTTGTTTGCCGGCTCCAGATACTGACTGATAAGTAGATATTACAGCCCTTTTTACTGGTGCAATATAAGATAATGCCTTCAGAGCTAATGATAAAGGAACTGCTACACAATTTGGGGTTGATATAATACCAAGTGGAGCACCTTTTTTTAGAGTATCAAGATTAACTTCAGGAACAATTAGCGGAACTTTAGGTTCTAATCGGAAATATGACGTTTTATCAATTACTGAGCATCCTAATTCAGTTACTTTTTTTACATAAGTTTTGGATACATTAGAACCTGCACAAAATATAGCAATATCAATATTTGAAAAATCTACATTTGCAAAATTATTAACTTGAATGTCTTTATCTTTAAAGGAAACCTTTTTTCCTAGTGACTTTTCTGAAGCTATAGCATAAATTTCAGAAATAGGAAAATTTCTCTCAGCTAAAATTTTTAGAGTGTTATTTCCTGCATTACCCGTTGCTCCTATGACTGCAACATTATATTTCTTATTATTCATATTGTCCTCTAAAAGGCTTATAGTTGATTCTAAGCATAAATTTGCTTAACATAAAGTGAATTTTTATCTTTTAAAGAAGAAATTGGAGAAAATATAAATTGCAATTATTTGAACAAATTGCTCCTCTAGCTGATAGAATCCGTCCAAATAACTTTGATGAATTAATTGGACAATCTCAAATTAGCCAAAGTTATAATATTGAAAATTTGCAATCATTAATATTGTGGGGACCTCCTGGTACCGGAAAAACTTCATTTGCTAAAATTATAGCAAAAAAGAGTAAATTACATTTTGAAGAGACATCTGCTGTTATGCATGCTACAGCAAAATTCAAATCAATATTTGATGAATTATCTAAAGATTCTTCTAATCAAATAATAATTATTGTAGATGAAATACATCATTTAAATAAAAGTCAGCAGGACATATTTTTACCTCATCTTGAAAATGGTTCTTTGATTCTAATAGGAACTACTACTGAAAATCCATCTTTTGAGCTACGTCCTGCTTTGTTATCTCGATGCAAAGTAATTACTTTTAATAGACTTCAACTAGAAGACTTAGATAGAATATTATCCAGAGCAGAAAAATACGAAAATAAAAAACTACCACTTACTCCAGAAGCTAGACAACATCTTTGCTTGATGTCTGATGGAGACGCTCGCTACTTATTAAACAGAGCAGAAGAACTATTTACTTTAAATTCTTCTCAACCAATGAATGTCGAACAACTAAAAGAATTTTCGCCCAAAAGAGCTATTGTATATGATAAAGGAGAAGAAGAACATTATAATTTAATTAGTGCATTACATAAATCTTTAAGAGGTTCTGATGTTGATGCCGCACTATATTGGATGAATCGCATGTTACAAGCAGGAGAAAGTCCATTATATATTCTTAGACGTCTAATACGTTTTGCAAGTGAAGATGTAGGACTAGCTGATCCTATCGCATTACAACAAACTATCGCTGCACATAAAGCTTATACAATTCTAGGGTCTCCAGAAGGTGAATTAGCTATTGCACAAGCTGTAATTTATTTAGCAACTGCTCCTAAATCTAATTCAGCAGAAATTGCGTATAATAATTCTCGTGCCTGTGCTAAATTTTACGGTTCTCTTCCCGTTCCTAAAAAAATAAGGAATGCTCCGACTAAGTTAATGAGAGAATTAGATTATAATAAAGGATATATATATGATCATGATGTAGCAAATGCTTTTGCTGGAACTAATTTTTTCCCAGATGAATTATCTCGCAAAAAATTTTATATTCCAAATGAACGTGGTTTTGAACGAGAAATAAAAAAAAGAGTTGATTGGTGGGACAGACATAGAAAAAAAGATTAATTAAATAAAAGTGAAGTTTTCATGCAAATAAAAGGAAAAATGAGTATCTCATCTAGGCGTTGGTTAGATAGACAGCTAAATGATCCATATGTAAAATCTGCACATAAAGACGGATACAGATGTCGAGCCGCCTATAAACTAAAAGAAATGGATGAAAAATTTAAATTCATAAAAAAGTCTAAATATATTATTGATATTGGAGCAGCTCCAGGCGGTTGGTCTCAGGTTTTATCTCAAAAATCATTACCAGAAGCTAAAATAGCGTCTATTGATTTATTAGATTTTAATCCTATAGAGAAAGTAAAAATTTTTATTGGAGATTTTCAAGATACTCAAAATCAAGAAGCCATTATAAATTATCTAGGACAAAAAGCAGATTTAATTGTGTCCGATATGGCTCCATCAACCATAGGACATGCTAAAACAGATCATTTGCGTATTATGAATTTGGTATATTCTGCATATGATTTTGCACAAAACATGTTAGCTTTAAATGGTAATTTCATTGCAAAAATTTTTATGGGAGGAAAAGAGAAAATACTATTTAAACATATAAAAAGAGATTTCTTGACAACTACTTTTTACAAACCTAAGGCTAGTAGAAGTTTATCATCCGAAATATATCTTATTGGAATAGGATTTAAAAAATGAAATTAGAGGCAAGGGTAAAGTCAACCATTGATTTACTGGACATATTTTTCGCAACTTCCCGTCCTTTTGACATTATAATGTCAAAATATTTTAAAAATAATCGTTGGATAGGTTCAAATGATAGAAAAGCTATAGCAGAAATTTCTTACTCAATCTTTAGAAGTTTTGAAAAAATAAAATTTCTTACTAGAAAAATTACTGAAAAATATGGACGTTTTTTTGTTTTGGTATATTTGAAAAATGAAAAACTGTACAAATTAAATCAGATAGAAGAAATCTTTACAGGAAGAAGCTATGCCCCACAAAAATTATCTGAGTTTGAAAGAAAATTCTTAAATAATTTAGATACACAATTCCCTCAATTTGCACAATTAAACTATCCTGAGTGGCTAGAAAACTATCTATTAGAATCATTTAATAAATCTATTTTTCAAGATGAAATGCTAGCTCTTAATACTAAAGCTTCAGTAGATCTCCGTGTAAATACAATAAAAGCATCAAAAGAAAAAGTATTAAAAATGTTATCGGGATTTCAAACCGACGTTATGCAATACTCAGACAATGGAATAAGGTTAAAAGATGGACGAATTAGTAGAAGTCATGAAGTTTTATCCCAAGGATTTGCCGAAATACAAGATGAAGGTTCTCAACTTATAGCCGCAATATGTAATGCTAAAGAAAAAGAAATAGTTATTGATTATTGCGCCGGAGCTGGTGGGAAAACTTTAGCACTAGCGTGTTCAATGAAGAACAAAGGGCGTATTTTTGCTTTAGATAAATATCCAGAACGTCTTGAAAATGCTAGAATTAGGCTCAGAAAAGCGGGAGTAAACAATGCTTTCTGTCAGGAAATTACAGGAAAGTGGCTAAAACGTCATACAGGTATTGCAGATGTAGTGTTAGTAGATGCTCCATGTTCAGGAACTGGCACTTGGCGACGTAATCCAGATATGAGAGCAAAGTTTAGTAAAAAAGATTTAGAAGAATTACTACAAGTTCAAATGGATATTTTAAGTTCTGCACAAAAATTAGTAAAACCAGGGGGGAAGTTAATTTATTCTACCTGTTCTATTTTAAAAATAGAAAATGAGTGTCAAGTTCAAAAATTTTTACAAAAATTCCCAAATTTTAAAAGTCAAAAAATAACAATAAAGAATTATTGTGGTGATTTTCTAAAATTATCACCTTTTAGAAATCATACTGATGGATTTTTTGCAGCTTTATTTATAAAAGAAAAAGATTAGCTTTTGTTAATTTATAGAGAAACTATTAAATCAACCCAATTTTACATATATTATCTAACTTCATTCCGAGTGTTTTCTCTTACAACCACAGCATTGTTACGACTAGACATCCAAGATTAATATATTATAATTAGCAAAGAGGATTTTTTGAAGGTTCTTAAGTTACGACTAGATATCCAAGATTAATATGTTATAATCATCACCGCGCTGTTGAAAAGGCAAAGCTGGTTACGACTAGACGTCCAAGATTAATATGTTATAATTTTAAGTGCTGAGGATGTTGAAAAGTTGGTGTTACGACTAGACGTCCAAGATTAATATGTTATAATTAATCAAAATATATTTCTTCAATTTTCTGTGTTACGACTAGACGTCCAAGATTAATATGTTATAATGAATTTGGCCGACAAATTTAAAAACGTTAGTTACGACTAGACGTCCAAGATTAATATGTTATAATATGATAGCAACAGCTATTAATCCTGCTGCAGTTACGACTAGACGTCCAAGATTAATATGTTATAATAGATTTTAGAAATTCCCTGAAATATCAGGGAATTTTTTCATTTATAAATTATTTTTTGAAAAATTTTCTACTTTTATTATATAGAATTTTTATTTTTTTGAAAAAATGAAATTAGAATAATTCAAATTGCTTTGGAGGTTCTTTAGCAGGTTTAGCACTTTTGTTATATATATGTATCATACTTGCGAATTGTTTATCAGTAAAAAATAAAATATTCACATCTCCAATGGGCGGACAGTTATTAGTAACCGCTTTTACAAATTTTTTAGAACTTTCCTTTGTACCAGTAAATTGAAGATATACAGAAAATTGAATCATTTCAAATCCTGTATTTTGCAAGAATGTGCGGAATTGATGTGCCAATTTTCTTTGTTGTTTTGTTTCAGTCGGCAAATCGAACATAACCATCATCCACATTAATTTGCGTCCGTCTAATTCAAGCATTAATCTCCTGAAAATAATTTACAAAATTGAATTTTATATCCTTAGTTTTGTAAATATTCACTAAGTCCCAAACAATTTGTTGTAATAGCATATAAAATGGAGAAATTCCTTCACCATTAAAACAATTTTTAGTAAGTATGGATGAAAGAATTGCTTTATATTTTCGATCTAGTTTAATATTTTCTTCACCTGAATTAAAAATTTCATAAACACAGTGATCTACTATAGGACGGAATGGTTCAATTAAATCATCGACAAGGCAAAAAGGGTTCAATTTGTTTTTATGATTGATTCCATATGACGGATTTAATCCTGCTGCAACAACATATCTTGCTAAAGCAGAACGAAGAATAGCATATCCATAGTTAAGAAAGCTATTAATCATTTCATATTCATTTTTTCTTGTAAAATTATTTCCAAATAATTCTTTAAAATAGATTTTTGCTGCAAACGATTCTCGATTTGTGCTATCCGCAGATAATACATTCGAATGAAGGTTAGAAAGTCTATTATTTTTTTGGAATAAATCTAAAACACGTGATTGATTTTTTATTTTTTCTTTAATGATTAGTTGCCAAATCTTTTTCACTAAAGGTTTTTTATTCTCTATTTGCAAGTGCTGAATTTCCATTTGCTTGCACTGACCAATATATGTTAAAAGCATCCCACAGGGGGCATAATTCGCTCCCAAAATAATAAGAGGAATGTTTTCTTCGCACAGTCTTCGTAATAAATTATCAGTATAAATTATTCCATGGCCTGTAACTATTATAGAATCTACGGAACCAAAAGGAATATCTTTTATAAGATTCCCATTCTCTGAAATTCTTAAAAATCCTAAATACGTACTTAGCTTTTTATTATCTGTAGATATTTCAATAACATTATACATATTTAATTTTTCCTGTAAAACTGACAAGAACTTTTCTAACCTTGTGTTTTTGCATGACTTTAGCAGACATATTCCATGACATACTATCTCCCTCTTCCCTGGCTAAATCATGGGGAGTAAAATATACTCCATTTGTACTATTAACGAATTTTTTCACTCTAAATAAGAAATTGACCGCCTCTTCATCAGATTCAACCGCTTTTTTATTTATATGAATAAACAATTTATCTCCTTTATTAACTTCTTTTTCTATTTCCTCTCTTGTAAAAGTTATCATAACCATATCATTTTGACGAAGTTCCATAACTTTTTTGGCTGTTGGCCATCTATACGGCAAATATGATATACATTCCTTCCTTCTTGCCCGCATTGTTGCATTATAATTAGAAACAACCTCAGCTTCCCATTCTCCTTGATTATTTGTAGGAACTCCATTAATTTTATTCTTTTGAGGAATTTCGTATATAACTATACAAAAATTATTCCCACCAACGAACCATTTGAACGCTTTGTATGCAACATTAATTAATTTACTTACAGCGAGATTTTCCTCGTTCTCTAGCTCTTTCTTTAAATGCTTATCTTTTACGCATTCCTTTTTCCCTTGAATAATAAACCATTCTTTGTAAGCATCAAAATATGCGTCACGATCCTCTTTTTTATAAAATATAGGTATAAGATCTGTAATTTTTCCTTTTTTTTGTTTCAGTTCTTTTGTATCAGAATCGGTAGTATAAAATATTGACTTAATATCTGGTTTTTCATTCTTATTAGTTCTATTTAAACCATAAGCTGTATCTTCATGCAACTGCCCAACAGTAGAGTTTAAATTATGAATATTTTTTAAGTTTGGCTTATGGGAAATGTTAATATTAGAAACTTTTTCTTTAATTTCTTGAACATTTAAACTTTTTGGAATCTTAATTAAATTTAGAGTTAATTCATCTTCTCTGTTTTTAATTTTTTTTCTAATATCTGCTTTTTCATCTTTAGAAATATTTTTATCATTTAATTTTTTTATATCATTCTTAAACTCAATTGTAATCCTATCTTTAACTTCCAGATGATATCTTCTTGAAAATTCTTTTATTTGCTCTCTGTCGACAGTTGCGATAACAACTGCATCTATAGCATGATGATAATGTTCTGTTCTATAAATTAACGGATTCTCCCTATCTTTATATTCATTTAATCCCCAAGCTTTTCTAATCATAGAAGTCAACTGACCTGTTATTGCTTGTATATTTCTATAACCATCTTCATCTACTATAGGCAATAAATATTTTTGCATTATCCTTGATATATAACGTGTATCATTTAATAATCTAGCAATCGGTCCTCCATTTTTTTCAAATTTCTCCATAGCATCAGGCATAAATTTCCATTTACGTTCTTCATTTAAATTTGCTATATTTTGTAAAATCTTATCCCAATCATATGGTGAATTATTGTGTCCAAATGCTTCATATGGCGTTCTACCGGATTTAATTCGATTCGCTTCACGAAAACATATAATTTTGTTATTGATTGAATCATCAAATGTCCTAGAAAAAGGTAAAATATGATCAATTTCCATTTCGGCTCCTAATAATTCACAAATGCAAATTTGTTTACCACTATATGGACATACTCTTTTACAAGGATCTGCATTCATACTTTCCCAAATTTTGTATTTTATTATATCTTGTTCTGAAGCTTCAGCTCCATTACATTTTTCTCTTATTATCTCACGCACTTTTTCCTTATAAGCGCTGTTTTTCTCTTGATTCTTAATTATTTTATTTCGTTCCTTAGCAGAAGCCGGAAGTTCTCTAGAATATTCAATTGAAATATCGTAAGGTTTTCCATATATTTTTATTATTTCATTAACTAAAGGACGTACTTGATTTAATGCAACATGAACAGTAGCATTGCTTATTTTTCCAAATCTTTCTTCATCTGTTTTTGGATTATCTTTTTTTCCTAAACAACTCTCTTGTAAAATTTTTCCATAATACGGAAGAAATTCCTCGGGTTCCACTTTATTAGATGAATGGTTATAGCCCGCTTCTTTACAAGCTTCATCATATTTACAACCTTTTCTTAAATAAGGAAGAATTTTTCTAATAGCTTTTTCTGATAAATTTCCATAACCAGCTTCAAAACTGTCTTTAAATTTAACTCTTAATAATAATTCTGAAGCTCCAGGGGACAAACTATATGTATCTTGTAAATATTTCGCAGTTTTTTGTTCTTCCAATTCTGCCGTACGTTGTCTTCCAATATATTTACTTGGACGATCCAAAATATAAATAATTTTACCTTTTATTTCAGAATCTAACTGTTCCCAGAAATTTTTTAATTCCTCAGCATCTTGTTGGATAAGTTTTTGTTTTTCTAATGTATCAATGTCAGATATAGTTTCATTTTTTCCTGTTTTTTGTCTTTCATTTAGAATCTCTTTAATAGCTCGTTCCGTTGTATTAAAAGGAGGTATATCTTGATTTGTAGATACTTCATAATTAAACTTATCTTTACTATTAAGCTTTAACAATTTTCTTATTTCTTTAAAATCTAAAATCTTTTTTGATACGCTATCCGGATTTAAAGCTTTATCTATTAAAATTTCACGTTGATTCTCGTCTAATGACTCAAATTTGTCAGTATTTTCCCGCATTAATTTTAAATTATTTATGTATTGTAAAATTCTAAATTCTTGGAATAAAGGATGGGCTTTAGGTATCCTTTCCTCATTTGGTTCTAAGGAACACATTCCAACTTCTTGTTCTTTAAGTGGACGTTGCAAGAAAAGAATATCTTTTACCCTTTCTTTATTATTATCGTTTAAAGTATCGGGATAATATTTCTTCTGTTTCTCCCAAATCATATTAAATTCATGTTCATAATCTTCTCTATACGGAAACGCAATTCCTTCTTCAAGTTTATTTTCTTTATTTAAAGCATTTTTTAGTCTTATAGGTTTGTCCGGATATTCCAGATGATGTTTATATAAATATTCACCGTATGTTCTAGCTTTATACTTATCCATTTCTTTTTTTAATAAGTCATTTCCTTTTTTATAATTTGCACTCTCTTTATTGTCTTTCCTACTAGACTTAAAACCTTTTCTTTGAGCCAACAATAATAAAACCCGTCCTATTTCATATAATTCTAACTTATTATCTAAAGCTTTCGCTCTTAAAGCATAAATTGGCATACGTCTTTCTTTTTTAATTTTTTCCATTTCATCCACATCATCAGATTTTATATCTCTATATGGATTTAAAGTTTTTAGACTTTTCCTTGCTTGTTCATCTTCTGGTAATAGCCCTATTCTGACTAATTCATTTATTAAAGATTCTTTTTTCATGTGAAGACGATTATTTAAACGACGAACTCCCCTGGCTTCTCGACGTTTTACACATAATGATGCTTTACTTTTAGCATCACGACCGTCATCAAAAATTCTTACACCTAAATCTATAATTTTTTCATTTTCTATGTCATATAAAGCCCAACCAATTGACGTAGCTCCTAAATCTAATCCTAATCTATATTTTATTCTGGTCATAAAATCCTCCTCTACTATCATTCATTTCCTAAATTTAGAATTTTTTAATAAATCTAATATAACATAATTGACATAAATATTTAAATAGGCTATACTATAGTTGTAACATATTAATTTTGGATTTCTACTCGTTAATAAGGATATTGTCCGAAATTGTAGCGGCCTAGTTTTGTGCTAGGTCGTTTTATTTCTAATCTACCATTTTAATTAATGTGAAATAAAAAGCTATTTAAATGGACAATTATTATCATGGTCATTTATCATACCAATGGCTTGCATAAAAGAATAAATTATTATCGAACCAACGAATTTAAATCCTACTTTTTTCAAATCATTACTTAATTTATCTGAAATTTCATTTCTGGTAATTAATGTACTTGTATTATTTGATACTGGATAATAATTTACATATTTCCATAGAAAATCGCTAAAAGTCTGTTTTTCTCTAATTAATAAATACGCCTTTGCATTTTGAATAGTAGCAATAATTTTTTGTTTATTCCTGACTATTTTATGATCTTTCATTAGATTATCAATTTTTTCTTGTTCATAATTTGATATAGTCTCTGGACAAAAATAATCAAAAGCTGTTCTTATATATTTTCTTTTTTTTAAAATAATTTCCCAACTTAATCCGCATGACATTATTTCTAAAATTAACATTTCGAATAATTTATTATCATCATACAAAGGATTCCCCCATTCCTCATCATGATATTTTTTCAATAGCTCACTAGAATTAGCCCATACGCATCTATTTAACATAATAAATAATTATAAATTCACTAATCTGATAGTATCCACAAAAAAACTAGAATTTAAAGTAGTATTATATAAAATTTTATATATAATTATGTCTATTAACGATAAAGGAAGGAAAATGAAAATTTCTGTCGTAATTGTGTTATTGTCTAATATTGTAAATGGAATGATTCCACAAAACTCTAATGAAAATAATATGATTAAATATACATTAGAAGGTATTCCGCCTCAACAATTTTCTCTTATACAAAATGTAGAAACACTGACTATTGATTGGACAACAGCACATTGGATTAATTTTTCTAAAAGGACATATAAAGGCCTTGGTATGCACAAAGATTTAAAAATATCTAGCGAAATGTCAAAAGAAGAAATAACAAAAAATTTAAAGGAAGTTTTTCAAAAAAAAGTTATTATTGAAGAAATATCTGACAAATAGTGTTATTATAGAACGATTTTGTTAAAGCAAAATAAAAAGACTTTATCTATTTAATCATATTACAATAAATTAATTTTAAGCAATGTTAATAATATGTAGTCTTTAACTATTGGTAAATTTAGTTTTTGATGTAATAATATTAACTATTATAATAAATAGGTGTAAATATGTTGCCAAATTTATTAACGCTTACTAGAATTTTCTCTATTCCTTTTATTATCGCTTGTTTTTATGTAAATGGATTTTGGGCTCATCTATCTGCAACTATAATTTTTATAATAGCTTGTTTAACAGATTTTTTTGATGGATATTTCGCTAGACAATGGAAACAGGCATCCGCATTAGGTCGTTTTCTTGATCCTATAGCGGATAAATTATTAGTATCTACAATTTTATTGATGTTATCAGGAGTTGGAATCATTTCAGGAGTTCATTTGATAGCTGCAACAATAATATTAGCCCGTGAAATTATAGTCTCCGGATTAAGAGAATTCATGGCGGAAATGATGGTTAGAGTTCCTGTTACTCGTTATGCCAAATGGAAAACAGCTATGCAAATGATTTCAATAACTTGTTTATTATGTTCAGCTATGTTCCCTCAACTGCCTTTTATTAAAAAAAGTGGAATATTTCTATTATGGATTGCTGTAATAATGACAGTCTTTACTTGTATAAGATATTTAAAATTTGGGGCCGTTAATATAGCAAATGAATTAAATGTTGATAAATAGTTTAATTTTGGATTTTTTATATTATAATTAAAGATATTTATATTATGGTGTAATGTGTTTAACATACAAATTATCAATAAAATTTTAGATAATTATTTTAAGAATGTCACTCATGTTGAACTAGCAAAAAAATCTGTTCAGCTTGGAGTTATAACATCAATATTTCTCGTTGTAATTAAGTTTGTCGCTTGGTTTACAACTGGCTCTATTTCTCTACAAGCGTCTATGACTGACTCTTTGTTGGATGCTCTAACGTCATTTTTTGTTTTCCATGCTTTAAAATATTCGGATATAAAATTTGATGAAGGTCATAATTTCGGGCATGAAAAAGTAGAAGGTGTTGTCGCCATTTTTCAGTGTTTGTTAATTTTTTATTCGGGTTGGATGATATTACATGAAGCTTACGAAACTTTGAGTGAACCAAACCAAATACAAAATACTGCCATTGGTATCATCGTTATGATTATATCTACGTTAGCAGTATATCAGTTAATATATTTTCAAAATTATGTAGCTTACAAAACAGAATCTATTTTAGTAAAAGGTGATTCCCTTCACTACATGTCCGATTTTTTTATGAATATAGCCGTTATTGCATCTTTAATTTTATCTAAATTTTTTTCTTTAATAGATGTGATATTCGGTGTAATCGTAGGTTGTTATGTATTATATAATGCTTTTATTATTATGAGGAATGCTTTAATTGATTTAATGGATGAATCTTTACCTAAAGCAATACAGGATAAAATTAAAGAAGTTATTTACTCTGTAGATGGAGTTTTAGAAATAAAATTACTTCGTACTCGCTCTGCGGGAATGAAAAAATATATAGAAGCGAGAATTAAAGTTAATTCGGATTTAAGTTTATTAGAGGCAAATAAAATTACTAATGATATCGAAAAAAAATTATCAAAATTATATGAAAAAATAGATGTAACAATTAAAGCTGAAATATAAATCTAGTTTTTTATTATAAAATGTTTTATCTTATTTTGGGGTTTCTTATAAGGTGGTATAAATGAGTAGATTATTTTTATTTCCGTTATTATTAGTTTTTAATTTTTGGAATAATGAACACTTATATACATACGCTAGTAATATAGAAAACCTTATCAAGGATAAAGAATTAGAACAATCTAAAGAAACTATACGAGTTCTCGCTACAAAAGCTTTAAACGTTGTAAAAACTAAAGATATTAATAAAGACTTTGAAGTTATTTTTGATGAATTTCTAAATTTGTTAAATCAATATTTTGCTATGAATAATATTGCGATACTTGTATTAAAGAAATATTGGAGACAAATGAAAGAAAATGATAAAAAGGAGTTCATTTCTAATTTATCTAATATGTTATCTCGTACCTATTCTATTCAATTTGCTAATTTTAAAGAAGCCGAATTCAAAGTCACAGGGGCAAAACATAAATCGAAAAAGCAAATATTAGTATATTCAAAGGCGAGTGTTCCAGGAAAAGAGCCTATACAAATTACTTGGACAATATGGAATAAGACAGGAAAAATTCTAGATGTAAATGTAGGTAGCGTTAGTATAGTTTTTGAATTATCTCAAGGAATATTAGCAAAAGTTGCTGAAAGTAGTTTAGCGCGTTTTTTAAAAGATTTTAATGAAACAAATGAAAGGAAAAACTTATTAAAACATGCAAGTTAATATAAAAATATTGCAACACGGTTTTTCAAATGAATTGCCTAATTTTGCGACAGTGGGTAGTGCTGGACTAGATTTGCGTGCTGCTATTTTTGATTCGATAATTATAAAACCATTAGAAAGAACAATAGTACCGACAGGCATTTGTATTTCGGTTCCTGATGGATATAATGCTGAATTAAGGCCACGTTCAGGTTTAGCTTTTAAAAATGGTATTACAGTATTAAATAGTCCAGGAACAATTGATAGTGATTATCGTGGAGAAATTAAAGTTTTACTGATAAATTTAGGTAAAGATAATTTTTCAATTGAAAGAGGAATGAGGATAGCACAAATAGTATTTCAAAAATATGAAAAAATAAAATGGAACAAGGTGCAGTTTCTTGATGATACTGATAGAGCAGATGGTGGGTATGGTTCAACGGGGATTAAATAAATAAAATGAGATATCACTTTTTTATAGTACTATTTTTAATAGGATGTTCTAGTGAAAAATCTATAAATCCAGGACAAAATGTAGATACAGTTTACCATGAAGCAGAACGTTTACTGGCGAGAGCCGACTACGAAGATGCAGCTAAAAGATTTAAAGATATAGAGGATTATTTTCCATATTCCGAGAAAGCTTGCCGAGCACAAGTAATGGCGGCGTATTGTCACTTTTGTTCGGGAAGTTATTTGGATGCCATCAGGGCAGTAGAAGTTTTTTTACGTTATCATCCATCACATGAGTTAGTACCATATGCCATGTATTTACGAGCTATGAGTTTATATGTGACAGTATGCTCTGTTGGTAGAGACTCTAAACAAGCTTTAGAAGCTAAAAAAGCGTTTATTGAAATTTTAAATAGGTTTCCAGAAAGTAAATATGGGGAAGATAGTCTAAAACGTATTATTATTTTGGATGACATAATTGCTGCTCATGAGCTTATGATTGGGCGTTATTATCAGTATAATAAAAATGCATTGGCCGCTATTGGAAGATATGATTATGTGTTATCGGAATTTTCTGGAACTAAAGCTGCTGAAGAAGCGTGCTATAGATTGATAGAATGCTGTAAATCTATAGGACTTATAGATGAAGCAAATATAGCAATTCAGTCTTTTAAAAAACAGTATCCTAATAGTAAATGGAAATTAAATTAGTCTATTTTAATATTTTTGTAAGGATTTTATGATATGTATATGAATATAAGAGATGCAGAAAAAGAAAGATTTTCTATTGGGGATATTATCGTGCCATGTTCTAGTATAAAAATTACTCATGTTAATGATAATCGTCCTCCTTTTAAAGAAATAGCCAAAAAGGTCATAATCTGGATACTAGTTATTGCAATGGCTTGTGGATTAATGTTTTTATAGTTTTATTTAATAATTATCAATAATATAAAATTTAATGAATATAACTTTAAGCATATACTTGACGAAGTTAGCATAAAAAAGATTAAGCTTTTTGTTATCCAATGATTCAATTAGCTCTATGGTTACAGTAAATTCAAAGAGAAATAGAATTTCACTACGGTGAAAGAAATATAGAAGATATATAAAACTAAAAAATTTTAGGAACGAATTGTTGAAATATACATATTTAATTGATCATATCTATGATAATGGAAGAAGGCAGAAAAAATAGAAGCAATCGCAGATTCTTATGAGCCTACCTGTGAGTTTGTAAATGGTTAAAATAAAGAAAACATAATATTATCAAAGTTATTTATCACAATTACAATTTTTCTTATTTTTTAATGCATCGATTTGTTTCTCTACATTTTTTCTTATAGGCGTTGCGAGTAATAAATTTGGTCTGCCTTGTCTAAATCCATAACCTATTTTAAACGGAATCTCTATATATTCATTGTCATCAAAGAACTTTTTTAGACTCTGTTGCTTATATGAATGAAAAATTGGTAAAGTAGGTTCACTATATACTCCAAATGCTTTGCAATTCCAATCTAATCTAAAGAAATAAAAAGGAATTCCAGTATCATCCTGTAAAATATATTCGCTATTTTCAAGTATAAAACTACGAATTTTGGAAAAACTTCTATTATGCATAGCGTATGACGCACTTTTTATAAAAGTTATAAAATTAGAATCTTTTACAAAATTTATAAGATTATCAAATTTTTTATTTGAATTCTCTAAATCAGTCCTTATATAGTAGATATTTTTAATAAAATCGTCTTTTTTACAAATTATTTGAATACAATCTATATTCCCTTTATTTGATAATACAAAAGATCCATTTTCATCAATACCACCATTAGTTATAGATACTATGTCATAACCTAAACGAGCTAATTGCAACAGTATTAAATTTAATCCACCCCTTATGTCATTATTAGCCAATTGTGTACACATTTCAGAAGTAATGAAATATCCTTTTTCTAAATAAGATGTTGAAGCTTCTTTTAATGCAGCATAAACTTTAGGGTAATTCAGACATTCTTTTATTTTTTCAAAATCTCCTAAAGGTTCTAGTCCAACTAAGATATATTGACTAGCATTAGGAAAAAAAGTTAAAGCATATGATATATCCGGCCCTCCAAATGGATAAAAAACTGTATTATAACCTGCAATATTTTTAGAGATATAATTTTCTGTCCATGAAGAAATTTTATTAAGGCTAGAATCTAATAAATTATTCCATGCTCGGTCTATTTCTAAGGCATACTGTTTGTAATCCGGACTATCCACATTACCAAGACCTGCAATTAATTTTGCAATATTATTATATATTTCGGAGTCACTATTTTCTAAAACTTCTTCTTTGCTGTTTTCATTATTATCGCTTAATTTGTTATTATCTTCTAGAGATTCTTTATTGTTATCATTATTATTAGCGCTTATTTTTTCTAATGTTTCTGTCAAATTATCTGAAGGATTGTTACACAAACAAAAAAAACAAGTTAATATCCCTAATGATATGGTGACAAAGTTTTTCACAAAAACTCCAATTTACTATTTTAACCGGTTATGTATTCTATATTTATTATAAAAAAAATCAATCCAATTAATAAGATAAGTCTTGTTATCACAAAAAATTGTCACTATATTTTTATTAAACTACTAGGGATACAACATGTTTTCATATTTAAAAAGCCTATTTTCATCTGATATTGGAATTGATTTAGGAACAGCTAATACATTGGTTTATGTAAAAGATAAAGGAATTGTTCTAAACGAACCATCTGTAGTCGCTTTAGTTGATGATGGTGGAAGAAAACGGGTTCTTGCAGTCGGTGAAGAAGCAAAATATATGGTTGGAAGAACTCCAGGAAATATTACTGCTATTCGTCCAATGAAAGATGGTGTAATTTCAGATTTTGAAGTTACCGAAGAAATGATTAGATACTTTATTAGAAAGGTACATAATCGTCATAGTTTTGTAAATCCGCAAATAGTTATATGTGTTCCAAGAGGCGCTACAGCAGTAGAAAGAAAAGCTATTCAAGAGTCAGCACAAGGAGCAGGTGCAAGTAGAGTATTTCTTATAGAAGAACCTATGGCTGCCGCTATTGGTGCTGGATTACCTGTAACAGAACCTACTGGATCTATGGTAGTAGATATTGGTGGAGGCACAACAGAAGTTGCAGTTCTATCACTAGGTGGTATAGTTTATGGCAACTCTGTGAGGGTTGGTGGCGATAAAATGGACGAAGCTATAGTAAATTATATACGTAAACGTCATAATTTATTAATTGGTGATACTACTTCAGAAAAAATAAAGAAAGAAGTAGGTACTGCAATTCCGCCAGCTGATAAATGTGGTAAAAAAATGAGCATAAAAGGACGTGATTTATTACACGGTGTTCCTAATGAAATAGAAATTACAGAAGCTCAAATTGCGGATAGCTTAAGCGAACCAGTTGCCGCGATTGTAGAAGGGGTAAAATTTGCTTTAGAGAATACGCCACCGGAATTATCAGCAGATATCGTTGATAAAGGTATAGTAATGACTGGGGGAGGCTCTTTATTAGCCAGATTAGATGAGCTCTTAAGGACAGAAACAGGTTTACCTGTTACTAAAGCAGAAGATCCATTATTATGCGTTGCTTTAGGTACTGGGAAAACTCTTGAAGAATTAAAAATTATGAAAAGTGTTTTAATTAAGTCATATTAATGGGTAAGTCTTATAAAAAAGGTAAGTTTAGTTTATTTAAAGGAAATAAGAGAATAAGTTTGATATATACTTTTCTTCTCTTTTTCCTTTTTATAATTTCTTTTCATTATATCGATGGAATTAATAACTTCATTGATAAATCAATTTGTAACTTCAGATGTTCTATATATAAGGTTATTGATAATTTATCTAAATATTTAAATAACTTGAAATACAATTTTAGTGGAGAGTCTGGTCGTATGATCTTCTTTCTACAGAATGAAAATCTAATGTTAAAATCAGAAATTGAAAAGTTAAAATTACTAGAAAAAGATAATAATGAGTTAAGAGAACAATTAGAATTAAAAAAGAACGTTTCTGGAAAAATAATTGTCGCTAGAGTATTTTCAATATTTTGTGATGATTTTTCAAAAGTTGCTTTAATCGATAAAGGTGCTAAAGAAGGTATAAAAGTAGATGATTTTGCTTTTTGCAAAGAAGGACTATTGGGACGAGTTATTGAAATTTCAGATTGTTGGAGTAAAATTCTACTAATTATTGACTCTAATTCAAATATTCCAGCTAAAATTAATGGAATAGATTGTATGATTAATGGAGATAACACAAATAACTTAAAAATCTCATTACTTAATGGAGATATACAAGAAGGTAATATAGTTGAGACTTCTGGTTATGGAAATATATTTCGAGAAAAAATTATTATAGGAAAAGTGAAAAAAAGAAATGATGAATATTTTGTTGTTCCATCTGTAAATTTTAATAATCTTAAATATGTTTGTATTGATAAATGCAAAAATCGATAAATTTAATTTTTTTATTTATATTACTTTTATTTGTTTCCAAAAATAGTGGATTAGCTCTTTTAATATCTTTAACAATTATAAATGCTCTATATGATAAGCAGAATTTTATAGTTTTATGCATAATGTCTGTTTTTTTAGATATATATAATTTATCGTTTGTTGGTATGTCGTTTATACATATATTCTTAGTGACTTTTATTATAAAAAATTATTTAGAAAAATTGCAAAATCTATCATTAGAGATAATTTGTTATTATTTGTTTATGATGTTGTATTTCCTAGAAATAGTGATATATTTCTTTACAATTTGTTTTGATGGCAATTTCAACTGTTATGAACATGCATTATTACCGATAAAAACCTTAATTTTCTATTTGATCATTGAAATGATTAAGAGGTTTCATCGTGTTAAGGGATGATAATTTTCATAAAGAGCTAATTTTTAGATCTAAAGTTGTTTCTATCATTATTTTGTTACTTTGTTTAATTTTGATAGCTAATTTATATTTGTTACAAATAAGATATTCAAAGAAATATCAATTAATGTCAGATAAAAATAGAATAAAAGTGCTTCCATTATTACCTAAGAGAGGTCGTATATTTTCTGCTGATGGGATAATTCTAGCTAATAATGAATATACACATCGCTTGATAATGGATTATTGTTCAAAAAAAACTTTTCAAAAAAATATAGATGAATTAAAGAAATATCTTTATTTATCTGAAACTGATATTGAAAATTTAGAAAATCAAAGACGGAAAAGAATAGCAAATATTACTGTGAAAGATAAATTGAGTAGAGACGAATATGTAAAAGTTGCAATGAATTTATTTAAATGTAATGGTGTTTATATTTCTAATATATATTCAAGAAATTATACAATGCCTTATGAATTTAGTCATTTACTCGGATATGTATCAAAACAAAGTAAAGAAATACAGTTTCTGACAGGAAGAACAGGAATTGAATTATTATTTAATGAAGAACTAAAAGGTAAAATTGGTAATATCCAACATGAAATTAATTCAATTGGAAATAAAGTAAGAATTATCGAAAAAGAAGAGCCTGTAAATGGAAAAGATATAGTTCTATCTACACATGCAGAGTTGCAAAAGTATATATATGATTTATTAGCTCCTTATAAAGTCGGTGCATGTTGTGTGCTAGATATAACAGGTAAAGTTTTAGCTTTGGTATCTGTGCCTGGGTATAATATAAACAATATGAGTAATGGCCCTTCACCTTCTGAATGGAAAGAATGGACAACAAGTATTTATAAACCTCTTTTAGATAGATATAGTAGCTCAACATATCCTCCTGGTTCAGTTTTTAAAATTATAGTTGCATATGCTGCATTAAAAGAAAAATTAATCTCAAAAGAAGAAAAGTTACTGTGTTTAGGTGGAATAAAACATGATAATCACGTTTTTCACTGCTGGAATAGAAATGGTCATGGTTGGATAAATATTACAGAAGCTTTAAGTAAATCTTGTGACTGTTTTTTTTTCGAATTAGCTAAAAAATTAGGAATAGAACGTTTAAATAAATATGCAAAAGAATTTGGATTTGGTAAAAAAACAGGTATTGAATTGCCTAATGAAAAATCCGGGCTAATCCCATCCAGAGAATGGAAATTTTTAAAATATGGAACTAATTGGTATGCTTATGAAACTATGTTAGCAGGAATAGGGCAAGGTTCAGTATTATCAACATTAATTCAAACGGCAACTATGTTGGGTAAAATATATAGCGATAATATTAATTACCGTCCAACAATATTAAATAATAATATTAATAACAATGAAGTAGTGCATTTAAATAAATATTGTTTGGATATAGTAAAAGCATCTCTGAAACAAGTTTGCTGGACTGGCACGGCTAGTGGCTCATGTCGCACAAATTATGGAATAGCAGGCAAAACAGGCTCTTCTCAAGTAAGAAGTTTAAAGTCAGGAGAGGCTGGAATGAATCAAAAATTGTTAGAATGGAAACATAGAGATCATGCATTTTTTGTTGGTGCTGCTCCATTAGACTCCCCACAATATATTGTGGCGGTGTTAATTGAGCATGGAGGTGGAGGTGCAAGAGTTGCTGCTCCAATTGCAAGAAAAATTTTTGATAAATTGATACTAAAAAACAATGAAAATTAATATAAAAAATATTATTTTTATAAATGAATCAAAAATATTATTTATTTTAATAGCTTTATTGTTGATTTTCAGCATATTAGGGCAAGTTATAGCTTTTGGAGGAAATGACATTTCTGTTCAAAAACATATAGCTAAAATTTTTTTTGGAATAATAGTTGCCTATGCAGTAGCTATAACAAATTTAAAATTTTGGGAGAATGTTTCTTATATTTTCTATTTAATCAGCTTTTTTTGTTTATTACTTGTTGAAATATTAGGAGTTATTAAATTAGGCGCACAAAGATGGATTGATTTATATATTATTACATTGCAACCCTCAGAATTTATGAAAATCGCTTTAATATTAGCTTTATCTCGTTATTACTCTTCATTATCTATTTTTGAATTAAAACAATTAAAGTTTCATTTGTTCCCTTTATTTATAACGTTTTTACCAGTGCTACTAATTTTAAAGCAACCAGATTTAGGAACGGCGGTTCTACTTATGGGCATTGGTGTGGGAATGAGTTTTTTAGCTGGCTTTCCATTTAAACCATTTTGTTACACAGTTATAGCATTTTTTTGCTTATGTCCGATTGGTTGGCGTTTTTTACATGATTATCAAAAAAATAGAATTTTAGATTTTCTTGATCCAGAAAGAGATCCTTTAGGCACAGGGTATCATGTATTGCAATCAAAAATAGCTATTGGATCTGGGCATATTTTTGGTAAGGGAATTTTTCATGGGACACAAGGAGGACTTAATTTTCTTCCAGAAAAACATACGGATTTTATTTTTACTACTATTTCAGAAGAAATGGGTTTTGTTGGATCCATACTTATTATTATGATATTTATAGGAATTATATTTTATTTTTTTCATGTTGGATCTGAAAGTAAAAGTAAATTCGCCAGGCATATGTGCAAAGGGCTAGCTTTACTTCTATTTATTCATGTTTTTGTAAATATTGGAATGGTTATAGGTATGCTACCTGTCGTTGGCATTCCCCTACCGTTTTTATCTTATGGAGGAAGCTCTTTATTAACTTTTATGTTTAGTATAGGATTAATTCTTTCAGCATTATTGAGGAATTATTATAAATATTAATTATCTCTATTGCATGTCATATAAAATTCATATATTTTTAAGCTAGTAGGGTGATTAGCTCAGTGGTAGAGCATCTCGTTTACACCGAGGGGGTCAGCAGTTCGAACCTGTTATCACCCACCAGATGCGTTCGTAGCTCAATTGGATAGAGCGTCAGACTACGGATCTGAAGGTTGAGGGTTCGACTCCTTCCGAGCGCACCATATGAGATTAAGAGAATAGTTTTGTTTGAAGATTTTATTCGAGAATTTGGTTATTATGCAGTTTTTTTATTTGCCTGTATAGAAGGAGAAATTGCATTACTTACCGCTGGTTTTTTATGTAAACAAGGATTAATGTCTTTAGAATTAGTAACTCTGTTTGCATTTTTAGGTACAATGTTAACAGAGCAGGGATTGTATTTTGTCGGAAGAATTTACGGTATAAAGTTATTAGATAAGTATCCAAAATTGAAAGAAAAATCCAGCAAGGTAATAGAATTTCTTCATAAATACGATACAGCTTTTATTTTCGGTTGCCGTTTTGTTTATGGCATTAGGAATATTAGCCCAATTATTATAGGAATATCCAATATTTCTCCACTAAAATATTCAGCTTTAAATATACCTGCCGCATTTATTTGGGCAGTGTTAGTCGCTGGAACAGGATATATTTTTGCCAATGCGCTTGAGACTGCTAAAGATAATCTTGAATATGTTCAGTATGGAGCATTAGCTATTTTAGGTTTTGCATTGGTGTATTTTTTATATAAAAAAAATCAAAAGAAAAGAAAAATAAAATTATAGAATTTATTTTTGCAATAATCCTACACAAGATATGATACGATAAACTCATTCCTTGATTCATAAATCATTTCCGAAGAAAGATTCTCATAATCCAAAAAAAGAAGCGCTTATTAATATAAGCATATTATTTTTCCTATAAAAATGGTTTATAATCTAATTATCTATAATACATTTTTTCGAAAACATCGAAGCAAATAAATTGTTAATAATTTAATTATATTAAATTATCAACATAATAAGCTAAAAATATTGAAAAATTTCGTTTAATAATGCGATAATTTATCCTGAGTGATTCTTCATATACTTTAGTATATCTCTATTCATTCTCACTCTAATTATTCCCAGTTTCACAACTTTTCATAATTATTAAACAATTCTAATATGCTTATTAATTTTTCGGTTTTAACTTTTTATTTATAATTAAATATTAATTTTATTAGAAAAGATATGGAAACACAGATGAATACTTTAATAAAAATCTGCAGAAAATTATTTGACAATACGGGGGGGGGTAAATCGATTTTTAGTCAAAACACGTGGCGCAATTCTCATTGAATTCGCATTCTGTATTCCAATATTGCTCTTGCTTATCTTTTATACACTCGATCTTTATCAAGTTTCATATATAAAGTCTAAAACACAATTCTGTAATTTATGATTTGTCAATATGTTACAAAACATATCACAAGGAAAAGCTATAACTTTAGATCAAATTAAACAAGCTTTTCAAGCTGCAAATCTTCCATATTATCGGAATTTTTCTGTTAAGACTGATGACGATAATTTTTTCGCTCACGCATGGATTCATTATATAAAAGGATTAGATAATGGAAATGCCTCTGTTATAAAAATTTGGTGTCCGTGGAGTGCTGAAAAAACATATGCAAAGATTGATACATATACTAAACAGCATCCTGGAAGCTCTATTAATTTTAAACAAAACGTAAACCCTAAAGAAATTTATAAAAATTTAACAATAAAACCTGGTGAAATAAAAATCATTTGCGAATACACTAATCACTATTTAACTAATAGCACATCTATGAATTATAACACAACCAAAGAAATGGGATTCTTCTTATATTGTCCCAGTAAAACTATGTCATCAAATAAACAAAATTATTTTAATTCTGTAATTATTTTTTCTCCAAAACCTGGAATATTTAATGAGAATATAAGATAATAAAAACTTGTTTAAGGACTAAATACACAAATAGGAATTCCGTTTAATAGGAATTCCTCACCTTTTAATTTATTTTACAGCTTCTTTTAAGCCTTTACCGACTTTGAACTTAATAACTTTTGAAGCTGGAACTTCGATAATCTTACCTGTTTTGAAATCCCTTCCTGGACGTGCACTTCTCTCTCCAACTGAGAATGTTCCAAAACCGATAATAACAATTTCTTCTCCTTTAGATAAGGTAGATTTCGTTACTTCTATAAATGAATCCAAAAATTTTCCTGTGTCTTTAATAGTTAAACCAGAATTTTCAGCAATTGCTCTAACAAAATCAATTTTATTCATATTTATTACTGCTCCTTAATTATCAGCGAATCCTAACACAATTTTAGAAATTTCAGCAATAGTAATTACAACTATTTTTGTAAAAAATAAGAAATTCAGGCTATTTTTTAATTGATAGTTGCTTTGGAACCATATTTTTTACGTATATTCCTGGGGAATTCCTTAAAAATTCTTTAATAAATGGAGGTGATATTAAACTACCGGCCATAGGTTTAATCCATAAAAGCCAATCATTCCACCATGAACCCGCAATTTCCTTTGCTGTGTCAAACCATTCTTGTGCAGTTTCTGTTATTTTATCATTAATCCAATATGAATATTTATTTCTATCTGGATGATTAATTACTCCAGCAACGTGTCCTGAGCCACCCACAACGAATCGTATTTTCCCTCCTAATAATTTCATACTATCAAATGCCGCCTGCCACGGAACTAAATGATCTTTTTTCATAGATACCATATATATGGGATTTTTTACTAATTTAAGGTTAATAGGTATACCATACATAGATAATGTGCCTGTTTTTAGTAAATTATCTCTATATAAATCATGTGATAAAAACGTTTGCATAGCTTTTGTTAAATTTGTTGGATCAGAATTCCAAAATAGAATTTCATGCGGAGCAGGTTTTTTACCTAACATATAACTATTGATAAAATATCTCCATATCATATCTTTTGCTTTTAACGCGCTAAATGTATTGTACATTACACTACCATCTAATATACCCTTTTCTTCCATTTGAGCTGTTATTGCATCTAGATAATTCCCACTCATGAATACTGACATATCACCAGCATGTTCAAAATCTAATAGAGTAGTTAATAAAGTAGCAGATTCTATTTTTATTTTTGGCTGTCTTTTACATAACGGATTTTTTAAACATGCTAATAAACTTGAAATTAAAGTGCCTCCTACACAATAACCTATTGTATGTAGAGATTTTGAATGAGTAACATCGTATATTTTATCAATTGCGTCTAATACACCATTAAATGCATAGTCTTCAAAATTTATTTTTCTATATCTTTTATCAGGATTTACCCATGATATCATAAAAATAGTAAAACCTTTATTTATTAACCATTTTACAAATGAATATTTCTCATTTAGATCTAAAACATAAAATTTATTTATCCAAGGAGGTATAAATAATATAGGTTTAGAAAATACTTTTTCAGTTGTAGGTGTATATTGAATCAATTCAATAATATCATTTTGAAAAATTACCTTACCTGGGGTATTTGCGATATTCTCCCCTATTCTAAAAAAATCTCTATCGTTTGTTGTAATTGCTCCTTTTTTCAAATCACTCAAGAACATATGTAATCCTTTTTTGAAATTTTCTCCATTGGTATTTAGAGTTTCATTCAAAACTTTTGGATTCAAGAAAGGAAAGTTATCGGGGGATAACATATCAATGTATTGTTTTAGAAAAAATTTAGCATTATGCATTACCCGAGAATCAACATTATTGTTAAATCTATCTAATGTATCAATCATCCATGATGAAGTAGTTTCGTAAAATTTTCTAGCAAATAACATCATTGGATTATTTTCAAACGTATTTTCTTCGAATTTTTTTTCTTTTTCGTTATACTTAAAGTTTAAGCTTTCTTTACCTTGATTACATACTTCCGCAATAAATGATTTTTGTAATTCAATCAGTCTTTTTAATAAATCCTGTTGTGAAGCTTCTATTTTTTTTGGTTGAGAAGACATTTCTTCTCCTAATTTCAAAAAAGCTAACATTGCTATTTGAGGGTTTAAAACAGCAAATTGAAATAAATCAAGGTTATTAGGCTTTGAATTTTTATTCAGAAAAAAATCTGACATGACTGATCCTTCTAATTCAGAAAAAAATTACATTAAAATTTATAAAAAATATATATAATTTATATTAAAAAATAGTAAAAAACGCAGGTGGAAATTTATTATCAATATCATGACAAATTTATCTTAATCATATATATTCTTATTGTTATTTATAGGATAGAACATGGGTTTTAATTGCGGAATTGTAGGACTTCCAAATGTCGGAAAATCAACCTTATTTAATGCTATTACACAAACTGCATCAGCTGAAGCAATGAATTACCCATTTTGCACTATAGAACCTAACGTAGGAAGAGTAGCTGTTCCCGATGAACGTTTAAATAAATTAGCGAAAATCGCATCAAGTGAGAAAATTATAGCTTCACAAATTGAAATTGTAGATATAGCTGGTTTAGTTAAAGGGGCAAGTAAAGGAGAAGGATTAGGAAATCAATTTCTTGGTCATATTCGCAGTACTGATGCTATTTTACATATAGTAAGATGCTTTGATAATGAAAATATTACACATGTTAATGGATCAGTAAATCCTATAAGAGATATTGAAATTGTTGAAACCGAATTAATATTATCTGATATAGGGAGTTTAAGAAAAAAAGAAGAAAATATTTCAAGAAAAAATAATCCTGAATTAAATAAAATGAAAAATTTTATAAAAAAAGGAATTGACTGGTTAGAGGCAGGAAATTTATTAAGTAAGTTAGCTCTTTCTGAGGAAGAGCAAATAATAGCAAATACAATGCAACTTATTACTTTTAAGCCTATACTGTATGTTTGTAATGTATCTGAAAATGATGTTTCTAAAGGAAATGCTTATTCTAATCAAGTAAAATTATTTGCAAAAGAAAAAAATGCTCCTATGGTAATAGTTTCAGCTGAAATAGAATCTGAAATTGCTTTGATTCAAAATGAAGAAGAAAAAAGAGAATATATTGAGTCTTTGGGACTATCTGAATCTGGATTATCTAGGGTTATAAAAGGAGGATATAATCTTCTTAATTTAATTACTTTTTTTACAGTTGGACCACAAGAAACCCATTCTTGGACGGTTCATAAAGGTGCTAAAGCTCCATCAGCTGCAGGAGTGATTCATTCAGATTTTGAAAGAGGGTTTATTTGTGCCGAGACCATAAGTTATGAAGATTATATAGCTTGTAATGGAGAAGCTGGAGCAAAAGCCTCTGGAAAAATACGCTTAGAGGGTAAAGATTATATAGTTAACGATGGAGATATTTTTCATTTTAGATTTAATGTATAATATTTCAACATAAAGGTGTTATTATGTCTGCTGTAAAAAAATATTCTAAAAAAGATTTTGAAGGATTAAGAAAAGCAGGAAAGGTTGCAGCTCATATTCTGGATTATATTACTCCTTTTGTTCAAGTTGGTATAACGACAGCAGAATTGGATAAGTTATGTCATGAAGAAATTCTACGTAATAATGCCATACCTGCATGTCTAGGATATAATGGATATCCAAATGCTACATGTATCTCACTTAATCATGTTATTTGTCATGGAATTCCTTCCCAACGCAAGTTAGTTAATGGGGATATTTTAAATATTGACGTTACAGTTATTGTGAACGGATGGTATGGAGATACTAGCCGTATGTATGTTGTAGGAAAGCCGTCCAATAAAGCAAAAGAGCTTATAGAAGTGACATATAATGCATTAATGATAGCTATAGATTTAGTACGTCCAGGAATTAGGTTAGGAGATATAGGGCATGCTATTCAAAGCTATGTCGAAGGTAAAAAATTCTCAGTGGTTCGTGATTACTGTGGTCATGGAACAGGGAAAATATTCCATGATGAACCCGCTGTCCTGCATTTTGGAAAATCTGGAACAGGATTAGAACTAGAGCCTGGATATGTATTTACAATTGAGCCTATGATTAATGTAGGTACGTATAGAACTCGTTTATTAAGTGATGGTTGGACGGTAATATCTGCAGATCGTTCTTTGTCTGCCCAGTTTGAGCATACTATGGGAGTTACAGAAGATGGGTGTGAAATATTTACAAATTCATTAATTGGTTTAACTAAACCACCTTATGATGTCCAAGTTAAATAAATGTTTGCAAGAATTTAATTTATAAAATTTTTTGTTTGTAGTATTGTCTTTAATTCTATAGCGAAGTATAATATGGATATTATCGCGGGGTAGAGCAGTCTGGTAGCTCGTCAGGCTCATAACCTGAAGGTCGTTGGTTCAAATCCTTCCCCCGCAACCAATGTTCTTATTATAAATATCTTAGGTAAAATTTTTTTATAAGATGTAGTAAAATAATGTTCGGTTAGCTTTATTTTTAAATAAATTATATCTGGATAGCGGTCTAAAAAAGTTAGTATATTGGTGATATTGTAATAAATTGAGTGGTTTGCGTAGGGCAGTGTGATTATTTTGGTAAAGGATTGCCCTCCTCTTTTTGCTTGTGTTTTATATTGTTTAAGTCTTGGTTCAAATGGTATGATTCATCCATGCAATGCGAGTCGTTTAAGATTTTTGAAAATTCTGTTGTTTTGTTCAATTTTTTAATTAATATGAAACCGACACAAAGCTCGGAAGTAGAGTTCCAATCCTTTGTCTTCAGAGTTATCGTGTGTGTACGATGACCGAAGAATATATAAATATTAAAGAAATCGCGCAAGCTAAGGGATTGAAAAGTGCACGATCAATCCGAATGGAAATCAATAAACCTGAAATCAAATATATTTCAAGAGAAGTCAAAGTTAATGGCGGTATCTCATACGAAATATTTTTTTGCTATTAGAGCAAAAATTACACTAGGAAGAACTACGTTAATTCTGATTCCTTTTGAAGCATAATCAATAATAGATAAACTAAAAAAATTAATTCAGAGAAAATTTAAAAATTTATGTCTCTGTTTCCCAAAATAATCAAACCATGTATTCCTTTACAGGTATAAATTAAAATAGCCTTTGAGAAATAGGATTTTCTCAAATATAATGAAAATCTATTATTAAATATGGTAGTATTCTATATTGAGGAGTTGTATGTTAGCATCAAATGTTGATCAAAATGATGATTTAGTTTCAATAACAGAAGCTAGCGCATGGGCATCCAACTTTTTAAAGAAAAAAGTCACCAATAGTAATATTTCTTATCTTATTCAGTATGCTTTAATAAAAAAATATGTAAAAGACAATTCATTAAAGGTTTCATTATGTGAACTAAGACAATATTATAGTAAATATAAAAATGAACAATTTAAAGCATGGAATAATACTGATATAAATCAAACGTTATCATTTAGTAATTTAAAAGAATCAGAAACAACCAAGCATGTGCATAGATTGCACCCATATAAAGGAAAATTTATACCACAATTAGTTGAGTACTTTTTAGATTCTCATATCGATAATTTCAAAAATAGTGTATATTTTAAAAAGGGAGATATAATACTAGATCCTTTTTGCGGTAGTGGAACAACATTAGTACAAGCTAACGAATTAGGAATGCATGCTATTGGTATCGAAATATCAATATTTAATACATTAATTTCAAATTGTAAAATATCTGATATTGATATAAATGAATTAAAAAGAAAAATCGAAAAAATAAGTGAGTTGTTATATATTCACTTAACTAAAACACGTATTCAATATTTTGAAAATGAGCTATTAGATGAATTAAATAAATTTAATCATCAATTTTTCTCTAGTTATGATTATAAAATATCTATAAAAAATAAAATTATTAATGAAGAAATATATTCCAAAGAAAAAGAAAGTCTCTTTCTAGATGTATATTATAAATTAATCAAGAAATATAAAATAAATATAAATTGTGATAATAGCAGTTTTATTAATAAGTGGTTTTTACCTAATATTAGAGATGAGCTATACATCACAAGAGATTATATAGAAAGTGATAAAGATATAAATCAAAATCTTAAAAATATATTAATATTGATATTAAGTAGAACAATGCGCTCTTGCCGAGCAACAACTCATTCTGACTTAGCAACTCTATTAAATCCTGTTACTACAACATATTATTGTACTAAACATTATAAGATATGCAAGCCTTTATTTTCAATTTTAAAATGGTGGAATACATACAGTAAGGATACAACAAAAAGAATATTAGAATTTAATCAAATAAAAACGCAAACTTATCAGATATGTTTAACAGGAGATAGTAGAAATATAGATTTATATAAATGTCTTTCTATAAAAAATAGGGCATTATATGATTTATTAAAAAATAAGAAATTTTCTGGAATATTTTCTAGTCCCCCATATGTTGGTCTTATTGATTATCATGAACAGCATGCTTATACATATGAATTGTTTAATTTTGAAAGAAAAGATAATTTAGAAATAGGTTCGCTTGATAGTGGTCAAAATATTAGGGCAAGAGACATGTATGTAGATGGGATTACAACTGTATTGTTGAATTGCAAGAGATATCTCAGAGAAGATTATAATATATTTCTTGTAGCTAACGATAAGTATAACTTATATCCAAAAATTGCCGAAAAATCCAATATGGTAATAGTAAACCAATATAATAGACCGGTATTAAATCGTACAGAAAAGGTAAAAAATGCTTACGCGGAAACTATTTTTCATTTAAAAGAAAAATAAATTAAGGAGCAGAGTTATGATAAAAGAATCTGAAATTAAAAAATTATTAAAACATGTTTTACGAGATAAATTTGCTAATCATAATCCTGAACCATGTTCAATGCCTTTCCATACAAGGCTTCTTGGAAAAGATAGGCTAGCTTTATATTCTTTCATTCATTCTTTAAACACTAATTTTGGTACTACAATATTTGAACCTATTGCCCTAATACTAAGTCAGAGTAATTTTATGTCTAGTAAAAAGCAATATAGCACTCCTAAAATAATCAGTGAAAAAGCCCAGAGAGTAATTCAAAATATAATAGATGAATTAAGTTCAGCCAACATTCTACCAAATAAAATCAATGAAATTGAAAAAATAAGAGAAGTTTGTCGAAGCGGTACTATGCGGGAAATTAGAACTACAAAAGTTGATTTAATGTTAGAAACTAATAATGAATTATACTTAATTGATTTAAAAACAGCAAAGCCTAATATCGGAGAATTTAAAGGTTTTAAAAGAACATTATTAGAATGGGTTGCTGTAATATTAGCAAATAATCCTAATAAGAATATTCATACTCTAATTGCAATACCTTATAATCCTTATGCGCCTAATCCATATGCAAGATGGACGATAAGGGGCATGCTTGATTTAGATGAAGAATTAAAAGTAGCAGAAGAATTTTGGGACTTTATTGGAGGGCAAAATACATATAATGAACTTCTAAACTGTTTTGAAGAAGTAGGAGTCGAAATGAGAGATGAGATTGATAATTATTTCAAAAAATTTAACTTGATTTCTTAATAATTAATGAATTTATAAATATTTTCAAATTTTTTTACATTTATAACATATTGTAATATAATTATATGTAGTGAATGAGTTTTTATTATGGATAGATTGTCTTCGTTATTTAATAGTCCTTTATTTTTAGGATTTGATCATTTTGAACGTTTAATTGATTCTATATCTAAAGTTCAAGATAATTACCCTCCTTATAATATAGAACAAATAGGAGAATATGGATATAGAATTACTTTAGCTCTTGCCGGATTCCAAAGAAAAAATATAAGTATTTCTTTAGAAAATAATCAATTAACTATTAAAGGAAAACAGGAAGTAAATCCTGAGGCTATCTTTATCTATAGAGGAATCGCTACACGTCAATTTATAAAAACTTTTGTTTTGGCTGATGGGGTTGAAGTAAAAAATGCGGAGTTTTTAGATGGCTTATTACATATTAATTTATTAAGATTGCATAACGAAAGCGAAGTCCGTACCATAGAAATCGAAGAACCTGGGATACATCCGGTAAAACCAAAACAAATTGAAGGATAAAATATTAGTTTTTTATTTGTTTTATATCATTTTCTATAGGCTGAAGTTCAATAATTTCTTTTTCATTGTTTTTTAATTCTTTAAATTTTCTTGTTGTAACTAGAACTCTACTTTCTAAAGTAGTTAACGTTTGGTTATAGTTTGTTATTGTAGAATTTATACTTTTTCCGAGATTATAAAAATGTTGAGACATATTGCTTAGTCTTTCATATAATTCCTGTCCTAATTTTATGATTTGCTTTGCATTTTCTGCTAAATTTTTTTGTTTCCATCCCCAAGCGACTGTATGCAATAATGCTAATAATGTAGTAGGAGTAGATATAATAATATTTTCTTTCATAGCAAATTCTAATAGATTTGGATCTTGTTCCATAGCTACAGAGAAAAAAGCTTCATTCGGTAAAAACATTATAACAAATTCTGGACTAGGCTGAAATTGTGACCAATATTCTTTTTTAGATAAGCTCATTATATGATTTCTTATTTGTTTAGTATGTTCTCTCAATAAATTCCTTTTTTCATTTTCATTTGTTGTTTCTAAAGATTTTAAATATGCTGTTAAAGGAACTTTTGCATCAATAACTACCTGCTTACCCTCAGGATAGTAAATTACTATATCTGGACGGATATTTTTACCATTATTATCAATGGATACTTGTTCTTTAAAATCACAGTGTTCTTTCATTCCTGATAATTCTAAAATCCTATGCAATTGTATTTCACCCCATTGACCACGTGAAGTAGGATTTTTTAAAGCGGACACTAAATTAGTAGTTTCATTCTTTAATGTATTTTGCGAAAGAATTAAATCCCCTACCTGCTGTTTTAATGCCTCATAAGCTCCTATTCTAGATTTTTCTAATTCTCCGAGTTTTATTCCTACGCCTTCTAATGCTTGTTTAATAGGATTTATTAAATCCCCTAATGATTTTGTATTTGAAGATAAATCAGCCTTTGTTTTTTCCTGTAATTTCTCAAAAACAACCTTTGCTAGCTCTATAAAAGTTTGATTATTTTTCGATAATGCTTCTGAGCTTAATGCTTTAAATGTATCAGAAAGTTTTTTTTCAGCATTTTCCAGTAATTTTATTTTTTCAGCAAGATTTTTCTTTTCCTGTTCTAATTTTTCATTTAATAAGACATTTTCTTTTTCTAATATAGCATTTTGAGATTGTAATAATTCATATTTTTGAGTTACTTCATCAAATTTTACACATTTTTCTTTTAATCTTGCATTATCTAGTAAAACTTCTTGGTATTTATTATCAATACCGATGAATTTTTGAACTTTATTTTCATTGTGTTTTAAATTCAACAATAAAAAAATTATAATAATGATACATATAGTTAAGGCTGAATAAATTACAATTGACATTTTAGTATAGTTTCTTCGATTTTATTTACAATGTCTTTTAGTTCGTCAATATTCTTACCTTCAGCTGAAATTCTAATTAAAGGCTCTGTTCCAGATGGTCTAACAATTAGACGACCATTATTTCCAAGTTGATTTTGATAATTTTGAATAATATTATTTAATGAATTTATAATAGATTTATCTTTTACTTTTACGTTTTTACTTATAGTTGGATATAGTTCAAACATATGATATTCACTAAATTTACCCCTATTTTTTAATATTATTTGTATTGCTTTCAATCCTGAAAACAAGCCATCTCCTGTAGGAGCGTGTGACTTTATTATGATATGACCAGAAGTTTCACCTCCAATATTTGCTTTACTATTTTTTATATATTCTGATACATATCTATCACCTACATTAGTTTTAGTTAGTTTTATGTTTTTTTTCTCTAAATATTTCTCAAATCCGAAATTTGACATAATAGTAGATACTACTTCTGTATAATTGCCGTCAATTAACAATATAGATAAAATTTCATCCCCATTAAATAATTGTCCTTTTTCATCACAAAGTAGAACACGATCTCCATCTCCATCAAATGCTATTCCAAAATCAGCACGATGCTTTAATACAAGGCTACTTAATATGTCTGGGTGAGTTGCGCCACAATTCTCATTAATATTTATGCCATTCGGATTATTAAATAAATTAATAACATTAAATCCAAAAAATTTAAAAATTTTCCCCGCAATATTGCTTAATGCTCCATTAGCAGAGTCTATAATAACTTTTTTGTCTTTTATTTGATTTTTATCAAAATTAAAAGATTGAATTATATTGTCGTAATAAGCTTGTTCAGCTTCTTCATGAATATATTCTATTGTACCAAAATTTTGATTATTATCTTCATAAGTTTGATTAAAAATAATATTTTCTAATTCAAGCTCCTCATTATCTTTTAATTTAAATCCTTCTGAATTAAAAATCTTAATGCCATTATCGTAATATGGATTATGAGATGCTGATATCATTATACCTAAATCCGCATTCCATTTTTTCGTAAGAATGGAAACTGCAGGAGTTGGTACTACCCCCATTAATTTTACATTAGAACCTAATGAACTAAAAACAGCAGCGATAATATGTTCAAAAATATCTCCGGATACTCTAGTATCCTTTCCAATTAATATCGTAGGCTCTTTTTTATTTTTTAAAAATTTTATATTGATTGCTTTTGTTAATTTTACACACGTATCAATGTCTAAAGGATACTGATTAGCTTTACCTCGAATACCATCTGTCCCAAATATTTGTTTTATCATATCTTATATTAATTCATAACTAGTTAAATTATATACATTTTTTGTTATTATACATCAATAATTTATCAAAAAGTATAATTAAAGTAGGTAATTCATAATAATTACAATTGAAATTAATAAAAAAATATATATAATATTTTCCGTTTGTAAATTAATGGAGAAAATAATGGCTGATGGTAAAAAAACTGAACCACAGGAATTTACAGGATGGAGGGCGATATTTTGGCCTATCCACTCATCAGAACTTAAAAAATTCCTTCCTATGGCATTAATGATGATGGGCATATTATTTAATTATAGTGTATTAAGAGGTACGAAAGATTCATTAGTAGTCACAAATATGGGTGCAGAAGCAATTCCTACTCTTAAATTATGGTTTGTTTTACCGGCAGCTGTTTTGTTTATGATTATATATTCAAAACTTTCTAATATTTTTTCTAAAAATGGAGTGTTTTATATAGTTGTGTCATTTTTTTTGGCATATTTTACTCTATTTGCCTTAATATTATATCCTTGTTTTGATTCTTTAACTCCCGATCTAACTGGTAATGTTAATAACGAGTTTCTTAAAAGTTTATTAGTTCCTATTCAAGGATGGGTTTTTTCTTCATTTTATGTAATGGCAGAGCTTTGGGGCAGTGCTATGATAAGCTTGATGTTTTGGAGATTTGCTAATGATGTAACTTCACTAAAACAGTCCAAAAGATTTTATGCTATGTTTGGTTTTGTTGCTAATGGCGCATTAATTGTCTCCGGAGGAGTGTTAAAAACAGTAAAAAATGTTAGCTTAGTTAGTGGCATTGCTGTTGCAATTTGTATAGTTATTATTGGAATTTATTACTGGTTGAATAATTACGTTTTAACCGATCCAAAATATTTTAATCCTGATGAAATTAAAAAGCCTAAGAAAAAAGTTAAATTAAGCTTAGGGGAAAGTTTAAAATATATTATGTCATCTAAATATTTAGGATATATAGTTCTTTTAGTTGTATGTTACGGAATTAGTATTAACTTAGTTGAGGTTATGTGGAAGGATCAGGTCAAAATTCTTTGTCCAACGCCGGCACAATTTAGTGGATTCATGGGGGGATTACAGATTTGGACCGGAGCTGCAACAATATTCTTTATGTTAGTGGGAGCTAATATATTAAGACGCTGTTCTTGGTTTACCGCTGCAATGATGACTCCATTAATGGTATTTATTACAGGTTTGATATTCTTTGGATGTATCATATTCAAGGATTTGATGAGTCCGATGATAAGCGCTTGCTGTTCTCTAAGTGTATTAGAAGTTATTGCTTATATAGGATTGGCACAGAATGTTTTAGCAAAAGGCGTTAAATATTCACTTTTTGATTCTACAAAAGAGATGAGTTATATTCCTTTGGATGATGAACTGAAATCAAAAGGTAAAGCTGCTGTTGATGTTATTGGTGGAAGAGCTGGTAAATCTGGAGGAGCAGCAATTAATTTCTTACTTTTGAATGTGATATTTATAGGTTCAAAATTAGCTGATATTGCTCCTGTCGTTGCAACTATATTCGTAGTCATTATGTTGATATGGTTCTATGCTGTACGCGGACTTAACTTTGAATTCTTAAAAATTACTTCAGAAAAGAAATAGCTAAATAATATCTCTATTATTTATAAAAAGACCTCTTTTATTAAGAGGTCTTTTTGTATTAAAAAAAATAAGAAAATTTTATTCTACCAATATCGTATTTATTTCGTCATAAACAATATCATTTATGTGTCTAATGTCTTTTTCTTTTTGTAATAAAGAAAAAAGTGGAAATCCTTTTAATTTTTTAGAAAGCATTGATTTTTTGATTCTTCTAATAATATTTCATAAACTTTTGTGTCTTTTCCTAACGATTTTAATTTTTCTATATATTTTTTTTGTATAGTTGTATTTATCTTTTGTATCTTCTTAAAATCAAACTATCGCTATTTCTATAATTATGGTAACAGGAACACATTTTACTAAATTAATGGTACATTGCTTTGTATAAGCATAGCTCCACATAACGAATATCCAACTATTACATAGATAACATAAATTTTTCTGAACATTACCTTTTAATAGATTATATCAAATAAAAATTCCGTATGTATAATTCTATTTGTTTAGATAACTCAGAACTTATACCAATGGTGTCAACAGTGTTACCATCTCAATATATGAAACGGTAGTTTGCATAAAAAGAAGAGTATTGAAATTAAAATCAATTTTTATCTCCTAAATATCTTTTAAAGAACAAAACATGATGTTCATCTAAAAACTTTCTACGTCCATCTATCTAATCTTCTAACGGATAATCTATTATTGCACCCATAAGCATACGAGGAGCATCCATATAATTCTCACTCATATCTTTTCTTATTGCCTATCTATGGCATATCTTATCAAATCTACCTTTTAATTACAGCCGTAATGTTATTTAATATATTTTTATATCATGCATTATAGTATTCTATTATTCTTTGCATAAAATAAAAACTTATTCATGAATTGCGTCTGCTTGATTACTTTTGCTAATAAATATACAAAAAAAAGCATTTTTATCAATATAATTTTGCTCTTGATTTCCAATTGTTTTATTTTTAGAAATAAAGGGTTCATTAAAAGTTAAATCCCAGAAAAATTCTCCTGTATCCATATATACACTATCTGGAGCATCAATAGTAATGTTATCTTTTAGGTATTTAGCAAATTCATTGTATTCATTATCATCACTATTATCTGAGTATTGTGCATTATTATCAGCATACTGCAAAGGGATTAAATTAATTTGTGGAAAATAATCATCTATAGCCTCATCATCAATTTTTTTAGATTCTGAATCCATATGCAATAATAACCAATTAAGAATAGGATTTTTCGTTATCAGAAAAAGATTATCAATGGCTTGTAGCAATGAATCTTGATTAAATATACAATCCTTTTGCTCTAATATATGCATTATTTCTTTATTACCTCCTGTTATCGCATAGTTACTATAACTAGAAGGATCTATATCATTTAATAATAAGTATTTAAATATCTTTATAGAACCATACCCCATGGTAATTGCACAAATCATTTCTCCTGAAGTTCCTTCAAAATTAAATGATGGATGTTGTATTATATATTCTTGAAAATCTTCTATATTATCTTCCATTAATATATAATTTAAAGAATCTACTGATGAAACTGAAACATATGAATATTTCTTTAATTTATAATCTAGTTTTTTATAGAACTTATCAGTCATATTTGAATAATATGTATGTAAGTTTTGAAATAACATTCTAAACATTTTGAACTTGTTATTTTTCAATAATATTTTCGGCTTCTTATATAATAAAGTTTGGGACTGTATCCAGTGATTTGTTATTGAAATTAAAAAATCTTCTTTTATTTCATCTGGACAAAGATCCATTACATATTTAGCAACCTTATTAAAATTTTCAAACGTCTCTTCATTTACTGTTTGTCCGAGTTTTAATAACTCAACTATATTATTTCTAACATTAATCGCATCATCTTCGAATTTAACATCTATTTTAGTTGCATGTTGAGATTCCGGGGTTGAACTAACATTTACAGGAATCATTCCTACGGAAGTTATATAATAAAATCCAACAAAAACAATACCAATTAATTTTTTCATATTTCATAATTTTAATTAAATTTATCATGAATTATATATAATTATTGGATAAATGTTAAGAATTACTTAAAAAAAACAATAAAATTTCATTAAAATAGTGTTATATAAAGTGCAATCTTGTTATTAAATTATGGAAATAAAAGAATTATTATAATATTTAATAGTATATTAATCCAAACGATATTATTAACAATAAAATTTATTTTCTCGAATTCATACAATTTCTTAAGTTAAGGATTGACAAAGCCATTGATTCATATTTATTATGTTTTTAATCTGCTGGAGGGGTGGCCGAGCGGTCAATGGCAGCAGACTGTAAATCTGCCGACGGAAGTCTACGAAAGTTCGAATCTTTCCCCCTCCACCATTTTGAGAGTCAAAAACAGTTTTTCTACATATTTGAATGCTTGTCACATTGATTTTGGAGTCCGCTGTAACAGAGGCTCTGTGGGGCTTTCATGTTGCATTATAGATAAATTTATCTAGACTTAGATATTCTCCAAATTGCAAAATCTCTCTCCAAATGCTCTCGAATTCTCCAAATCATGTATACTGGAGAAAATCGCTAGTTTACCTCATAGATGAGGCCTGAATCGACTTTTGATAAAATACTGCTAAAATTTTCCGCGATTTTTAACCGGAGTAGCGGGTTGTAGTTAAAACAGGAATTGTAATTTACTCTGCAATTTGAGGCATTTGAGATAATTTTATTCAGGAAAATTTAATGAAGGATGCAAGAGAATTGTGAAATCATAAAAGGACTCAAATTACAGGCATTTTTAAATGATATAGAAATTTAAATATTATATTTAAATTATATTTTTAGAAAATTAACTTAAAATTAATAATTAGTTTGTAATATATAAAGCAAATATATTAAATTGAGATATGAGATGAAAAAGTGTATTAAAAAATTACTTTTTTCTGCAATTGTGGTATTTATGGGGATTAATATAAATTTCAATGCGAATGCTCGTGTAACAAGAGAGGTCGCTGAGGCTACTTTGCCTTATCTGATGGAGGTTGCTAAGATACCAGGAGATGAGGAAGATACAGAGCATCAGGAGACAGAAAAAACAACAGTAAAAGCTAAAGAATGTTGGTATAAAACAAGCCATTTCCAGTATGATATACACTAACAGCAAATAATTAGGTACAGAATGGAGATTTTCATTACTCTTACACATCTATACTAGTGTAATAAACTATTAAAAAACTAACTTTTTCATTATCGTACACCTTCCAAGTGCAAATAGTTATCTAACTAATACCTTCAGAATACCAGAAATCGCTTAAAACGTTAAATATTCTGAAACGGTTTACTTAATCTACTAATTTCTCTGATCTATTCATATAAAAGGTATATTTTATAAAATTTGTAGGCGACTATATCATCTGTAAAACTATATCTTTCAAAGAATGCTATAAAATAAAAATTACATCACTATTCTTTATTACCAGAACCAACACTTTCAACATCTTTTATGTTATTAATTTCTCAAGAATTTCTAAATTATAATTTTCAACATTATCTGGTTTATTGAAATCATTGTAAACTATGCCTCTATCTTTTTTATATGAACTAATACTCTCTTTACGTAGAGGCCAAACATTCTTTACTTGATACAGCAGGCAGTTCGCTATATAAAAATTAATATAATCATTTTTAGATGAAGGGTCTAATTTTCGTTCAGCTAATCTTAAAGCAATATTACCTTGTAAAACTTTTTTCCATTGTAGTGCGGTTCCTGATTTGGAATAATTCGTTTGATATCCAAAGTATTTCAAAAATAATGGACAAAGAGTATCGTCGGAAACAGAAATAGATTTTAGATTATTAAATAGATCTAACAGTTGAGATTCTGCAACCTTAATACCTTGATAACAAATTCCATTTTTTTCACTTCTTAAAATGTTATTTGCTTGTATTAATAAGCAATCTATAGGAAATCTAAGTTTAAATATCATCTGAACATTATTTGCCTGTGAAGTTCCATCTAATGCTAGCCTAATTATAAATGGCTGAACATTTACCCAAAAGTTAATGTCTTTCTGCAGGGCAAAAGCAATAATTCCCGTATGTAATTTCTCAATAACGCTATCGCGTATTCTATCTATATTCGGATCAATTCTCGTTACCAAAATTGCATTTTTTTTATATAAATCCTGAAAAAACAGTGGATCACCATCATATTCACCACTTAAATCTACCGGCAAAACATTTTTATATCTTCTCTGGGAAACTACTCTGAATACGATAGGCAGTTTTTGCTCTTTATTCTCTTTAAAAAGTCTCATCTGCTTCATACAGCCAGAACACGGATCTAACCAGGAAAACATATCAACGATAACAGCGCATGATGTTGTGAATTTTTCACAAGCCAAACGATCTAATAAAGCTTCTTCCGTATGCCCTTGACTTCCATGTTTAGACTGCCCCTTTGGATTATTGATGACCTTTATCTCTCCAAATGACATTGAACCATTAAAAAAGTAATTGTATGCTTCACTTAAGTACTGTGACATAGTTCCAATATTGCCACTTACAAATACCAAACACTTTTCTTTACCTTTTTGCTTAATAAGCCATGGCTTAGTAACGCATTTGAAATCATTTTCTTCTTTTTTGATGAATCTAAAATAAGGAACCAGTACATTAGTAGAGTAAGGAGTATAACTGATTTCGGCAATATTATCCTCTATATTTCCTTTTCCAAGAAGATATCCATTTAAAATCTTTACAGCCGTACACATATAGGCCATCTTGTAATATATCTCTTTGTCTAATGAGCACTCTAGTGGAGCACCAACTTCTTTTCCTGTTGTTCCTTCGTCTCTGTAATAGCAAGATAACTTATCTATAGATTTAACGCAAATTTGTCCATGGTTGCCAAGTAACGGCATTGCCACACTTGTCATATGTATTATTAAGATAAAAACAATGGATATAAATTTCATATACACCTTCAACCTTTAATATAACCAAAATCACAGTAACACAAATTGTAAACATTATACAATTGATTTTGAAACATTAAAATTCACTGAGTGTTAAATTCTTATAATCTAACTTTTCATTTTTCAGTAATCCAGCAATCGAAGCTTTTGTTATAATTATATGAAAATTGAAAATACAAAGAATTATCATATGAAGTTTTTCTGAGTTGCGTCTTAATGTTTGCTAACATTAATTCAGTTATATTTTTTAATAAGGGTTTTAAAGGCTTTTTTGGAGATTTCGCCTTTAGGTTTAATATCCCAACCTCGGTCATATATTAAAGAGCCACTCATTACCAATTTTGGCGCTTAGCTTTACGTCCGTTTTTAATGCCGGCTACCTTCATCGAAAACTTTAGCGTTCCACACGATGTTGATGCCATTTATTGTTAATATTCCAGATTTCCACATGTTTAAGCTCCTTTAGAATTTACATTACAATTAATGGTGCTTAATATGAGATTTATCAAGTCATTTCTGCAAATTTTATTCATTTTAATTTATTGTTTTTATTGCATTTTTCTTGATTATTTATGTTGCAGTAAAATTTTCTAAACCACTCCTCCTGTTCCATCCACAGCACTGGCACATTTCCTGCGATGATATTTTTGATTGAGAGGTTTTTTGGCTGGTATCCGTCCGTAATCATGCGTTTTAGTTTAGGGGAGAGGTTGTTCAGCTGTAAGATACCGCTCAAATATCTAGGAGTAATGTTGCTGAGCTTGCAGAATTGGCGGAATGTCAGATCGGGATTTTGTTTTAGGCGTTTGTCCATGATGTATGCTTTTGCGAGTAGCTTCGAGAGAGGGGTAAGGACGTAATGCTCTGTGGGATGTACTGTATATGTTCGACCACCTGGTTTTAGTTTGCTAATTTTTATCGGTATAAACACTTCTTGTTGCAGTGGTTCCATGGTCAGTTCCTTTTACGCGAGCTCAATTAATAATCGATTTAATCCATCGAGATTGAGGCTCAATTTCATGCTGTTTTCTTGAAATATGACAGAGTTTAAAAGCAGTTTTACGATTTTTCGTTGTTCCGATTAGTATAGATAATTCCAAATTTCCTTCAGATTTTGGACAGCTTTCAGCAGAGCATCACGA